>JBQCJG010000363.1:0-5381 GCA_051952955.1 Lysobacteraceae bacterium | reverse complement strand
GACAGCGGCGGATAGGCCAACCAGCCTGTACGGGCAAATTCACCCACGAACAGTGACACCATGATCAACACGGCGCCGAAAGTGGTCATCCAGAAGCTGAAGTTGTTGAGGAACGGGAACGCCACGTCGCGCGCGCCGATCTGCAGCGGCACCAGGTAGTTCATCAGGCCGGTGACCAGCGGCATGGCCACGAAGAAGATCATGATCACGCCGTGGGCGGTGAAGATCTGGTCGTAGTGGTGCGGCGGCAGGTAGCCGAGGTTGTCGCCGAACGCCATCGCCTGCTGCAGGCGCATCATCAGCGCGTCGGCGAAGCCGCGCAGCAGCATGACGAGGCCCAGCACCACGTACATGATGCCGATCTTCTTGTGGTCGATGCTGGTGAACCAGTCCTTCCAGAGCGTGCCCCAGAGGCGGTACTTCGTGATCGCGCCGGCGACGGCGAGGCCCGCGAGCACGGTGCCGATGAAGCTCGCGAGCACGATGGGCTCGTGCAGCATGGGGATGTCGGCCAGCGACATCCGCCCGGTGAGGGGCGAATAGGCGGCAGTGGCGGTGGACAGTGACATCGTGGTCTTCCGGAATCAGGGGCGGTCTTGCGAAGGGAATCTCGTGCGATCAGGGCGCGCGCGCGCCGCCGTAGCTGGCGGGCACGAGGCGACGCTGCGCCTCGGGCGTCTCGCACACACCCGAGGCCACGTACGCGCCGAGCCGAGGATCGCCGCGACGCGGCATCGCCAGCGAGCCCAGGCCGTCCTTGCCGAGGCCGCCGGCGGCGTCGATCGCCATCATCTGGTTCGCGCACAGCCGCGCCGGATCGACGCAGCGGTTCACGATCGCGTCGAACAGGCCGCGCTCGACCGCGCCGTAGCGGCGCACGGGCTCGCGCTGGCTGGGCTTCTCGAGTTCGAGATAGGTGGCGCGATCCAGCGTCGCGCCGGCCGCGCGCTGCGCGTCGATCCAGCGATCGAAGTCGGCGTCGGCGAGCCCGCGGAAGCGGAAGCGCATGTGCGAAAAGCCGGCGCCGCTGTAGTTGGCGGAAAAGCCGACGTGGTCGCCCGGCGCGTTGATCACCGCGTTCAGGTCGGACTCCATGCCGGGCATGCCGTAGATCATCCCGGCCATCGCCGGCACGTAGAACGTGTTCATCACCGACGAGGCGGTGATGCGGAAATGCACCGGGCGATCGACCGGCACCGCGACTTCGTTCACCGTCGCCACGCCCTGCTCGGGATAGACGAACAGCCACTTCCAGTCGAGCGCGACGACCTGCACTTCCAGCGGCTTCGTGCCGACGGGCACCGGCCGGCCCGCCGCGATGCGGTCGAGCGGACGCGCGGGATCCAGCAGGTGCGTGCTGATCCACGTCACCGCGCCGAGCGCGATGATGATGAGCAGCGGCACGCCCCAGATCACCAGTTCGAGTTGCGTCGAATGGTCCCAGTCCGGCGTGTAGGTCGCGGTGCGGTTGGCCGCGCGATAGCGCCACGCGAACCAGAACGTGAGCGCGATCACCGGCGCGATCACGATCAGCATCAGCGCGGTGGCGATCAGGATCAGGTCGGCCTGGCGACTGGCGATGTCGCCCGCGGGATCGAGCACCTGCAGGTGGCAGCCCGACAGCAGCGCGGTCGACGCCAGGGCGACGAGCAGCGACGGACGGTGGCGGTTGCGCATGGGAGGAAGGGAATCGCGACCGGAATTGATCGCGGTCAATATAGGTGCGTCGCCTCGCGGGCAGGATTGGACGTTTTGTCCCATGGTCCGCGCACGCGGAGTCTGTCAGTCTGTGTCCTGCGGCGATTCCGGCCGCACGTCCTGAACAGATGACGACGCGCCGATGAACACGACCACGGGTCCCACCGTCTCCACCCACGACCATGGCACCAGGGCCCACCCCGACGTGGCGCCCGGCGAAATCGCCGTGGGCGTGGTCATCGGCCGCGCCTCCGAATACTTCGATTTCTTCGTGTACGGCATCGCCTCGGCATTGGCGTTCCCGGCGGTGTTCTTCCCGTTCGCGGACGGCCTGCGCGGCACGCTGTACGCGTTCGCGATCTTCGCGCTGGCGTTCGTCGCGCGGCCGTTCGGCACGATGCTGTTCATGTCCGTGCAGAGCCACTGGGGCCGCGGCGTGAAGCTCACGGTCGCACTGTTCCTGCTGGGCACCGCCACCGCGGGCATGGCGTTCCTGCCGGGCTACGCCACGCTCGGCGGCGCCTCGATCGTGCTGCTCGCGCTGCTGCGCATCGTGCAGGGCATCGCGCTCGGCGGTTCGTGGGACGGCCTGCCGTCGCTACTCGCGCTGAACACGCCGAAGGAACGCCGCGGCTGGTACGCGATGCTGGGCCAGCTCGGCGCGCCGGTCGGCTTCATCGTCGCGGCGGCGGTGTTCGCCTTCCTGCACGCCAGCCTGACCGAGCGCGATTTCCTCGACTGGGGCTGGCGCTATCCCTTCTACGTCGCCTTCGCGATCAACGTCGTCGCGCTGTTCGCGCGGCTGCGCATCGTGGTCGCCGAGGAATACCAGGGCCGGATGCACGAACTGGACCTGGAGCCGACGCCGATCCGCGAACTCGTCGCCGAGAAAGGCCAGCACGTCGTCATCGGCGCGTTCGCCGCGCTCGCCAGCTACGCGCTGTTCCACATCGTCACGATCTTCCCACTGTCGTGGATCCGGCTGTACTCCGACCAGTCGATGAGCGCGTTCCTCTCGATCCAGATCGTCGGCGGCCTCGTCGCCATCGGCGGCGTGATCGCCTCGGGCGTGGTCGCCGACCGCGTCGGCCGCGCCCGCACGCTGGGCGGGCTGGCGATCGCCATCGCGATGTTCAGCGGCTTCGCGCCGACGCTGATGGCCGGCGGCAGCGCGGGCCAGGCCGCGTTCGTGCTGATCGGCTTCCTGCTGCTGGGGCTGTCGTACGGCCAGGCCGCGGGTGCGGTCACCGCGAACTTCGGCCGGCGCTACCGCTACACCGGCGCCGCGCTCACCGCCGACCTCGCTTGGCTGATCGGCGCCGCGTTCGCGCCGCTGGTCGCGCTGGGCCTGTGCGCCACGTTCGGCCTCGAATGGCTGGGCGTCTACCTGCTGTCCGGCGCCGTCGGCACCCTCGCCGCGCTCGGCATCAACCGGGCATGGAAGTACAAGAGCTGACGCCCCTCATTCCCTTGCTCCGTGGTGCGACGACGGGCGCTTCGGCGCCCGTCTTTTTTGTAGCGATGCACCGGATTACCGCAACAACCCGCGCTTGTATTCGTGCAGCCCGAAGGCGAGCAGCGCGATCAGGAGCAGCAGGCTCGCGAGGTAGGCGCCGTCGGTCCAGTCCTCCGCGGTGACCAGGCTCAGCACGATGTAGGCGGCGAGCAGGAAAACCCCGATCTTCCTTCGGAAGAAGAACAGGCCCGTCGCCATGGCCAGCAGTCCGGGCATCGCGAATAGCCCTGCCAGCCGCAGCGGCGCGACAGTGCCATCGAACAGCACGTCGCGATGGTCCATCAGGAAATACGCCGCGCCCCAGAATGCGAGCAGCGCCAGCGAAAACGCGACGCCGGAAATGCTCGTGTGGACCCAGCCGGGCAGCGGCCTGCGACCCTCTGATGGCGGCAGTGCGCTGTTCGGCGCCTGGTATGGATTCGTCATCGCGCTTCCCCCGGGATGGCTGCCGCCATCCTGCCCGCGACGTGCCCGCAGGAAAAGGCCACGCAGGCGCGCCCTGCCTCGCTTACCCCCGCCACCCCGCATGCCGGTCCCAGAACGCGACCGCGCGCGCGTACGCCTCGCGGTCGATCGGCACGCCGGAGCCGCCCTCCTCCACGCCCAGCGCGTTGCGCAGCATGGTGATCGGGGTCATCGGGGTTTCCTCGGGGGTCATCGTGTAGAGGCAGCCGACGATGCCCCAGTCGGCGTCGTACGGCGTGCCTTCCTTCGCCATCTGCGCGCGGTCGTAGAGGATCGCGATCAGGTATTCGGCCACGGGCGGCTCCACGCCCTCGAACCAGCGCACCAGCACCGGCAGCTCGTTGCGGTTGCGCGCTTCGTAGCCGCTGCGCAGCAGGTGGCGGTTGCCGTCGTCGATCGGGATTGTCATGCACCGCGTCGACGTCCAGTTGCGGTGCACGTGCAGCCTGCAGAACGGCGCGTAGCCGTCGAGCACCGCGACCGGCGGCTCGGCGTTGAGCCGCGCGACGAACTGCTCGGGCGTGCAGTCCTGGATCGTGTTGCGACGCGGCTCGCGGGGGAACAGGCGCGGGCGGGCGAAGTCGGTGAGAACGATGGTCATCGGACGGGCGCAGGGCGGGCGGGGTCGGCAGCGTACCGTGTCCGCCGGCGGACCGGACATCCGGGTGCCGGCCTCGTTTTACATCCATCGCGATAAAGAGATATGATGTCGGCCGACCCGCCAGGACGCTCGTCATGCCCGCGCACTCGCCCGCCATTTCCTTCGAGTTCTATCCGCCCAAGACCGACGAGCAGCGCGAGTTGCTGGACCGGACGGCGAAGAAGCTGCGGACGCACGGGCCGGAATACGTCTCCTGCACGTTCGGCGCCGGTGGCTCGACCCTGAGCTACACCTCGGAAACGGTGCGCCACCTCGCGCAGACCCACGGCTTCGATGCCGCGCCGCACCTCTCGTGCATGGGCGGCAGCCGCGAGGAGATCCGCGAACTGCTGCGCCTGTATCGCGCGCTGGGCTGCCGGCGCATCGTCGCGTTGCGCGGCGACCTGCCCTCGGGCATGGCGCGCATGGGTGACCTGCGCTACGGCTCGGACCTGGTGGCGTTCATCCGCGCCGAGCACGGCGACCACTTCCGGATCGAGGTCGGCTGCTATCCCGAGACGCATCCGCAGGCCGACGACGCGTTCGCCGACCTGAAGCACTTCAAGGCCAAGGTCGACGCCGGCGCGGACGCGGCGATCACGCAGTATTTCTACAACGCCGATGCGTATTTCCGCTTCGTCGACGACGTGCGCAGGCTGGGCGTGGACGTGCCGATCATCCCGGGCATCATGCCGATCTCGAACTTCAGTCAGCTCAAGCGCTTCTCCGACGCCTGCGGCGCCGAGATCCCGCGCTGGGTCGGCAAGCGCATGCAGGCACTGGGCGACGACGCCGACGCCATCCGTGAATTCGCCGCCGATCTCGTCGCCGCGATGTGCCGTCGCCTGATCGACGGCGGCGCGCCGTCGCTGCATTTCTACACGCTCAACCTCGCGAAGCCGACGCAGTCGGTGCTGGCGCGGCTGGGGTAAGCGACGCCCCGCTTTTCGCAGGAGCAACGGAAGGGCGTCCTGTGGGGGCGGCGGGGCTCGCGACAGATCACCCCCCCCCATTGAGCCCAAACACGCGACCTCCCGCGCGCCCACCCGCGCCCGGGGCGGG
>JBQCJG010000362.1:0-39595 GCA_051952955.1 Lysobacteraceae bacterium | reverse complement strand
ACCGATCTGGTCGGCGTTGATGCCGGCGTCGCGGATCGCCGCAAGCATGCAGCGCGCGGCGCCCTCGCCGCTCTCGCTCGGCGCGGTCATGTGGGAGGCGTCGCCGCTCATGCCGAAGCCGGTCAGCTCGCAGTAGATGCGCGCGCCGCGCGCCTTCGCGAATTCGTATTCCTCGAGGACGAGGATGCCCGCGCCGTCGCCCATGACGAAACCGTCGCGATCGCGGTCCCACGGCCGCGAGGCGCGGGTCGGGTCGTCGTTGCGGGTGGTCATCGCCTTCATCGCGCAGAAGCCGCCGACCGACGTCGGCGTGGTGCCGCGCTCGGCGCCGCCGGCGATCATCGCGTCGGCGTCGCCGTACTGGATCATCCGCATCGCGGTGCCGATCGAATGATTGGAACTGGCGCAGGCCGAGACCGCGGAGAAACTGGGACCCTTGATGCCGGTGATCAGGGTGATCTGGCCCGGCAGCATGTTGATGATCGTGCTGGGCACGTAGAACGGCGAGACCTTGCGCGGGCCGCCTTCGTGCAGCCGGATCGACTGCTCCTCGATGCCGTGGATGCCGCCGATGCCGGAGCCGACGATCGCGCCGATGCGTTCGGCGTTGGCCTCGGTGATCTCCAGGCCTGCGTCCCTCAGCGCCATCTGCGTGGCGGCGACACCGTAGAGGATGAACGTGTCCATCTTCTTGATGTCCTTCGCCGGCACCCAGACCGCGGGATCGAAGCCCTTGACCTCGCCGGCGATGCGCGTGGCGAAGCCGGACGCATCGATCTGCGTGATCGGGCCGACGCCGCTGCGGCCGTTGACGATGCCATCCCAGGTGGTGGCCAGATCGTTGCCCAGGGGCGAGAGGATGCCCAGGCCGGTGACGACGACGCGACGCTTCGACATTGCATGACTCCGGAACGGCGGGCCGCGACGACGATGGCGCATCGTGCCGTGCGGCGTGGGAAGGACTCAGAAACGCAGAGGGCCGCGATGCGGCCCCGGCGTGGTCCCGGGCGCGCGGCCCGGGGGGCATCCTGCCCGGATCGATCAGGCCTTGACGTGGGCCGTCACGTAATCGATGGCCTGCTGCACCGAAGTGATCTTCTCGGCGTCTTCGTCGGGGATCTCGCACTCGAACTCTTCTTCCAGGGCCATCACCAGCTCGACGGTGTCGAGCGAGTCGGCGCCGAGGTCGTCGACGAACGACGCGTTGTTGGTGACTTCCTCTTCCTTGACGCCGAGTTGTTCGACCACGATCTTCTTGACGCGTTCTTCGATGCTGCTCATGGGTGATGTGCTCCGGTGAGGGATATTGCGGTGGATAGTGTAAGGGAAACCCGGTGCCGAGTGGCCGACAGCGAGCCTTTCAGATTCAATGACTTAACGAAAAATACAGGGAAAACCCGTACCTCCGTCGCGCGTCACGGCATGTACATGCCGCCGTTGACGTGCAGCGTTTCCCCGGTGATGTAACCGGCCTTCGGGCCGGCGAGGAACGCGACCGCGTCGGCGATGTCCTGCGCGTCGCCCAAGCGACCCAGCGCGATCTGGCCGACGAGGCCTTCCTTTGCGGATTCCGGCATCGCGCGGGTCATGTCGGTATCGATGAAACCCGGGGCGACGACGTTCACGGTGATGCCGCGCGAACCGACTTCCTTCGCCAGCGACTTGCTGAAGGCGATGATGCCGGCCTTGGCCGCGGCGTAGTTGGTCTGCCCGGGATTGCCGGTGACGCCGATGACCGACGCGATGTTGATGATGCGGCCCTTGCGCGCCTTCATCATGCCGCGCATCACCGCCTTGCTCGTGCGGAACACGCTGCTGAGGTTGGTGTAGAGGATGGCCTGCCACTCCTCTTCCTTCATCCGCATCAGCAGGTTGTCGCGGGTGATGCCGGCGTTGTTGACAAGGATGCCGATCGCGCCGAATTCCTTCGCGATCGCATCGATCAGCGCCTCGACCTCGGCGCCGCTGGCGACGTCGAGCCTGCGGCCGTGGCCGCCGAGCGGTGCGAGGCGTTGCCCGATGGCCTCGGCACCGGCCTCGGTGGTGGCGGTGCCGACCACGGTCGCGCCGAGCCCGGCCAGGGTGTCGGCGATGGCGGCGCCGATGCCGCGGCTGGCCCCGGTGACGAGGGCGATCTCGCCCTGCAGCGGACGATGGGAAATGGCGTCTTGGCTCATGTGTTCCGTGGGGTCCGGGACCCGTGCCGACGAGCGGCACAGCCCCCCTGCTGAATTCCGAGGGGCGATGATACGGGCGAAAGCCGCGGTCTGTCTGTACGAGGGCGTATGTCGAAATGTAGCCCCGGCATGGAAAAAGCCGTCGCGATCACGGAATCGCGACGGCTTCCGGAGGGGACACGTGTCGCGTGTCGCGCTCAGTAGCGCAGCAGCGCGGAGCCCCACGTGAAGCCGCCGCCGAACGCTTCCAGCAGCAGCAACTGGCCGCGCTGCACGCGACCCGAGCGCACCGCTTCATCCAGCGCCAGCGGCACCGAACCGGCGGACGTGTTGCCATGGCGATCGACGGTCACGATCACGCGGTCCATCGACATCTCGAGGCGCTTGGCGGTGGCGTCGATGATGCGCAGGTTGGCTTGGTGCGGGATGAGCCAGTCGAGGTCGCCGCGGCCGAGGCCGTTGGCTTCCAGGGTCTCGTCGACCACCGAATCCAGCGCCTTCACCGCATGCTTGAACACGTCGCTCCCGGCCATCAGCACACGCACGCCGGCGTTGTGTTCCTCCGGCTTGAAACCGACCGACACGCCGACCGGATTCCACAGCAATTCCTTCTTGCCGCCGTCGGCGTGCAGGTGGGTGCTGAGGATGCCGGTCTCGCTGTCGGCACGCAGCACCACGGCGCCCGCACCGTCGCCGAACAGCACGCAGGTGGTGCGGTCGTTCCAGTCGAGCATGCGGGTGAGGGTTTCCGCGCCGACCACCAGCGCGGTCTTCGCGCTGCCGCTGCGGATGAACTTCTCGGCGACCGTCAGCGCGTAGACGAACCCCGAACACGCGGCGTTGACGTCGAACGCCGGGCAGCCTTCGGCACCGAGCCGGTGCTGCAGCAGGCAGGCGGTCGACGGGAAGATGGTGTCGGGCGTGGTGGTGCCGAGGACGATCAGGTCGAGCTCGGACGGCGCGACGCCGGCGGCTTCGAGCGCCCGCATCGAGGCGTGGTATGCGAGATCGCAGGTGGTCTCGCCTTCGGCGGCGATGTGCCGCTGGCGGATGCCGGTGCGCGACGCGATCCACTCGTCGCTGGTGTCGACGAACTTCGAGAGATCGTCGTTGGTGAGGATCTTTTCCGGCAGGTAGCTGCCGGTGCCCGCGATGCGCGCGTAGATTCGGTCGGTCATGCCCGCAGATTTCCCCATTGGACGGAGCGCCGTGGCTCCTGCCGGCAGAGACCGCACGCGGCCACGGTGGCGCGGCGGAGCGGACGCCGGAGGGCCGGTCGTCCCGCATGTGTCGCCCGGCGCGATGTCGCGTCCGGGCCCGAGACGTGGATGCGGCCTTGCAGCCGCATGCACGGATGCGCCGGGAAGCCCGGCGAGATGACGCGGGCGCCCGCAGGCGCCGCGGACATCACTCTTCGTCGGCGACCTTGGTCTTCGGCGCGATCACCTGGCGGCCGCGGTAGAAGCCGCTTTCGGTGACGTGATGGCGCAGGTGCACTTCGCCCGTGGTCGGGTCGGGGGCCAGCTGCGTCGCGGTGAGAGCGTCGTGCGCACGACGCTGACCGCGGCGGGACGGGGTAACGCGGGATTTCTGCACAGCCATGGGGATCGCTCCAGCTCGAATCGTGAATCGCTTGTCGTGGCCGGGACGAATGCGTTCGTCCCGGGCGAGGGACGCCGCGGCCATCGTGGCCGCCGTCGTCCTCAGGTCTTCTTCAGTGCCGCCAGCGCCGCGAACGGGTTGGCACGCTGTCCTTCGTCTTCCGGCACCGGCCAGTCGTGTTCGACCGGCTCGACGCCCGGCATCGCGGGGACCAGCGGCACGGCGAGGATGAGTTCGTCCTCGACCAGTTCCGCCGGCCGCAGCAGGCCGTCGTCCGCCACCATCAAGGCCTCGTAGCCCGTGGGCAGCGCGGCTTCGACGTCCTCGTCGTCGCCCTCCGCCTCGCGCACGAGCGCATAGCGTTGGGTCAGCGACACCGGATGCAGGAACCGTTGCAGGCTGCGCTGGCAGACCAGCGGCAGCTCGGCATCGATCTGCAGTTCCGCGAACGGCACCTTCAGGGCGTCGTGGCCGAATTCGAGCGAGAAGCGGGCTTCTCCTTCGGCATCGGCGAGCAGATCGCGCAGTCGGGGCATCGCGGACAACGGCACACGACCCGCGAACGCGCGTCGTGCCGCCGCCATGCGCCAAGCATCCAGGACTTCGGGCACTTCAGCGGACATAAGCGCGGAATGGTAGGGACCGACCCCGGTCGTGTCAAACCCAAGCCCTTGGCGCGCCGGCGATTTGCCGACCGCCGGCACCCGCGGCAGACTGTCCGCCCGCGTCCGGGCCCGTCGTGTGACCGCCTTCTCCCTTCCCGCCGCGACCCTCGCGTTCCTGGCCGTGCCGGCCATCGTCCTGATCCTCGTCTGGCGCCTGTCGCGCCGGCATGTGCCCCGCGAACGCGCCTACACCCGGCTGCTGGACGCCGCCGACGCCCTCGAAGCCCGGCTGCGAGTCGCCCGCGCCGAGATCGAGGCCATGACCGGCGGCGAGGACGAGACCGTCCGCACCGCCCTGCAGGAAATGCTGCGCCAGCGGCTGTGGCTGCAGCAGCACGGGGCGACCGCGCCGGTGAAGCAGCTGGACGCGATGCGCGCCTCGATCGACCAGGCCCGCGACCGCATCGACCAGCAGTTGGCGCTGGTGCAGCGCGCCCGCGGCGCGGCGCCCGATGCCTGACCTCGCCACCATGCCCGCGCTGATCCTCGCCTCGACCTCGGTCTATCGCCGCGCCCTGCTGGAGCGTCTCTGGCTGCCGTTCGCGACCGCACGCCCCGAGGTCGACGAGACCCCGCTCGCCGGCGAGCCCTCCGAAGCCCTCGCCGTCCGCCTGGCCCGCGCCAAGGCCGACGCCGTGGTCGCACGGGCCGGCGATGCCTGGACGATCGGCTCCGACCAGGTCGCCGAACTCGATGGCCGCCCGCTGGGCAAGCCCGGCACGGCGGAGAACGCGGTTACACAGTTGCAGACGATGTCCGGCCGCGAAGTCCGCTTCCTCACCGCGCTGTGCCTGGCCGGCCCCGAGGGCCGCCGAGGGGAAGCGCTCGACGTCACCACGGTGCGGTTCCGCACGCTGGGCGACGACGAGATCGCCCGCTACGTCGAACGCGAACGCCCGCTGGACTGCGCCGGCAGCTTCAAGTGCGAAGGCCTCGGCATCGCCCTGTTCGACGCCATCGACACCCGCGATCCCACCGCGCTCGTCGGCCTGCCGCTGATCTCCACCGCCCGCCTGCTGCGCGAGGCGGGGTTCTCGGTGCCCTGAGACCGCCCTACCGCAGCACGACGAACTGGTCCACCCAGTCCTCGACGCTGCCGTCACGACCGTGCAGCCGCAGCTTGATGGCGTGACGGCCGGGCGGCAGGCCGGTCAGGTCCAGGTCGGCGCGGAAGCCGACGTTCGGCTGTTGCGGATCGGTCGAACCGCCGTCGCGCCACTTGGCCCAGAAACCGACCACCTCCGGCCGCGGCAGGCCGTAGCCGGCGCGGCCGAACGGCTGGCCGTCGATCAGCACCTCGACCGACGCCAGGCCGATGCCTTCCTTGAAGGCCCAGCCGGTCAACGCGAGCTTCCGCGGCACGGTCGCGCCTGCCTCGGGCGCATCGATCCACGCCATCGCCGGCGCGACGCAGGCGGTGTCGGCGCGCCGGCCTTCGAGCGCGAACAGCAGGTAGCGCTTGCGCCCGCCGTCGACGTTGAGCACCGTCGGCGGCGGCAGCGGGCCGACGCGTTCGCACAGCGCATGCCAGTGCGCGAGCTGCCGGCGGAACTCGACGTGGGTGGCACCGACGACCAGCAACTGCGGCGCGGTCTCGCGCAGCGCACGACCATCGCGATGCAGGCCCCACAGCACGAGCTGCGGCGCGCGGCCATGGTGCACGTTGAGCGGGTGGTCGAGCACCGGCACGCGCGGATCGTCGAACAGGAAACCCAGCTCGGCGCCGATCTTGAAGTCGTCGGCCAGCAGCGTGGTCCCGGGCGGCATGGTCGCGCGCTTCGCGGCGACCGCGTCCGCCAACTCGTTCCAGCCGGCGAAATTCGCGGGATAGACCTGCCTGTCGGCGAGTCGCGCGCGCAGCGACGGCGTCGCGGCGACGAGGTAGTACCCGAGGCTCGCGATCAGGCCGAACGCCGCCACCGCCCAGGTCGCGCGCCGCACGAACGCGGGCCAGCGCGCGAGCAGCGCCGGCGCCAGCGGCAGCAGCGCGAGATACGCCGGCAACGGCCAGTGGAAGCTCACGCGCTCGCTGTCGGCGAAGAAGCCCAGCGCGAAGAAACCGGCGAAGACCAGCAGGCCCGACCGCGCGAGATAGCGCACGCCCGGCGCGATCGTCGCGCCGCGATTCGCGAGGCCTGCGCGCAACAGCGCCCACAGCAGCAGCGGCGTGGCGAACAGCGCCTGCACGCCGAGGAACGCGATGCCGTCAGGATGGAACGCCCACGGATGGCGATCGACCAACTGGAAGCGCAGGCCGGCGTCGGCGTTGTCGAGGTTCCACTGCAGCAGCGGCCACCACGCCAGCGCGCCGATCGCCAGCGCCAGCCACACGCGCAGGTCGCGCAGCGCGCGGCGACCCTCGGGCCCCAGCATCAGCGCGACGAAGCCGACGCCGATCACCGCGACGAAGCGATAGTGCGTGAGCCCGCCGACCGCCAGCCCCGTCGCCAGCAGCGCCACCGAGGACCAGCGCACCTCGCGCAGCAGCCGCGCACCGGCATCGAGGCACAGCACCGTCGCCAGCGCCAGCGGCACGTCGGGCAAGGCGAGCAGGCCCAGCGTGCCCAGCAGCGGCAGCAGCGTCGCCAGCGTGCCGGCCTGCCAGGCGAAGGCGGGATCGCCGGTGATGTCGCCGGTGACGTCGCCGTCGACATTGCCGCCGACCTCGCGCCGCGCGATCGCGACGATCCGCCACGGCAGCCACGCCGCGATCAGCAGGAACGGCCAGCGCACGCCGAACAAGCCGTGGCCGGCCACGGCTTCGCCCAGCCGCACCAACGCGGCGGTGAAACCGGGCAGGTCCGAATACGCCCACGCCGGATGCCGGCTTTCCTGCCAGTAGAACGCCTCGTCGACGAACAGCGGCAGGTGCAGGGCGAGCGCCACCTTGAGCAGCGTGGCCGCGGCCCAGGTGGCGAGGAAACTCCGCTTTGCGAACACCGTCTGCTGCATCGACCCGTCGTCCCATTACACTGCCGTTCGCGCGGTCGGATCCTCCCTCGGACCCGCTGCACGACGCCTGTCGTTCGAACCTTCCGCTGCACACGCTGTCCGAACCCTGCTGCCCGAACCCGTCGCCCGCGCCATCGCCGCGGGTCGACGCCATGACGCCACGCCGCGAGCCCGCACATGCTAAACGACCCCGTCCGCACCGCCCTCGAACGCGCCCAGGCGCAGGTCAATGCCCTGGTGCTGGGCAAGCCGGACGAGGTGCGGCTGGCGTTCGTCGGTCTGCTGTCGGACGGCCACGTGCTGATCGAGGACCTGCCGGGCCTCGGCAAGACCACGCTGGCGCACGCGCTGGCGGCGACGCTGGGGCTGGGCTTCCAGCGCGTGCAGTTCACCTCCGACCTGCTGCCGTCGGACATCGTCGGCGTGTCGGTGTTCGATGCGCAGACCCGCGGTTTCCGCTTCCATCCCGGCCCGGTGTTCGCGCAGGTGCTGCTGGCCGACGAGATCAACCGCGCGCCGCCGCGCACGCAGAGCGCGCTGCTGGAGGCGATGGCCGAGCACCAGGTCACCGTCGACGGCACCACCCATCCGCTGCCGGACCCGTTCTTCGTGATCGCGACGCAGAACCCGGTCGATCTGTCCGGCACCTATCCCCTGCCCGATTCGCAGCTCGACCGCTTCCTGCTGCGGCTGCACCTGGGCTATCCGCCGGAGGACGCCGAACGCGCGCTGCTGGCCGGCGACGACCGCCGCGACCTGATCGCGCGCAGCGCGCCGGTGCTCAGCGCCGACGACGTGCGCGCGCTGCGCCAGGAAGTCGCCGCCATCCACGCCAGCGAGGCGCTGGTCGACTACGTCCAGCGGCTGCTCGCACGCAGCCGCCACCACCCGGGCGTGCGGGTGGGCCTGTCGCCGCGCGCGGGGCTCGCGCTGCTGCGTGCGTCGCGGGCGCACGCGCTGCTGCGGGGGCGCACGCACGTATTGCCCGAGGACGTGCAGACGCTGTTTGTCGCGGTGGCCGCGCATCGCCTCACCGCGGACGCTGACGGCGGCGACGGCAAGATGCTGGCGCAGGCGATCCTGCGCGCGGTACCGGTGGACTGAGCGCGACGCCGCGATGCGCGACGCCGGCACCCTGCTGCGCCGATGGATCGAACGTCGCGCCGCGCGCTGGATCCGGCCGCGCGGTCCGGAGCCGCTGCCGGTGGCGTTCGACCGCCACCGCATCTACGTGCTGCCCAGCGGCTTCGGCCTGTTCTTCGCCGCGCTGATCGCGGCGATGCTGCTGGGCGCGCTGAACTACAACAACAACCCGGCGCTGCTGCTCGCGCTGCTGCTGGGCGGCGCGGCGCAGACCGGGCTGTTCGCCGCGCACCTGCAACTCTCCGGGCTACGCGTGGTGGCGACCGGCGCCGAACCGGTGAGCGCCGGCCAGCCGCTGGAGCTGCGCATCCATGTCCGCGCCGATCCCGGACGCGAACGCCGCGGGCTGCGGATCGAGACGATGTCCGGCATGACCGCCGCGCAGGGCACGTGGTGCTCGCTGCGCGACGGCGCCGGCGAGGCGGTGCTGGGCGTGCCGACGAAGCGGCGCGGCTGGTTCGACCCCGGCCGCCTGCGGGTGTCGACCACGCGGCCGCTGGGGCTGGTGTTCGCCTGGAGCTACGTCTGGCCCGATCGCCCGATCCTGGTCTACCCGACGCCCGAGGCGCACGGTCCGCCGCTGCCCGACGGCGCCGGCGACCGTGCGATCGCGCGGCTGCATCCGGCCGGCGACGACGTGCACCACCTGCGCGCCTACCGCCGCGGCGATTCTCGCCGCGCCATCGCCTGGAAGCCGTCCGCGCGCCGCGACGAGCTGCTGGTGCGCGAATACGAGCAGCCGCTGGGCGCGGACCTCGAGCTCGACGGGAACGCGCTGGCGGCGCTGCCGTGGGAGGCGCGGATCCAGCGGCTCGCGCGCTGGGTGGACGAAGCCGAACGCGACGGCCGCCGCTATCGGCTGACCCTGCCCGGCCAGCCGCCGATCGGGCCGGCGCAGGGCGTCGCCCATCGCCATGCCTGCCTGAAGGCGCTGGCGCTGCTGCCGGACGGGCCGGCCCCTGGCTGAGCCGGCGCGTCTCGCCGTGGTGCCGCTCGATCCGGTCGCGCGCCGCTGGGTGCTGGCCGCGGCCGCGACCTGCCTGCTGCCGCTGCTGCTGCAACAGCCCGGCGCGCTCGGCGCGGGCATCGGCGCGGTCGCCATCGCCATCCCGCTGCTCGCGCGCGAGGGCCATGCACCGACGTGGCTGAAGCTGCTGCTGATCGCCGCGCTCATCGGCACGGTGACCGTGCTGTACGGCTTCCGCTTCGGCCGCGATACCGGCTGCGCGCTGCTGGCGGCGATGCTCGCGCTCAAACCGGTGGAACTGCGCGGCCGGCGCGACGCCCGCAGCCTGCTCGGCTTCGCCCTGTTCGCGCCGTTCGCGACCTTCCTGCTGGACCAGGGACCGACGTCGCTGGCGCTGGGACTGGCCGCCGCGCTGACGGTGCTGGCGGCGCTGCTGAAGTTGTCCGAGATGGAAGTCGGCGAGACCGCGCCGCCGGGGCCGCCGTGGCGGCGTTTCGTCGCGGTGGCGCGGATGGTCGGCATCGGCCTGCCGCTGGCGATGGGCGTGTTCTGGCTGTTCCCGCGGCTGTCGTCGCCGATGTGGGGCGTGCCCGATCGCGCGGTGAGCCGGCCCGGCCTGTCCGACCGCATGTCGCCCGGCGACTGGGCCGATCTGATGGCCGACGAGAGTCCCGCCCTGCGCGCGACCTTCACCGGCCCGGCGCCGCCGCGGAACCAGTTGTACTGGCGCGGGCCGGTGCTGTGGAATTTCGACGGCCGCACGTGGTCGGCCTCGACCCGCGCCGGCGCCGTCGGCACGGTGCCCGCCCCGCCTGCCGACGCGCCGCGTTTCGACTACGAGCTCGAGGTCGAACCGACCGAACGCCACGACCTGGTCGCGCTGGACGTGCCGCTGTCCGTGCCCGACGGCGCGGTGCCGCGCCGCGACGGCGGCCTGCGCAGCCTGCAGCCGCTGAACGATGTCACCCGCTGGCGGATGCGCGCGGTAGCGCGCTTCGGTGCGGACGACCTGCCTCCACCGCTGCGCGCGCTCGCGCTGCGCCTGCCCCCCGGCTACGACCCGCGCGCCGTGGCGCTCGCGCAGCGTTGGCGCCGCGAGGCCGGCGCCCCCGGCGTCGCCAGCGACACCGCCATCGCCGATCGCGCGCTGGCGTGGCTCCACGCCGAGTTCGCCTACACCCTCGACGTGCCGCCGATGGGCCGCGACACCGTCGACGCGTTCCTGTTCGAGCGCAAGGCCGGCTACTGCGAGCACTTCAGCAGCGCGTTCGTGGTGCTGATGCGCGCCGCGGGCATCCCGGCGCGCGTGGTCACCGGCTACGCCGGCGGCTATCGCAACCCGGTCGGCGATTACTGGCTGGTGCGGCGTTCGGATGCCCACGCCTGGGCCGAGATCTGGCTGGACGGCCGCGGCTGGACGCGGGTGGACCCGACCGCCGCGGTCGCGCCGGAGCGCATCTTCGACACGCTCGACGACCGCCGTCCCGGGATGCTCGGCGACTTCGCCGGACTCGCCCCGGTGTTCGACATCGGCGACTGGATGCGCCGCGGCTGGAACGATTTCGTGCTCGGTTACGACGCCTCGCGCCAGCGCCGGCTGCTGCAGCCCCTGGGCGTGCCGGACCTGGATTCGGCGAAGCTGATCCAGCTGTTCGTGCTCGCGGTCGCGCTGGCGCTCGGCGGCATGTTCTGGCTGACCACGCGGCAGGAGCGCGAGCGCGACCCGGTGCTGCGCGCCTGGCGCGCGATGGAAACGCGCTATCGGCGCTTCGGCCTCGCGCGCGAACGCCACGAGCCGGCCGGCGCCTGGGCCGCGCGCGTGGTCGCGGCGCGGCCGCAGGCCGTCGCCCTGCGCGAACTCAGCGCACGTTTCGCGGATTGGCGGTACGCTCGCGACCATGGCGGCGCCGACGACCCGCGCAGGCTGATCCGCGACCTGCGGCGACACCGCCCCTGATCCCTCCACGGAGCCTCCCATGCACGCACGCCTCCTCGCCGTCGCCGCGCTGGCCGCCGCCCTCGCCGGCTGCGCCACCACCGCCCAGCCCCTGCGCGGCACCTTCGCCACCGTCACCCCGCACGAGGCCGTGCAGCAGGACAGCACCGGCCAGCTGGTGCGCTGGGGCGGCCGCATCGTCCGCACCGAACCGCTGGCCGACCGCACCTGCTTCGAGATGCTGTCGACCGAACTCGACGGCTCGGGCCGCCCCTACTGGGCCGCCGACGACACCCGCGGGCGCTTCATCGCCTGCCGCGCCGGCTTCTACGACCCGGCGCTGTTCACCGACAAGCGCGAAGTGACCTTCACCGGTCGCATCGACGGCTACGAGAACCGCAAGATCGGCGAATACGACTACCGCTTCCCGCGCGTCGCCGCCGACGTCGTGTACCTCTGGCCGGTACGCGAGAAGGTCGACGTGATCGAGCGCCCGAGCCCGTGGCCGTGGTGGGGCTACTGGTAAACCGGCGCCGATGCGCCCAGGGGAAAAGGCGGCCGATGGCCGCCTTTTTCGTTCCCGCCGCAGACCCTACTTCGCCGCGCCTGGCGTGTGCTTGTCGCGGTAGCGGAACGTGAGCCACAGGCCGACCGCGATCGAGTACGACAGGTTCGGGATGAAGGCCTTGTCCAGCGTCGTGACCTTCGAGGCCAGCGCCACGTAATTGGTGTACGCCGCCTGCGACAGGGTGAAGGCGGCGATCAGCAGGACCATGCGGATCGGCACCGGCATGCCCAGCTTCAGCGCGATGATCGTGCCCTCGGAGATGAGGATGCCGACCAGGAAGGGAAAGGCCGCGCCGATCAGCATGATGCCGAACGGGTTGTTCTGCGAATGGGTGATCAGCATCAGGTCGGCGAAGGTGATGCCGAGCGCGCGGGTGATCAGGAAGGCGAGGAAACCGGTCGCGAACGACATGACGCGCACGTACTGCTCGGCGCCTTCGGAGTCGAGGATGACCTTGATCGAGATCCAGACCTGACTGGTGATCACCAACAGGATCAGCACCTGTTCGATGATGGTGAAGGGGTCCCACTTCATGATCGGCTCGTCACCTGCAGCTGTCCTCGGTCCGCATCCACGCCCGCGGCAACATACCACAGCGCCTTGGCCGGCAAGGCGGGCGCAGCCGGGAGCCGGGCGTCCTTCACTTCACGACGCGCAGGTGGGAGGGCCGCTTGCGTTTCGGCGGCGGCGGCGGCGTGCCGGACGGACGCCGCCGGCGCCAGAGCAGGAGCAGCAGGCCGCCCGCCAGCATGCCGCCGAGGTGGGCGACGTGGGCCACGCCCGACTCCTGCCCGGTCAGGCCGAACAGCAGCGCCATCGCGCCGAGTACCATCGCGAACGTCCGCGCGCTCATCGGGATCGGCGGGAACAGCAGCATCACCCGGTGCGTCGGGAACAGCAGGCCGTAGGCCAGGATCAGGCCGTACACGCCGCCCGAGGCGCCGAGGGTCGAATACACCGCGCCGCCCTGGGTGATCGTCCACGTGGCCAGCGCCAGTTGGCACAGGCCCGCGCCGAGCACGCTGACGACGCAGTAGACGAGGAAGCGGCGCCAGCCCCAGTGGTATTCCAGCGGCACGCCGCACATCACCAGGCCCATCATGTTGAAGACCAGGTGCAGCGGATCCGCGTGCAGGAAGGCGTAGGTGAGCAACTGCCACGGCAGGAAGGTCGCACCGGCCCACAGCACCGTCGCCGGGGAATCCCACGGCCACAGCTTCAGCGGAACGACCCATGCCTCCGGCACGATCAACTGCAGCACGAACGCGATCACGTTCGCGATCAGCAGCGCCCGGACGACCGGGGGAATCCTGGACAACATCCGTGGCCCTCGGGGGAAAGGGAGCGCACGACACGGGGAACGCGTCGACGACGTGCCCGTATCATACCGGCATGACCGCGATGACGACTGCCGGCGCCGCCCTCTGCGTCGATCTCCATGCCGATCCGCAGACGGGCGCGTTCGACATCGACGCGCTCGCGGACGCGCTGTCCGCGCAAGGGGCCTGTCGCCTCGTCGGCTGGCCCGCGTCGGCGCTGCGCGCCGCGCTGCGCGAGGACGTGCGTCGCCTGCAGGCCGAGGGCGCGCTCGCGCCGGCGTCGGTCGGGCGCGGCGCGGGACGCGACCTGCGCCGCGACATCCGCGCCGACGCCACGCTGTGGCTGGACGATCCGCGCTGCGGCGAGGCCGCGCGCGACTTCCTCGCGCGGATGGACGCGCTGCGCGTGGCGCTGAACCGCCGGCTGTTCCTCGGCCTCGACGCGTGCGAGGCCCACTACGCCGCCTACCCGCCCGGCGGCGGGTATGCGCGGCATCGCGACCGCTTCCGCGACAGCGATGCGCGCGTGCTGACGCTGGTGAGTTATCTCAACGACGACTGGGGCGTCGCCGACGGCGGCGCGCTGCGGCTGCACGGGGAGGGCGGTGGCCACGTCGACATCGCACCGCTCGGCGCCAGCGTGTGTTTCCTGAGCGAACGCGAACACGAAGTGCTGCCGGCGCATCGCGCGCGTTTCAGCATCGCGGCGTGGTTCCGCCGCAGCGCGCGCCCGGGACTGCGCTGAACGCGTCGGGTCAAGGCCCCCAGATCGCCTCGTCGACGGTCTTCGCGCCGCGCCTGCCGTTGCGCACGCGGCCGTGCGCATCGATCGCCACGCCCTCGCGACGCAGGCGGTCGAGCTGCTCGCGCTGCGGTTCCGAGCCCGGCGGGAATGCGCTGCGGCCGTCGGCGCGCAGCACGCGGTGCCACGGCAGCGTCGGATCGTCGTTGTGCGCCAGCAACCGCGCGACCAGGCGTGCGCGGCCGGGCAGACCGGCGCGCTGCGCGATCACGCCGTAGGCCGCGGTCTCGCCGCGCGGGATCGCGCGGATCGCGGCGAGGATGCGGTCGGCGGCAGACAGTCCGGTCATGGGCGGGTAGCATAGCGCCACGCTTCCCCCAGGCCGCCCCATGCAGAATTTCGAACAGGTCCGCAGTCATCTCGCCGCGGGCGACTTCCGGATCACGATGCAGGAGCCCTACGTGCTCTGCGTCGAACTGTCCCTCGACCAGGGCCGTCGCCACCAGGCGATCTTCCTGTCCGAACTGGAAAGCGAGGACGGCCGCGGCTATCTCCGCGTCAGCACCGTCATCGCCCCGACCACCGGCATCGACTGCCGCCGCGCCCTCGCCTTCAACTGGGAAAGCCGCGTCGGCTATCTCGCGATCGGCGAACTCGATCGCGTCCCGTACCTGCAGCTGTGCGAGAACCGCCCCTACGACGCGCTCACCGGCGCCGAAGTCGACCGCCTGATCCTCGAGATCGGCGGCATGGGCGACGAACTGGAGCGCGTGCTCTCCGCGGGCGGCGACCTGCTCTGAGCGTCGGCGTCATCACGGCGCGTCCACTGCCACCTGAAACGACGAAGGCCCGCTCGCGCGGGCCTTCGTCCTTCTGCAGCCTCGCTGGCGATCAGTCCCAGCCCAGCGCCCGCACCAGCGCGAACAGACCGTAGGACACGCCCGCCGCGGCCGGGATCGTGAGGATCCACGCCCACACGATGCGCTCGATCACGCCGAACTTCAGCGCGCGCGGGTTCTTGGCGAAGCCGACGCCCATGATCGAGGTCGAGATGCTGTGCGTGGTCGACACCGGCATGCCGAACGCCGAGGCCGTGACCAGGATCGTCGCGGACGCGGTTTCCGCGGCGAAACCGTCGATCGGCTGCAGCTTCACCATCTTGTGGCCCATCGTCTTGATGATCTTCCAGCCGCCGGCGGCGGTGCCGGCCGCCATGACCAGCGCGCAGGTCGCGATCACCCAGCTGTCGATGTCCTCCTTGCCGCCGTCCGGATGCAGGAACGCCAGCCAGGCGGGCAACTGGTCGAGCGTGCCGGCGCCCTGCGCGGCGAACAGCGCCAGCGCGATGATGCCCATGGTCTTCTGCGCGTCCTGGCGGCCGTGGGCGTAGCCCATGTAGGCGGCGGACAGGAACTGCGCCTTGCCGAAGAACGCGTTGACCCAGCGCGGGCGCACGGCGCGGGCCAGCGGCCCGCCGGCCTTCGCCATGCCGGCGATGAGCGCGTACAGCAGGAAGATGATCAGCGCGCCGAGGGTGAAGCCGACGATCGGCGAGCTGATCATCGGCACCACCACCTTCCACAGCAGGCCCTTGTTGTGGGTCCAGCCTTCGTCGCTGGCCTTGGACCAGATCAGCGCGGCCCAGTCGTTGTGGGCGGCGGCGAGCGCGGCGCCGCTGAGGCCGCCGATCAGCGCATGCGACGACGACGACGGCAGGCCGCGCCACCAGGTGATCAGGTTCCACACGATGGCGCCGGCCAGCGCGCAGATGAGGACCTGCGAGGTGACGTTGACCACGTCGGTGTTGACCAGGCCGGACGAGATGGTCTTGGCGACCGCGACGCCGGAGAAGGCGCCGACGAGGTTCATCGCCGCGGCCAGCATCACCGCCTTGCCCGGGCTCAGCACCTTGGTCGCGACCACGGTGGCGATGGAGTTGGCGGTGTCGTGGAAGCCGTTGATGAACTCGAAGACGAGCGCGGCCAGGATGACCAGCAGCACGAGGGTGAGCATGTCGACGCTCCCGTCAGCTGTTCTTCAACACGATCTGGTAGGCGACGACGCCGGCCTCGCGGCAGCGGTCGATCGCCTTCTCGAGGATCTCGAAGAACTCCTTGAGCAGGAACATCTGCAGGCTGTCGAGCTTGCCCGAGTAGATGTCGCGGTAGAGCTCCAGCATCAGCCGGTCGGCCTCGTTCTCCAGCGCTCGCAGCTTCTCGTTGAGCGCGGTCATGCGGTCGATGTTCAGGTGGCGCAGCTCGCGGACCATGTCCACCACCACGCCCGCGGCCTGCTCCAGCATCGCCGCGCGCGGCGCGAAGTCGATGCCTTCCAGGTGCTGGATCGCCAGCGAATAGCGATCGGCGAACTTCTCGATCTGCTTCGGGATCTTGTACAGCGCCGAGCCCAGGGCCTCGATGTCCTCGCGCTCGATCGGGGTGATGAAGCTGTCGACCAGCGCCTTGCCGATCTTGTCGGAGGCGGCGCGCTCGCGGGTGCGGGCCAGCTTGAAGGCGTCCAGTGCCGGCTGGCGGTCGGTGGCCTTCATCATCGCGTGCAGGGCCTGGGCGCTCTCGTGCGCGGCCGCGGCGGCTTCGTCGAGCAGGCCGTAGAACTGCTGGCCGGAGCCGAAGATGGTTTGCAGGGAAAACATGGCGGTCGCCTCGATGACGGTGATGTGAATAGCGTAAGTCCGAATTGTGACTTCGATGTGACATCCGCCGCCGGGCCGTCACCCGGCTGACACGGGACTGTCATCCCGGACCGCCGGCCGGACGGTCCGGGCGGCGTCCCGGCTACCGCGGAGGTGCCGGACCCGCCTGCTATCATCGGTCGCTCCCCCGTTCCCCCTCCTTTTCCAGATGCCTCCCCTCGCCACCCCGGCCTGCCGCCCCACGCGTCATGCCCCCGGGGCCCCGTCGCCAGACGACCACCGCGCCCCGGCCGGAGTCGATCGCCGTGGCTAAGTTCCTGATCGTGGTCGCCCTGGTGCTGTTCAACGCCTTCTTCGCCCTGTCGGAGATGGCGGTGCTGACCTCCCGCAAGAGCCGGCTCAAGCAGATGGCGACCCACAGCGCCGGCGCCCGCAAGGCGCTGGAGCTGGCGAACGAGCCGGAGAAATTCCTGTCCGCGGTCCAGCTGTGGATCACCGCGCTGGGCATGATCATCGGCCTGCTGGGCGGCGAATCGATCGGCGAGAGCCTCGCCGTGCCGCTGTCGCAGGTCCCGGAGCTGGTCCCGTACGCCCACCTCATCGGCCTGGTCTTCGGCTTCCTGGTGACGCTGTTCGTGGTCGGCCTGCTCGGCGAGCTGGTGCCCAAGCGCATCGGCACCCTGCGCCCGGAGAAGATCGCCGTCGTGGTCGCCTACCCGATGCAGTTCTTCGCGTCGCTGGCCAAGCCCTTCGTGCTGGCGCTGTCGACCTGCACCCGCTGGGTGATGCGCCTGCTGCGCCTGGGCGACACCGACGACAACGCGATCACCGAGGAAGAGATCCAGCTGATCGTGAGCGAAAGCCACGAGCAGGGTCTGATCGACGACGACGAACGCAACATGATGCAGCGGGTCATGCGCCTGGGCGACCGCACGGTCGAGAGCATGATGACCCCGCGCACCCGCATCGTCTGGCTGGACGCGAACGCCTCGTTCGAGGAGAACTTCGCCGAGATGCGCGAGACGCCGTATTCGCGTTATCCCGTCTACCGCGGCAGCGACGCCGACGTGCTCGGCGTGCTGGAGGTCAAGTCGCTGCTGGAGCGCCTCGAATCGCGGGCGCCGGAACTGTTCAAGACCCTGCGCCCGGCGCTGTTCGTCTCCGAATCCACCCACGCGCTGAAGCTCCTGGAGATCTTCCGCGAGGAGCAGCAGTCGCTGGCGCTGGTGGTCGACGAATACGGCGAGGTCACCGGCATGGTGACCGTGAACGACCTGATGGGCGCGGTGATCGGCCGCCTGCAGTCGGGCGAGACGCCCGACGCCGGGGCGCTGGTGCTGACCCGCGACGACGGCTCGCTGCTGGTCGACGGCTCGCTGCCGGTCGACGAACTGCGCGAACTGATCGGCCACGCCCTGCCGCACACGGAAGAACACGACTACCACACCGCCGCCGGCATGGTGATCGCGCACTTCGGCCGCATCCCGAACACCGCCGAGGCCTTCGAATGGGCCGGCTGGCGGATCGAGGTGGTGGACCTGGACGGCCCGCGCATCGACAAGCTGCTGCTGTCGCGGGTGGACCGCAGGGACGCGGACGAGGATGGCTGACGCGCCCGCGCCGGCACCGGCGGACGCAGGGGGCGACACCGCAGCGCAGGACGGCCCGCAGGGCATGCGGGCGGTGATCGACGCGCTGTGCGCCGGCGATCCGGACGAACGCCTCGAACTGCATGCGCTGGTCGGCGGCCTCGGGCGCAGCACCTTCGGCGTGCTCCTGCTGCTGGCCACGCTGCCGGCGCTGATCCCGATCCCCGGCCTCGCCGGCGGCCTCAGCGGCCCGCTGGTGGTGCTGGTCGGCCTGCACCTGCTGCTGTTGCAGCGCAAACCGTGGCTGCCGGGCTTCATCGCCCGCCGCGGGCCGCAGCGCAGCACGCTGGTCCGCTTCGACCGCCGCACCGACCGGCTGCTGCGCTGGCTGGAAAAGCTCGTCCGTCCACGGCTGTTCGCGCTGGTCGACCACCCGGTGGCGACGGTGCTGTCGGGGCTGCAGCTGGTCCTGCTGGGGATCCTGCTGGCGCTGCCGATCCCGTTCACCAACTACCTGTTCGCCGGGCTGCTGCTGCTGTACGCGCTGGCGCTGCTGGAACGCGACGGCGTGCTGATGCTCGTCGCCTGGGCGGCGGGCACGGTCGCGATCTGGGTGTTCGGCGCGGTGTCGGGCAACCTCGTCGCGATGCTGTGGGCGTGGATCGCCAGCCTGCATTGAGGCCGGTCGGCCTCAGGCCACCAGCGTCGCGAAATCGCGCATGTTCATCGGATGGCCCAGCCAGTAGCCCTGCGCGAAGTCGCAGCCGCGGCTGCGCAGCAGGTCGCACTGCCCTTCCTTCTCCACGCCCTCGGCGACCACGATCATCCCCAGCGAATGCGCCATCGCGATGATCGCGGTGGTCAGCGCCAGGTCGTCCGGGTCGCGCAGCACGTCGGCGATGAAGCTGCGGTCGATCTTCACGCCGTCCACAGGCACGCGGCGCAGGTGGCTCAGGCCCGAGAAACCGGTGCCGAAGTCGTCGAGCCACACCTTCACGCCGACCTCGCGCAGCGCGGTGAGGATCTGCCGCGCCTGGTCCTCGTCGCCCAGCACCGCGGTCTCGGTCAGTTCGATGTGCAGCAGGTGCGGCGGCAGACCGGTGTCTTCCAGCGCGCCCATCACCTGCTCGCGGAAATCGCCGCTGCGCAGCTGGCGCGCGGAGACGTTGACCGAGACGAACAGGTCCCGGCCGTCGTCGCGGCGCCAGCGCGCGGCGTCGCGGCAGGCGGCGCGGAAGACCGCCGGGCCGATGGTCTCGATCAGGCCGCTCTGCTCGGCGACGTCGATGAACACCGACGGCGACACCTGGCCGTGCACCGGATGCTGCCAGCGCAGCAGGGCCTCGGCGCCGAGCAGGGTCTTGTCGGCGACGCGGTAGATCGGCTGGTACGCCAGCGTGAGTTCGCCGCGCTCCCAGGCGCCGCGCAGGTCCTGCTCGATCCGCACCCGGCGGGTCACCGCCTGGTCCATCGCGCGGCTGTAGAAACGGTAGCCGTTCTTGCCGGCCACCTTCGCCTGGTACATCGCGATGTCGCCGTTCTTCATCAGCATGGTCGCGCCGGAGGCATCGTCCGGGAACAGCGTCACGCCGATCGAGGTGCCCAGGAACACCTGCCGGTCCTGCACCACGATCGGCCGGCTCAGCTCCGTCACCAGCGTCTCGGCCAGGTGCGCGGCGCTGGCGCGCACGTCGTCCTGGGTGCCGTCGCCCTGCAGCAGGATCACGAATTCGTCGCCGCCGAAGCGCGCCAGTTCGCCGTTGGCGCCGCCGATGCGTTCCACCGCTTCGCGGATGCGGTTGGCGAACTGGATCAGCACCTCGTCGCCGACGTCGTGGCCGAGGGTGTCGTTGACGCGCTTGAAATCGTCGATGTCGGCGAACAGCAGCGCGAGCTGGCGGCCGACGCCGCGCAGCTGCATCAGCCGGTGGTCGAGGGTCTCGCGGAACGCGAGCCGGTTCGCCAGCCCGGTCAGCGAATCGGTGTACGCCATCCGCCGCATGTCGCGGTCGTGGCGATCGATGCTCTCGGCCATGCGCGAGAACGCGCGCACCAGCGTGCCGACCTCGTCGCGCCGGCTGCTGGCCGGCAGGACCGTGGAGAAATTGCCGGACTCGATCTCGCGCGCGGCGTCGGAGAGCTGGCGGATCGGCGTGATCAGCGCGCGCTGCAGCACGATCGCCACGAACACCGCCAGCGACACCAGCAGCAACAGCAGCAGCCCGATCCAGGCGAAATGGCGCTGGCCCAGCGCGCGCAGGCGTTCGGTGATCTCGGCATCGACGTGCGCCTGCTCGGCGCGCAGCTTGCCCAGCGAATAGCCCACGCGCAGGCCGCCGAGGCGCTGGTCGCCGATGAGGATCGGCGCGGAGACGTCCATCACCTCGCGGGTGGACAGCACGCGCAGGCCGTCGGCGGCGACGATCCGCGTCGCCAGCGGGTCGGTCATGCGCTGGCCGAACGTGGGGATGTCGCCGGAGCCGTCGTGGAGGATGTCGCCCTTGGCGTCGTAGACCAGCACGTAGGCCACGTCCGGCTGGCGCAGGATGCTGCGGGTGATGGCGCCGATGGCGTCCAGGTCGAAGTAGTAGACCGGGTTGACCAGCATGTCGGCGGCCTGCCCGACCTGCGATTCGCCGCGCTGGCGCAGGCGGTCGTAGACCAGCACGCGGGTGGCGTCGCTGCTGAGCCGCAGCACTTCGGCCTGGGTCGCCGCCTGCCGCTGCCAGATCAGCCAGATCACGGCCAGCATCACCGCCAGCGCCAGGCCGATCACGGCCATGAACTTGGCCTGCAGGCCGTCGAAGGCCTTCATTCGACGACCGCCCGGACTTCGGACACGCCTTCGCGCAGGCGCGCCAGCACCGCGCGGTCGTCGTCGCCGAGCGGCATGAACCGGGTCGTGCGGAAGAAGTACTTCATCGCCTGCGCCGCGGCGGGATCGTGCGCGGCCTCGGTCAGCACCTCGCGCAGCCGCGCCTGGACCCTCGGGTCCAGGTCGCCACGGACCATCTCCAGCGCGCGGGGTACCGGCTCGGACGTGTGGATGACCATCAGGTCCGGGCGGAACGACGGCGGCACCCGCGCCGGGTTCTGCCAGTCGAGTTCGCTCATCGTGCCGGCGTCGACCAGGCGCTTGTGCACCCAGGCGCCGATGTTCAGCTCGGACCGGGCGAAGACGTAGCCGACGCTGTCGCCGGAGGGCTTGTCCATCGGCGACAGCAGCAGGCTCAGTGACATCTTCCGGCGCAGCAGCTCGATCGCGGGCATGAAGTAGGCGCTGGTCGAGGCGTTGTTCTGGAACGCCACGCTGCGCCCGCGCAGATCGTCCAGCGTGTTCAGGCCGCTGTCGCGCCGGACGAAGAACACCGCCCGGTAGCGGCTGACGCCGTCGCGTTCGGTCAGCAGCAGCGGCTGCGCGCCGCCGCGCTGTTCGAGCAGCATGGCCGTGCCGGCGGTCTCGGTGACCCAGTCGACCTGGCCGCGACGCAGGTAGCTGGCCATCTGGTGGGCGTCCCGGGCAATCAGCACCCGGCCCTCGGGGATGCCGACGTCGGCCATCCGCGGGACCACGTAGTCCAGCAGCGGCTTGAGCTGTTCGTAGTGGAGCTTGGGGTCGTCGCTGATGCGGCCCAGGACCAGAATGTGACGCTGTCCGTCAGCCGCTGCCGCACGGGGCGCCGTGCCGGCCAGGCCCGACAGCAGGCCGAGCAGCAGTGCGAGACGGACGAGGACGGCGCGCATGCTCAGGACTCCGGGGTCGCCGGACGGTCGGCACGGGACGACCGTCGTCGCAGGTCAGTCGCCCCGCCGCGGCGGTGGGAGGCGGCCTTCCGCGATGTCGGCCATGCGCCTGGCGTCGGCCAGCAACCCGCGCAGGAGGCGGACATCCCGCGCATCCAGCGCCGCCCGCAGGAACAGGCGCCGGAACTTGCGCATCGCCGCTGCGGGGGTGCGGCCTTTGTGGAAATCGATCGCATCCAGGGTGTCCGCCAATTGCGAGAAGAAGCCCTCGAGCTCGGCGTGGGTCGCGGGAGGCTCCCGTCCCGGCGGGGACGAGGAGGCTTCCGTGGCCGTCGGCGTTAACGCCGGGGCGCTCCAGCGGCCCGGCATCGCGTGCTCGAACCAGCCGTTACGCAATTCGTATGCCAAGACCTGAACGGCGGCCGCGAGGTTCAGCGACCCGTAGTCCGGGTCCGACGGGATGTGCACGGCGGCATGGCACAGCTGCAACTCCTCGTTCTCCAGCCCGGTGCGTTCGCGCCCGAAGACGACCGCGACCTCACCGCCGGCGGTCGCCACCGCCAGCCCGCGGGCGGCGGCCTGGCGCGGATGCAGCTCGTCGAGCGCGATCCGGCGGCTGCGCGCGGTGCAGCCGAGCACCAGCCGGCAGTCGGCGACGGCGTCGGCCAGCGTGGCGGTCACGACCGCGGTCTCCAGCACGCCGGCGGCGCCGGCGGCCAGCGCCACGGCCTCGGGATGCGGGAAGCGTTCCGGCGCCACCAACACCAGCCGGGCAAGGCCCATGGTGCGGATCGCGCGCGCCGCCGAGCCGATGTTGCCCGGGTGCTGGGTGCCGACGAGCACGATGCGCAGGCGATCGGCGGGGAAACCCGGCGGGAACGCGGAGGAAAACCCGGGGGGAAACCCGGGAGCGGCACTCGGCGCAGGGCCCGGTGGTGGATCGACGGAGGCGGACGACATGCCGCCAATGTTAAACTTTCCGCGCGGTCTCGCACCGCCACGTTCTTTGCCCCCGCCCGCCTGTCCCTTTTCCGCGTCCGCAAGGCCGCGTCCGGAGTCGTTCGCATGCATCAGCCCGCAGTCAATGTCATGGTCAAGGCGGCGCGCGCCGGCGGCAACGTCCTCCTCCGCAACCTCGCGCGCCTCGACGCCATCGACGTGATCGAGAAGGACCGGATGGATTTCGCCAGCGAAGTCGACCGCATGGCGGAAGTCGAGATCGTCAAGGAACTGCGCCGGGCGCATCCGGAATACGCGGTCCTCGGCGAGGAAGGCGGGCACCAGAAGGGCAACCGCGGCCCCGGCCGCTACACCTGGGTGATCGATCCGCTCGACGGCACCAGCAACTACCTGCACGGGTTCCCGCACTGGTGCGTCTCGATCGCGCTGTGCGAAGGCGCCGAACCGCTGCACGGGGTGATCTTCGACCCGCTGCGCAACGAACTGTTCACCGCCAGCCGCGGCAGCGGCGCGCAGCTCAACGGCCGCCGCATCCGCGTCAGCGAACGCAAGGAACTGACGGGCGCGATGCTCGCCACCGGCTTCGCCCCGCGCGAGCGCAAGCGCGTCGACGCGCAACTCGACTGCATCAAGTCGCTGCTGGTCCACGCCGAGGACATCCGCCGCGCCGGTTCGGCGGCGCTGGACCTCGCGTACGTGGCGGCAGGCCGCTACGACGGCTATTTCGAGGCCGGTCTGAAGGTGTGGGACATGGCGGCGGGCGTCCTGATGGTGCGCGAGGCCGGCGGCCGCGTCTGCGATTTCCGCGGTGCCGCGCTGGGCCCGATGCATGTGGACCTCGGCTCCCGCCAGGTGGCCGCGGCGAACGTGCGCCTGATCGAGCCGCTGCAGCAGACGATCGTCAACACCGGCTACGCGAAGACGTTCGACTGAGGCATCGCCGCTTTCGGTGGAGCGGCCTTCAGGCCGCTTCTCTCAAAGAACGCTCATGCATTCATGGTGAGGGCAGCAGCGGCCTGGTGTTCAACAACCGAATGGCTGGTCAGGCCGCTCTACCAAGCGGAACCGGGAAACGAAAAAGGCCGCGCAGTGCGCGGCCTTTTTCGTGGTCGGAAGCGTGGCGGCCGATTACGGACGACGCGCCAGCGCGGCCTCGTCGCGGGCCTTCGGCAGCAGGTCCTGCTTGGTGACCTTCAGCAGGCCCATCGTCAGCAGCGGGCAGGCGACGAAGATCGACGACAGCGTGCCGATGATGATGCCGAGCATCTGCGATTCGGCCATGCCGCGCAGCGAGCCGCCGCCGTACAGGTACAGCGCCAGCACCGTCAGGAACGCGACGAACGAGGTGATGACCGTACGCGACAGGGTCTGGTTGACCGAGCGGTTCAGCACTTCGTTGGGCTCGGCGCGCAGGCCGCGGAAGTTCTCGCGGACGCGGTCGAACACCACGATGGTGTCGTTGATCGAGTAGCCCATCACCGACAGGATGCCGGCGAGCACGGTCAGGTCGAACTCGTGGCCGGTGATCGCGAACCAGCCGGTCACCACCACCACGTCGTGCAACGTGGTCAGGATCGCGGCGACCGCGAACTTCCACTCGAAGCGCAGGGTGATGTAGACGAGGAAGCCCAGCACCACGAACAGCAGCGCGTAGAGGCCGTTCTCGGCCAGTTCGCGGCCGACCTGCGGGCTGATCTCGGCGCTGTTGAGCTTGCGCGCGACGTTGTCGGGCAGCGACGCGGCGGCGCGGACCTTCTCGGCCACGCTCTCGGTCGCGGCATCGGCGCCGCCGCTGGCCTTCGCTGGCTCGCTGCGCAGGCGGATCAGCAGTTCCTTGCCGGTGCCGAAGGTCTGCACCTGGGCGCCGCTGAAACCGGCCTTCTCCAGACGGTCGCGCACGCCGTCGACGTCGACCGGCTTGTCGTACGCCAGTTCGACGCCGACGCCGCCGGTGAAGTCCAGCGCGAAGTTGAAGCCCTTGGCGAACATCGCGCCGATGGCGACGAACATGATCAGGGCAGCCACGGCCAGCGACATCATGCGCAGGCGCATGAAGTCGATGTTGCTGTCGTAGGGGAACACGTTGAAGGGTTTCATGAAAGTCGGTTCCCTCAGATCGCGATGGACTGCAGCTTGCGGCGGCGGCCGTAGATCAGCGTGGCGATGCCGCGCGACACGGACACGGCGGTGTAGGCCGAGGTCGCGATGCCGAGCATGGTGGTGACGCCGAAGCCCTTCAGCGGGCCGGTGCCGAAGGCGAACATGGCCAGACCGGCCAGGAACGCGGTGATGTTGGCGTCGAGGATGGTGCCCGACGCGCGGTCGTAGCCCTCGGAGATCGCCTTCAACGGCGGCAACCCGAGCCGCAACTCCTCGCGGATGCGTTCGTTGATCAGCACGTTGGCGTCCACCGACATGCCGACGGTGAGCGCGATGCCGGCGAGGCCGGGCAGGCTCATCGTCGCGCCGAACACCGACATCAGCGCGAACACCATCAGCAGGTTCAGCAGCAGCGCGAGGCTGGTGATCAGGCCGAACATGCGGTAGTAGACGAGGAAGAACGCCAGCGCGAACAGGAACGAGGTCACCACCGCGGTGAGGCCGCGCTCGATGTTCTGCTTGCCGAGGCTCGGGCCGACGGTGCGTTCCTCGACGAAGTCCATCGGCGCGGCGAGCGCGCCGGCCTTCAGCAGCTTCGACAGGTCCTCGGCTTCCTTCTGCTGCAGGCCGGTGGTCTCGAACTGCTTGCCGAACACGCCCTGGATCGTCGCCTGCGAGATCACGTCCTCGCGCACGTCGAAGTACTTCTCGGGCTTGCCGTCGACCATGCGCACCTTGGGCACGCGCTCGATGTACACCACCGCCATCGGCTTGCCGACGTTCTCGCTGGTGAACTGGAACATGCGCTGGCCGCCGGCGGTGTTCAGCGTGACCGACACCGCGGGCAGGCCGTTGCGGTCGACCGAGGTGCGGGCGTCGACCATGTCGTCGCCGGAGACGATGATGCGCTTGCTCAGCAGCACCGGCACCGGCTTGCCGTCGGCGCCCATGCGGCGGGTGTCGTACAGGCGCGCGCCCGGCGGCACGTTGCCGGTGTCGCGGGCGTCGTACGGGTTGCCGTCGTACACGGCGCGGTATTCGAGGGTGGCGGTGGCGCCGAGGATGCGCTTGGCCTCCGCGGTGTCCTGCACGCCGGGGAGCTGGACCACGACGCGGTCGGCGCCCTGGCGCTGGATCACCGGCTCGGCCACGCCCAGCGAGTTGATGCGGTTGCGCAGCGTGCCGAGGTTCTGCTCGATCGCGTTGAGCGTCATCTGGCGGACCATGTCGTCCGACACGCCGACCTTGATGACCTCGCCCGAGCTCTCGTAGCTGAAGGCGTTGGCGGCGACCAGCGTGCCGGCATCGACCACCGCCGAGGACAGCGTCTTCTGCACCACGCCCTGCGCGGCGGCGAGGTCGGCACCCTTGTTGAGGGTGACCACGATCGACTGCGGGCCGGTGCGTTCGACCGAGGCGTAGTCCACGCCCTTGTCGCGCAGCGCGCCGCGGATGTCGGTGAGGTAGACCTCGAAGCGCTTGTCGATGGCCGACTTCTTGTCGACTTCCATCAGGAAGTGCACGCCGCCCTGCAGGTCGAGGCCCAGCGGCATCGGCCGCGCGCCGATCGCCGACAGCCAGTGCGGCGTGTTCGAGGCGAGGTTCATCGCCACCACGTAGTTGCTGCCGAGTTCGGCGCGGAGCGCGTCGGACGCCTTGCTCTGCGCGTCCGGGTTCGCGGTGCGCACCAGCAGGTTGTCGCCCTGCTTCTCGATCGTCTTCGGCTTGATCCCGGCCTTCGCGAGCACCCCGGCGATGCGCTGCTTCAGCGCGTCGTCGACCTGCGCGCCATGGCTGGCGGTGACCTGCACGGAAGGATCCTGCGGGTAGACGTTGGGCAGCGCGTACAGCGCGCTGACCAGCACCACGAGCAGGATAGCGACGTATTTCCAGCGGGAATATTCGAGCATGACGGCCACCGCGTCCGGTCGTCCGACCGGCCGCATTCTGGTTGGGATCGGGGGATCAGACGGAACTCATTACTGCGACTTGAGCGTGCCCTTCGGCAGCACGTGGCCGATCGCGCCCTTCTGCACGCGGACGCGGACGTTGTCGGCCACTTCCACGCTCACGAAGTTGTCGCCGATGTCGCGGACCACGCCGGCGATGCCGCCGGTGGTGATGACCTCGTCGCCCTTCGCCAGCTTGTCGAGCATCGACTTGTGGTCCTTGGCGCGCTTCGACTGCTGGCGGGTCATGAAGAACAGCATCGCGCCGATCACCAGGATCGGCAGGAGCATGGTGCCGAGACCGGGCGCGCCCGGGGCGGCGGCGGCCTGGGCGTAGGCCGGGGAGATCAGGAGATCAAGCGGATTCATCTCGGGTCCGTTCGCAAAACAGCGGGGGATTATGCCATGCGGGCCGGGCCGCCGGCTTTCAACCGCATCCCGCACCAGCCCGGGACCGTCCCGGGGCCCTTCCGTGACCGCCCCGCCGTCCGAAAGTTCAGGCCGCGGCGACCGCACCCCCGGCCCGGGCGGCATGGAACGCGGCCCGGAAGTCGGCGAACCGGCCGGCCTCGATCGCCGCGCGGATGTCGGCCATGAGCTTCTGGTAGTACCAGAGGTTGTGCAGGGTGCCGAGCATCGGCGCCAGCATCTCGTTGCAGCGGTCGAGGTGGCGCAGGTACGCGCGGGTGAAACCGCCGGCGCAGGCCGGGCAGCCGCAGCCTTCCTCGATCGGCCGCAGGTCGCGCTCGTACTTCGCGTTGCGGATGCGGACCGTGCCGAAGCTGGTGAAGTAATGGCCGTTGCGCGCGTTGCGGGTGGGCATCACGCAGTCGAACATGTCGATGCCGCGGGCGACCGATTCCACCAGGTCCTCGGGCCGGCCCACGCCCATCAGGTAGCGCGGCCGGTCGGCCGGCAGCTGCGGGCAGGTATGTTCGAGCATCGCGTTGCGCTCGGCCTCGGGTTCGCCGACGGCGAGCCCGCCGACCGCGTAGCCGTCGAAGCCGATCTGCTTCAGCCCCTCGGCCGAACGGGTGCGCAACGCGTGGTGCACGCCCCCCTGGACGATGCCGAACAGCGCCGCGTCGTTGCCTTCGTGGGCGCGCTTCGAGCGCTCCGCCCAGCGCAGCGACAGTTCCATCGACTTGCGCGCCACGTCCTCGGTCGCCGGGTACGGCGTGCATTCGTCGAAGATCATGACGATGTCCGAATCCAGCACCTTCTGGATCTGCATGCTCTCCTCGGGGCCGAGGAAGACCTTGCTGCCGTCGGTGGGCGCGGCGAAGGTGACGCCGGCCTCGGTGATCTTGCGCTTGTGCGCCAGCGAGAACACCTGGAAGCCGCCGGAGTCGGTGAGGATCGGGCCGTTCCAGCGGGCGAAGCCGTGCAGGCCGCCGTGGTCGGCGATCACGTCCAGCCCCGGCCGCAGGTACAGATGGAAGGTGTTGCCGAGGATGATCTCCGCGCCGAGGCCGCGGATCTGGTCGGGCATCACGCCCTTGACCGAGCCGTAGGTGCCGACCGGCATGAACGCGGGGGTCTCGACGGTGCCGCGCGGGAAGGTCAGGCGACCGCGGCGGGCCACGCCGTCGGTGCCGAGGAGTTCGAAGGACAGTCTGGACATCCGACTATGATGACAGACCCCGTCCGCCCGACCGGAACCGCCCATGCGCCCTGCCCTCGCCCTCCTGCTGTTCGCCGCCGCCCTGCCCGGCCCGTCGCGCGCCGACGAACCCTGGCCCTACGAGGCCCAGTGCCGCAAGTGGGCCGACGTGGCCGTGCCGAAGCAGGACGTCGGCAGCGCGCCCGCCGGCTGCGACACCCAGGCGCTGTACTACGGCGAGGACGGCAAGGGCCTGAAGGCGGATCCCGTCGCGGCCCGGCAGTGCGCCTACCGCGAGCGCGGCACCGGCAAGGCCATCCAGGAACAGGCGAACAACTTCGGCGGCAGCGGCGTGCTGATGATGCTGTACGCCAACGGCCGGGGGGTGAAGCGCAACATCCCGCTCGCGAAGCGCTTCGCCTGCGAATACGGCGGCGCGCCGTTCGAGGTCGAGGCGCGGCTCGCGCACCTCGACGCCATCGCCGGCGGCAAGGACCGCGACCCCATCGACCTGTGCGACGACATCACCAGCGGCCTGATGATGGGCGTCTGCGCCGGCCGCGAGGCCGACTTCGCGCAGTCCGGCCGCGATCGTCGCTGGACCGCGCTGCAGGCGGCGTGGTCGCCGCCGCAGCGCGCGGCGCTGGCGGCGCTGCGCAACGCGGCGAAGGCGTATTTCGACAGCGTCGCCAGCGAGGAGACCGACATGAGCGGCACCGCCCGCGGCGCGCTGGCGACCCAGGCCTACGAAACGCTGGACACCGCGCTGCTGGCGGACGTCGAACGCTTCGAGCGGCGCGAACGCCCGGCCAAGGTCCCGGGCGACTTCGCCCGCGACGACAAGGCCCTCAACGCGGTCTACCGCAAGGTGCTGGCGACGCTGGACGTGTCGAAGAAGAAGGACGACTTCGCCTACGGCACGGTGACGTCCGACGGCGTGCGCGCCACGCAGCGGCTGTGGCTGCGCTATCGCGACGCCTGGGCGGCGTTCGCGGCCGTGCGCTACCCCGGCACGCCGAAGGAAGTCTGGCTGGCGTGGCTGAGCGAGGCGCGATCGAAGGCGCTGGTGGCCATCGTCGACGACACGTCCGTCGAGGGCACGTCCGACCGGAAGTGAACCATGCCGCGCAGCAGCGACGCGCGGGGATCGCCCGGCGCGCCGCGCCGGCTCAGCCCGGGCGGCGCAGCTGCAGCAGGTCGCGGGTGGTCGCGTAGCCGCTGCCGCCGAGGCGGCCGATCAGGTCGAGCTTCAGCGGATCGACGTGGCGTTCGTCGGCCATCACCGCGTCGTCGACGTGCGCCAGCAGCACCTCGGCGAACACGAGGTGATGGCTGGGCGCTTCGGCCGGATACGGCTGGATCGACGCCAGCCGGCACTCGAACGCCACCGGCGCGCCGGCGACCCGCGGCGGGGCCACGCGATCGGACGGCAGCGACGCCACGCCGCAGCGTTCGAATTCGCTGACGCCGTGCGGGAACGACGCCGACGTCGCGTTCATCGCATCGGCCTGCGCCGCGGACACCAGCTGGATCACCAGTTCGCCGCGCTCGCGCAGGTTGCGCAGCGTGTCCTTCTCGCTGCCGTCGGCGCGCGGGCCGAGGCTCAGCAGCAGCGTCGGCGGCGCGTCGCAGACCACCTGGAAGAAGCTGAAGGGCGCGAGGTTGTCGACGCCGTCGGCGGAGCGCGTCGACACCCACGCGATCGGCCTCGGCGTCACCGTCGCGGTCATCCAGCGATACGCCTCCGCGGCGCCGAGCACGGCGAAATCAAGCTGCATGCGGCGCCTCTCCGGCGGCATCGGGCTGCGGCCACAGCAGCATCGCGTCGCCGTAGCTGAAGAAGCGGTAGCGTTGTTCGACCGCGTGCCGGTACGCGGCGAGGATGCGCTCGCGGCCGGCGAACGCCGACACCAGCATCAGCAGCGTGCTTTCCGGCAGGTGGAAATTGGTGACCAGCGCGTCGACGCTGCGGATGCGGTAGCCGGGGAAGATGAAGATGCGGGTCTCGCCGGCGAACGGCTGCAGTTCGCGGTTGCCGTCGTCGTGCGTGCGCATCGCGCTTTCGAGCGCACGCACCACCGTGGTCCCGACCGCGACCACGCGGCCGCCGCGCTCGCGCGTGCGCCGGATCTGCGCGGCCAGCTCGGCGCCGACGTTGAGCCATTCGCTGTGCATGCGGTGGTCGCGCACGTCGTCGGCGCGCATCGGCTGGAACGTGCCGGCGCCGACGTGCAGGGTGACGTGGCCGAACTCGACGCCGCGGTCGCGCAAGGCCTGCAGCAACGCTTCGTCGAAATGCAGGCCGGCGGTGGGGGCGGCGACCGCACCGACTTCCTTCGCGAACACGGTCTGGTAGCGCTCGCGGTCGTCGACGCCGGGTTCGCGCTGGATGTACGGCGGCAGCGGCAGCCGGCCGGCGTGCAGCAGCCACGATTCCAGGCCTTCGTCGAGGTGGAAGCGCAGGTGGTAGAACTCGCCGTCGCGGCCCAGCACCTCGGCCTCGCCGCCGGCGTCCAGCGCGATGCGGCCGCCGGGTTTCGGCGACTTGCTCGCGCCGATCTGGGCCCGCGCCTCGTTGCCGGGCAGCAGGCGCTCGATCAGGATCTCGACCCGGCCGCCGGTGTCCTTCCGGCCGAACAGCCGCGCCGGGATCACCCGGGTGTCGTTGAAGACCAGCAGGTCGCCCGGCTGCAGCAGCGCGGGCAGGTCGCGCACGCCGCGATCGTCGAACGCCGCGGGCGCCGGCGGCACCACCAGCAGCCGACTGGCGGAGCGCTCGGGCAGCGGCGCCTGCGCGATCAGCTCGGGCGGCAGGTCGAAATGGAAGTCGGACTTCTTCATGGGCGTCGGCGTCCAGGGGCGCGCATTGTAAGCCGGGCCGCTCAGACCACCCGCGCATGCAGGTCGGGGAACACCCGGCCGACCTTGCCCAGCAGGTAGTCGCCGTAGGTGCCGTCGAACGGCGCGAGCACACTGGCGCCGTCCCAGCGGTCGGCACGATCCGCGGCCACCTGCGCCGGGTCGATCAGGGCGTGGGCGGGCAGCGGGGTCACCCGCGCGGTGAAGGCGGGGTCGAGGAACAGCGGGAAGGAGTACCGCTCCCGGCCGGTCGCGTTGCGCACCCGGTGCGGGGTGGAGCGATACATGCCGCCGGTGAGCCGGTCGAGCATGTCGCCGAGGTTGCAGACCAGCGTGCCGGGCAACGGCGGCGCGTCGATCCAGCCGCGCGGCGTGCGCACCTGCAGGCCCGGCACGTCGTCCTGCAGCAGCAGGGTCAGCAGGCCGTAGTCGGTGTGCTCGCCGACGCCCCAGTCGTCGGCGTCGGCCGGCTGCGGCGGGTAGTGGAACAGCCGGAACAGCACCGTCGGATCGGCGGTGTAGTGGCGCCGGAACCAGTCCGCCTCCAGCCCCAGGCCCAGCGCGATCGCCGCCAGCACCGCCTGCCCGGCGTCGACGGCGGCCGCCATGTAGGCCGTCACCGCGTCGCGCAGCGCGGCCGGACGTCCGGGCCAGAGATTGGCACCGTGCAGCGGCCAGCCGGCCACGACGCGCGGATCGTCCGGCGGCAACTCGGTGCCGAAGTAGACGCCCTCCTTGCGATCCGGCCGGCCGCTGGTCAGTTCGCCGCCGACCGGGAAGAACCCGCGCCACGCGCGGCCGCCGCGCGGCATGTCGATCCGCAGTTTCTCGGCCTCCGGCAGCGCGAAGAACGCCTGCGCCGTTTCGCGCAGCGCGGTCTGCAGCGCCTCGTCGATGCCGTGCCCGGCGATGTAGAAGAACCCGTGCGCACGGCAGGCGGCGGCGATCGCCGCGGCGACCCGCGTCTGCGCCGCCGGGTCCGCATCGCCCGGCGCGGCGCGCATCGGCGCGATGTCGACGACCGGCAGCACCTCCGCGTTCGCAGCGTCGGACATGGCCGCCTCAGCGCTCGAACTTGGTCGACAGCACGATCGACGACGTGGTGCGCTCCACGCCCTCGATCGCGCCGATGCGGTCGGTCAGCACGTCCCAGCTGCCGACGTCGGGCACCGCGCCGATCGCGATCAGGTCGTAGGCGCCGCTGACCGAATGCAGCGAGCGCAGTTCGGGCATCGCCCGAAGCGCCGCGACCACCACGGTCATCTGCTTGGGCTGCACCGCGATCATGATGTGCGCCCGCACCTGGCCGCGCTCGTATTCGTCGCTGACGCGCACGGTGTAGCCGCTGATCACGCCCTCGCGCTCCAGCCGCTCGATCCGGCTCTGCACCGTCGTCCGCGACAGCCCGAGGCGCCGGGCGATCTGCGCGGTGGAGGCGCGGGCGTTCTCGCGCAGCAGCGACAGCAGCTGCTGGTCGGTCTCGGTGAGCTTCATGCGGGCCCCTGTTTCGTCGATTCGACGAAATATCGGCGAAAAACGTACAGATCACAACTGCCAATCGACCGCAATATCCCGATAATGGACCGTTCGACCCTTTCGGCCGGAGACCCGCCATGTCCCTCCTCGACACCCTCGCCCCGCTCCGCGCCCGTGCCGGTGCCCGTCGCACCCACGGTCTGGACGATGCGACCGTGCTGGCGTTCACGGCCGGCCACCCCGACCTGGCCGAGGCGATCGCCGCCGCCGGCGCCGAATTCGCCCGCGTCGCCGACGAATTCGCCGACCTGCTGGACCTGGACGAGGACGCGCAGATCCTCGCCGTGCAGGCCGGGTTCGTGAACTTCTACTCCAACGACACCGTGAACCCGTACATCGCCCTCGCCGCGCGCGGCCCGTGGGTCGTCACCCTCAAGGGCGCGGTGCTGCACGACTCCGGCGGCTACGGCATGCTCGGCTTCGGCCATGCGCCCAAGGCCGTGATCGACGCGATGGCCCGCCCGCAGGCGATGGCCAACATCATGACCCCGAACCTTGCGCAGCTGCGCTTCGACCGCGCGATCCGCAGGGAAATCGGCCACACCCTCGGCCACTGCCCGTATGCGCGCTTCCTGTGCCTGAACTCGGGCTCGGAGTCGGTGTCGCTGGCCGGCCGCATCGCCGACGTCAACACCAAGCTGATGACCGACCCGGGCGCGCCGCACGCCGGCCGCAAGGTCAAGCGCATCGCGGTGAAGGGCAGCTTCCACGGCCGCACCGAACTGCCGGCGCTGTATTCGGACAGCACCCGCAAGACCTACCTCGCCCACCTCGGCAGCTACCAGCACCACGTCGGCCAGCTGATCACGATCGAGCCGTACAGCATCGAGCAGCTCGAGCAGGCGTTCGCCGACGCCGAGCGCGAAGGCTGGCACATCGAGGCGATGTTCCTCGAGCCGGTGATGGGCGAAGGCGACCCGGGCCGCTCGGTGCCGCGCGCGTTCGACGACGCCGCGCGCCGCCTGACCCGCGAGCACGGCACGCTGCTGCTGGTCGATTCGATCCAGGCCGGCCTGCGCGCCAACGGCGTGCTGTCGATCGTCGACTATCCCGGCTTCGAGGGCATCGAGGCCCCGGACATGGAGACCTACTCCAAGGCGCTCAACGCCGCGCAGTACCCGCTGTCGGTGCTCGCCGTGAACGAGCGCGCCGCCGGCCTGTACCGCAAGGGCGTGTACGGCAACACCATGACCACCAACCCGCGCGCGCTCGACGTCGCCGTCGCGGTGCTGGGCCAGCTCACCGACGAACTGCGCGCCAACATCCGCGAGCGCGGCCGCGAGGCCGTGGCCAGGCTCGAGGCGCTGAAGGCCGAGCTGCCGGGCCTGATCACCAAGGTCCAGGGCACCGGCCTGCTGTTCTCGTGCGAACTCGCCCCGCAGTTCAAGGGCTACGGCACCGGCTCCACCGAGGAATGGCTGCGCGAGCACGGCATCGGCGTGATCCACGGCGGCGAGAACTCGCTGCGCTTCACCCCGCACTTCGCGATCGAGAGCGACGAACTGGACCTGCTGATCGGCATGGTCAGGCGCGCGCTGCTCGAAGGCCCGCGCGTGCAGCAGGCCGCCGCGGCCTGACGCGCACCGCGGCCGCGACGGCCGACATCGCGAGCGGACACGACGACGCCCCGTTTCCGGGGCGTCTTCTTTTGCGCGCCGTCTTTTTTCGCGAACGACACGACTCAGATCGAACCGAGGAACTCCAGCAGTTGCTGCCGCTGGGTCGCGGTCAGCGCCTGGTAGCCGGTGCGCGAGGTCAGCGCTTCGCCGTCGTGCAGCTGGATCGCGCGATCGACCGTGCCGGCGCGGCCGTCGTGCAGGTACGGCGCACGGGCGCGCAGGCCCCACAGCGGCGCGGTGCGCATGTCGCGCGGCCCGGCGGTGCCCTGCACGATGCCGTCGCCGAGGCTGCCCATGTCGTGCAGCAGCAGGTCGGAGTAGAGGTACACCGCCTTGAAGTTCAGCGCGGCGACGTCGCTGGGCCCGGTGGTCATCTGCGCCATGTGGCAGCCGCCGCAGCCGATCTGCTCGAACGTCTGCCGTCCCTGCAGCGCGGTCTGCGTGAACTGCACCGACGGCGGCGCGGCGAGGTAGCGCATGAACTCGGCGACGACGTCGATGTCGGCCTTGCCCGTGACCGGATCGGCGCGGTCCTCAGGGTCGGCGACGCGATCGAAGCGCGCCAGCAGCGCGGCATTGCCGTTCGGCGCGTTCTCGGTCGGGAACAGCCGGTTGGTGATGCCCATCTCGTTGGCGAATGCATCGGCGGAGAACGCCAGCACCGAGGCCTGCTGCGCCTTCCAGCCGAAGCGGCCGACGCGCACCTTGCCGGTCGCGACGTCGTTCACCAGCGACGGCACGCCGTCGAGGCCGAGGCTCTTCTGGCGTTCGGCATTGGCGAGGATCGTCTCGTCGGGGATGGCCTCGATCAGGCCCAGTCCGAACAGCGGCGTCGACAGCCGCTGGGCGACGACGTTGGCCTGCGCCGGCACGACTTCGAGCGCCTGCGGGTCGATCGCGCGCACCTGCTGCAGCGAACCGCCGAGCGCCTCCAGCGGATCGAACGTGGTGCCCGTGAGCAGGCTGAAGCGGGTGACGCGGACCGGCGAACCGCCGCCCGGCGCCGGCTGGCCGTGGCAGGACACGCAGGAATTGTTGTTGAAGATCGGCCCGAGCCCGCTCTGCGGCGATTCGGCGTTGAGGAAGCGGCCGAGGCCGACCGAGAAATCGTTGCGCTGCGCCGCGGTCAGGCCCGGTAGCGGTTCGCCGAACGCCGTGGTCGGCACCGGCAGCGGCTGGCCGGCGCGCACCGCAGCATGGCGCACCGCGGGGAATTTCGTGACCACGACGCCGCGGCTCTCGCGCTGGGTGCGCAACGGCGCCGACCACGTCGGCAGCGCCGCCGCGACGGCGGCGGCAAGCACACCGGTGGCAACCAGGCAGGCGCGGCGCGAGGCGCCGGAGGCGAGACGTCGACGCAGGGACGTGGCGCGCATGGCTCAGCCCTCCCCGTGCGGGCCGGCCGGCGGCGGGCCCATCGGCGGGCGGCGGTCGCCTTCCCGATCGAAGGGCGGGGGCGGCGGCGGCCGGTGGGTCTGCTTCCACGTCTGGAACGCGGCGAACTGGCGCGCGTCGAGCACCTTGCGCAGCTGCGCGTCGGTGGCGGTGGCGAGCGCGTCGTGTTCGGCGCGGGTGCGGGCGTGCAGTCGATCGACCTGCGCGCGATGCGCTTCGAGGACCTTCGCCACCGCCTGCGCCTGGCGGTCGTCGAGCGACAGCGTGCGACGGAGTTCGTCGATCGGCGGGCCGGGCGGCGGACCCGGTGGACGACCGTCGGCCTCGCCGTGCGGCGGCGGGCGGTCGGCCATGCGATCGGGCGGACCGTCGCCGCGGGACTGCGCGCCGGCGGCGAGGGCCAGCAGCAGCGCCGGCGCCAGCAGCGCGGCGGCGAACGAACGGCGAAGCATGCGATGCGACATGGGGGCACCTGGCCTGGCACGCCGGCGATTCCGGCCAGCACAGGCTAGGCGCGCATCCTGCAGCGGCCGTGGAGGCCTTGTGCAGGAATCGTGGAGAAATGGCGGAAATCGCCGGTGACCTCGGTTGCCACCTGCCGCCGACCGCGGGGACGGGCTAAGGTGCGGCCTCCGCCCGCTTCCGTGCCGTCCATGTCGCTGCGCCTCTGGCACCGCCTGTTCCTGGCCTTCGCCTCCGTGAGCGTGATCGCGCTGGCGTTGTTCGCGATGCTGCAGGGACGCAGCGTGCAGCAGGGCTTCCTCGGCTACGTCAACCGGCTGGAGCGCGAGCGCCTCCAGGCCGCCAGCGCGCACCTGGCGGACGCCTACGGCCGCCATGGCGACTGGACGTTCCTGCGCGGCGACACGCCGCGGCTGCTGCGGTTGCTGAGCCTCGACACGCCGTTCGGCGAACCGCCGGCCCGCCCGAGCGCGAACGATCCCGCCGGCCCGCCCGGCCGCGGCGACGGACCCAGCGACTTCCGACCGCCGCGCCCGCCCGGTACCCCGCCCGGCCCGCCGCGGGACGGTCGTCCCTTCCCGCCGCCGCGCGACGCGCCGGGCCTCGGCATCGACCTGCGCCCGCGGCTGCTGCTGCTCGACGCGCGGGGCGACGTCGTCGCCGGCAATCCGGGCCTGCCGCGCGATGCCGCGAGCATTCCGATCGTCGACCGGGGTACCGTCGTCGGCCGCCTGCTGATCGCGCCGCTGCCGAGGCTGCGCGAGGACGTCGACCTCGAATTCGTGCGCCAGCAGCGTGCGCACATCGCGTGGCTGGCGCTGTCGGTGCTGCTGGCCGCGCTGCTGGTGGCGTGGGCGCTCTCGCGCTGGCTGCTGCGGCCGGTGCGTGCGCTGACCGCCGGCACGCAGGCGCTGGCCGCGGGCGAATACGCCGCGCGCATCGACGCCACCCGCACCGACGAACTCGGCGCGCTCGCCAGCGACTTCAATGCGCTCGCGAGCGCGCTGGAACGCCATCGCGACGCGCGCCGGCAGTGGAGCGCAGACATCGCGCACGAACTGCGCACGCCGATCAGCGTGCTCAGCGGCGAGATCCAGGCGCTGCAGGACGGCGTGCGCGCGGTCGACGCCGAACGGCTGGCGTCGCTGCAGGCCGAATGCGGGCGCCTGCGCAGCCTCGTCGAGGACCTGTACCAGCTGTCGCTGTCGGAAGCCGGCGCGCTGAGCTACCGGTTCGAGCCGATGGACCTCGCCGAGGTCGGGCGCGAGGCGGCCCGCGCGCATGAGGGCGGCCTGCGCGAGGACGGCCTGCTGCTGCAAGTCTCGGCGACCGCCGCGTGCCCGCTGGCGCGCGGCGACCGCGCGCGGCTGCGGCAACTGCTCGACAACCTGCTGGCGAACGCCCGCCGCTACACCGACCGTCCGGGCACCGTCGCGATCACGCTGGTGCGCGAGCGCGACGGCGGCCGGCTGACGATCGAGGACAGCGCGCCCGGCGTGCCCGACGCCGCGCTGCCGCACCTGTTCGAGCGCCTGTACCGGGTCGAGCCCTCGCGCAGCCGCAAGTTCGGCGGCGCCGGCCTGGGGCTCGCGATCTGCCGCAACATCGTCAAGGCGCACGGCGGCCGCATCGTCGCCACGCATGCGCCGCTCGGCGGCCTGCGCATCGACATCACGCTGCCGGAGCGGTGACACTCGCCGCATGAATGCCCCCGACGCCACCCCGGACGCCGCCCCGCCTTCGCCGCACGTGCTGATCGTCGAGGACGAGCCCAAGCTCGCCGAACTGCTGCGCGACTACCTGCTTGCCGACGGCTGCACCGCCGAGATCGTCGACGACGGCGAACGCGCGCTGGCGCGGGTGCGCGACGGCGCGCCGCCGCCGGACGCGATCCTGCTCGACCTGATGCTGCCTGGCCGCGACGGGGTGTCGGTGTGCCGCGCGATCCGCGCCCTGCCCGACCCGCGCGCCGCGCGCGTGCCGATCCTGATGGTCACCGCGCGGGTGGAGGAAATGGACCGCATCCTCGGCCTGGAACTCGGCGCCGACGACTACATCTGCAAGCCCTTCAGCCCGCGCGAGGTGGTGACGCGGGTGAAGGCGGTACTGCGCCGCATGCAGCCGCTGCCGCTGCCCGTCGACGTGCCGGTGAGCGTCGCCGCGCCGCTGCTGCAGCTGGACGACGAACGCTTCGAGGCGCGCTTGCGCGGCGCGCTGCTGCCGCTGACGCCGGTCGAATTCCGGCTGCTGCGCGCGCTGCACGCGCGCCCGGGCCGGGTGCTGTCGCGCGCGCAATTGATCGACGCGGCCTACCTTGACCATCGCGTCGTCAGCGACCGCACCGTCGACAGCCACATCAAGAACCTGCGGCGGAAACTCGCCGCCTGCGGCGACGGCGCCGACCCGATCGTCGCCGTGTACGGCATGGGCTACAAGCTCGACGCCGCCGGCGCGGGCGAGGCATGAGCCTGCCGGCGCTGCGGCTGCTGCCGGGGCTCGACGGCACCGCGCGCCTGCTCGCCCCGTTCTCGGACGCCGCGCGCGATGCCGGCTTCGCCGATGTCGCCGCGATCGCCTATCCGACCGATCGCGTGCTGGGCTACGCCGCGCTGGAAGCGCTGGCCCGCGACGCGTTGCCGCGCACGGCGCCGTTCGTGCTGCTCGGCGAATCCTTTTCCGGGCCGGTTGCCATCGCCATCGCCGCCGATCCGCCGCGGAACCTGTGCGGGCTGGTGCTGTCGACCACGTTCGCGAAGGCGCCGCTCCCGCTGCCCGTGCCGTCGCCGCTGGCCGCGTTCGCGCGGATCGCGCCGGTGCGCCTGCTGCCGGCGGCGGCGCTGTCGTTCGCGCTGCTCGGTCGCTGGGCGACGCCCGCGCTGCGCCGCGAACTGCGCGATGCGCTCGACACCGTACTTCCCGCGGTGCTGCGCGCCCGCGCCGAGGCGGCCCTGCGCGTGGACGTGCGCGACCACCTCGCGCGCATCCGCGTGCCGGCGCTGTGCCTGCGCGCCGCGCACGACCGCCTGCTGCGCCCGGGCGCGCACCGCGCGCTGTG
>JBQCJG010000361.1:0-3555 GCA_051952955.1 Lysobacteraceae bacterium | reverse complement strand
GTGGTGCCGTCGATCACTTCCAGGGTCAGCGGCAGGCGCTGCAGGTCGACCCACGCGCCGTCGGCCATGCGGATGCCGAGGTCGGTGCGGGGGGCGATCTCGACGGTGGCCGGGGTGGCGGCGACCTCGTGATCGGGCAATACGGCCATGGGGGCGTCCTCACATCCTGTGGCAGGGGAACCGCGACGGTTCCGGCCCGGACCGCGCGCGGGTCAGGTCCGGGTGAACGCGCTTTCCGCATCGAACCAGACGGCTTCGATCTGGTCGTCGCGCTCGATCCGGCCGCTCACGTCGGGCAGGAACACATCGCTGCCGGCGGCGGGACGGAACAGCGCCTGCTGGCGCGTGAACTTGGTCCTGCCGACCAGTTCCAGAGCGTAGTGCGAGGCGATCTCACGGAGTGCGTCTTCGCTGGCCTCGTTGCCGAATCGCAGGGAAAGCAGGCCGGTGGGATAGCGCGATCGGCCGGCGTCGTCGACCAGCGCCGGCAGCACCACGTAAGCGTTGCCCAGCAGCCGGTGCAGGCTGTTCCAGCCGGCGCGCACGCTGCGCGGGCGGCGCTTGAGCCGCACCAGCCAGCCCGGCGTCGGTCCGGCGAGGGGCTCCACCTGCGCCTTGTCGGCGAGGCGTGCCGCGGGATCGACCCCGGAGGCGCACGCCGCCTGCTTCGCGGGCACGACCGCGGCCGCGGGTCTGACCACGAAGAGGCCGGGATCGAGTTGTTCGGACGGAATCGGCATGGCGGTCGCCGGGGACGGAGGGCGTGGATCCGGGACGGACGTCGGAAACGATACGCCAAAAACGTGACGGCCGAGGTGTCTCCGTTCAGTCCGGCCGACCGTCCCGGGCGGGTTCTCCGCCCGGGACGACGTGCCGATGCCGGGGCCCCGCCTCAGCGGGCCGGATCGAAGCGGACCGCCACCGTCCAGCTGCGGCCGGCCTGGTTGTCGTAGGCCGCGGTCTCGTAGTGACGGTGGAACCTGTCGGAGACAGGTGCGCGAGATCTCTGTGCGCCGCACCAACCTGATCGAGCCGCTCTCGCTCGATGGGAGCCTGCCTCGATGTCGCCGCCGCGCCGAAAGCCGCCAGGCCAGCGCGATCGAGGCCGCGCCGGCGATCCGCACGCGGATCCGCGAGGAAACGCAGTCTCGCGTCCGCCGGCACGCGCCGGACGCGTTCAGGAATCGGATGGCGCGATCCGGATCGGCTGCAGATGGGGTACGGCGACAGCGGCCGCCCGATCCGGCGCAAGCCCGCCCAACACATGCCACGCCGCACGGATCACGCCAGCGTGAGCGACGATGAGATGCGGGCGAGGCCGGGCCGCGAGGACGTCCACGAGCCGGGCGGCAACATCGGAAAAGCATTCGCCGCCCGGCGGACGATAGCCGCACACGTCGCGGCTCCAGGCTTCGAGCGCCTCGCGCGGGACCGCGTTCCAGTCGAGCCCCTCCCAGGCGCCGAAATCCATCTCGAGCAGCCGCGCGTCGCAGTCGGGCTCCGTCGTCGGCGCGACCAGCGCGCGTGCGAGCGCGAGGCAGCGCTGCGCCGGGCTGCTCAGGACGGGCAGGGTCCACAGCCCGGCGTGCGCGGGTGCCTCGCGCAGGGTCCGGGCCGCCGCCGCGATGGCGTCGACGGGCACCGCGACGTCCATCCGCCCGTAGCAACGCCCGGCCATCTGCGGCAGCGGCGGATGGCGCAGGAACCAGTGGCCGCGATCGCGCATGCGTCCGGTCAGGCGAGGCGCAGCACGGCCAGCACCGCCAGCAGATGGGCGATCTCGCCCAACTGTTCGCAGCAGCCGAGGCCGTCGCCGGTATAGCCGCCGAGGCGTCGCGCATACCAGCGGCGACAGCCCGCATGGGCCAGCACGACCGCGCCTGCGCCGGCCAGCAGCGGCAGTGCGAGGTGCGGGACCAGCAGCGCCACGCCCAGCGAAGGCAGGGCGCCTGCGACGAGCGCGGCGACCAGGACCCTGGGCGTGAGCGATTGCGCCACGGGCTTGGCCTTGGCGTCGTCCTCCAGGCGCACGTAGGGCAGGCCGGCCATCAGCGCCGCGGCGCCCGCCCGCGCCGCGGCATGCGCGCAGGGCAGTGCCAGCCATGCCGCGTCGAGCGGCAGGCCCGACAGCGCCTGCCAGCGCAGCAGCAGGCCGAGCACGAGCGCGGTCGCGCCGTACGTGCCGATGCGCGAATCGCGCATGATCTCCAGCGCACGCTCGCGGGACACGACGCCGCCGAGCGCGTCGAACGTGTCGGCCAGGCCATCCTCGTGGAACGCGCCGGTGGTGGCGATCGTCGCCGTCAGCGCAAGCGCCGCGGCGAGGGGTATCGGCAGGATCTGCGCGGCGGCCCACAGCGTGAGTGCGCCGATGCCGCCGACGACCAGCCCGGCGATCGGGAAATACCGCACCGACGCCGACAGCCATGCGGTGTCGAACCGGTGCAGCGTCGGCACCGGCAGCCGGGTGAAATACTGCAGCGCCACGCACAGCAGGCGCAGTTCGTGGGCCAGCGCGCGCAGCGGGTTCATGCCGGCGACGCGCTGCGTCCGGACACGCCGGCACTGGCGAACGTCGCCATGTCGCGCAGGATCGCGGCCGCGGCGTGCAGCAGCGGCACCGCGAGGATGGCCCCGCTGCCCTCGCCCAGGCGCAGGCCGAGATCGAGCAGCGGCTGCGCGCCCAGCGCCTGCAGCCAGCGCCGATGCGGCTGCTCGGCCGAGACGTGCGCGAACACGCAGTAGTCCTGCAGCGTGGGCGACAGCCGGCACGCCGCCGCCGCGGCCGCGGTGGCGATGAAGCCGTCGACCACCACCACCTGCCGCGTCGCGGCGGCGCCCAGCATCGCGCCGGCCATCATCGCGATCTCGAAGCCGCCGAAATGCGCGAGCAGGTCCAGCGGATCGGCGCCCGGCCGATCGCGCACGCCCGCGGAGGCGAACGCCCGCACGATCGCGGTGCGCTTGCGCGTGAGGCCGGCGTCGTCGACGCCGGTGCCGCGACCCACGCAGTCCTCCACCGGCAACCCGGTGAAGGCATGCATCAGCGCCGCGGCGCTGGTGGTGTTGCCGATGCCCATTTCCCCGGGCACCAGCACGCCGTGCGGCGCCATTCCGGATCCGATCTCCACCCCGGCCCGCAAGGCGGCGATGCACTGCAGCCGCGACATCGCCGGGCCGTGGACGAAATTCCCGGTCCCCGCCGCGATCCTGCGGTCGAGCAACTGCGGATGTGCCGCCGGCGGCGAGGCGACGCCGGCGTCGACCACCGTCAGCCGGGCGCCGAACTGCCGGGCGAGCACGCAGATCGCCGCGCCACCGGACACGAAGTTCGCCACCATCTGCGCGGTGACCGCGGACGGATAGGCCGACACGCCTTCGGCCGTCACGCCGTGATCGCCGGCGAAGACGATCGCCTCTGCATGTTCGATCGTCGGATCGAGGCGTCCCTGGATGCGCGCGATCTGCGCCGCCAGGGTTTCGAGCCGACCGAGCGATCCGGGCGGCTTGGGCTTGGCATCGAGCGCGTCGCCGACGGCGCGCGCGAACGCGTCG
>JBQCJG010000360.1:0-12726 GCA_051952955.1 Lysobacteraceae bacterium | reverse complement strand
GTCGCGCAGCACCGGGCCGCCGAGGTCGATCGACTGCGGCGGCGCGCCGGGGTCGAGCCGCGGCTCGCTGCGGCCGCCGCGCTCCTCGCGCACCTTGCGGCCCTGCCCCGGCTTGCGCGGGCGGCCGAACATGTAGATCGCGCCCATCAGCAGCAGGCCGGCGACGACGATTCCAATTCGCAGCATCCAGATGTCGGACATCGGTGGGGACCTCGGGGACGTTAGGCGGCGCCGGCCAGGCGCGCGGCTTCGGCCAGATCGACCGACACCAGGCGGCTGACGCCGGGCTCGCGCATGGTGACGCCGCTGAGCTGCTGCGCCGCCTCCATGGTGGACTTGTTGTGGGTGACGAACAGGAACTGCACCTGCTGGCTCATCTCGCTGACCATCGCGGTGAAGCGGCCGACGTTGGCCTCGTCCAGCGGCGCGTCCACCTCGTCGAGCAGGCAGAACGGTGCGGGATTGAGCCGGAAGATTGCGAACACCAGCGCGACCGCGGTCATCGCCTTCTCGCCGCCGGACAGCAGCGAAATGTTCGACACCCGCTTGCCCGGCGGGCGCGCCATGATCGCGACGCCGGTGTCGAGCAGGTCCTCGCCGGTGAGTTCGAGGTAGGCGTGGCCGCCGCCGAACAGCCGCGGGTAGAGTTCCTGGACGCCGGCATTGACGCGGTCGAACGTGTCCTTGAAGCGGCCGCGGGTCTCGCGGTCGATCTTGCGGATCGCTTCTTCCAGCGTTTCCAGCGCGGTGGTGAGGTCGGCGTCCTGCGCGTCGAGGTATTCCTTGCGCTGCGCGGCCTCGGCGTGCTCCTGGATCGCGGCCAGGTTGACCGGCTCCAGGCGGCGCAGCTTCGCGTCGAAGTCGGTGACGATCTTTTCCCACGCGGACGGATCGGCGTCCTCGGCCAGCGTGTTCAGCACGTCCTCGACCACGAAGCCGCCGACGGTCACCGCCTCGGCAAGCTGGTCGGCCTTCAGCGACAGCGCCTGCTGGTCGAGCCGGCGCTGCGCGATCTTCTCGCGCTGGGCGATGGCCTCCTCGTCGCGCTGGTGGCGGGTCTGCTCGTAACCGCGCAGGTCGTTGTCGATGCCGTCGAGCGCGGCGCGCGCGGCGGCGAGGTTCTTCTCGGCGATGACGCGCTGTTCCAGCGCGACCTGGCGCTGCTCGTCCAGCGCCACGACCGGCGCGTCGCCTTCGGAGAGTTGCGAGGCCAGTTCGGTGAGGCGGCTGTCCAGCTGGCCGCGCTGGCCGCCCATGCGGTCCAGCGCCTGCGCCAGCGCGACGACCTGCGCGCGCTGCGATTCGAGGTTCAGCGCCAGCGCATGCGCGGCGTCGCGCGATTCGCGCGCGGCCTGGCGCGCGGCGTCGCGGGCGTCGGTCAGCGTCCGGCGCTCGGCTTCGAGCTGCTGGCGCGTGCCTTCGAGTTCGCCCATGCTCTCGACCGCTTCCTCCAGCCGCGACCGCGCGTCCTTCGCCTGCTGCGCGGCGGTGTCGATCGCCTCGATCAGCTGGCCGAGGTCGACGTCGATCTTCGCGATGCGATTGCGCGCGGTGTCCAGCCGGCCCTGCTGGCTTTGCAGCTGGCCGGCGAGTTCGGACACGTTGCGGTGCGCCATGTACAGCGTGCGCTGGGCGTCCTCGCGCTGCTGCTCCGCGGCGAGCAGGCGGTCGCGGAACGACGCGATGGTCTGGTCGAGCGTGGCCTCGCGCTGCTGCAGCGTCTCGATCGCGGCGCGCAGGTCCTGGATCTCGCGTTCGCGCAGTAGCGCGCCCTGCCTGGCGGCGCCGGAGCGGCTCACGCGCACCCAGCCGTCGCCGAGGCGTTCGCCGCTGCGGGTGATGACCGATTCGCCCTCGCCCAGCCGCGCCTGCAGCGCGCGCGCGTCGGCCAGCGTTTCGGCGACGTGCAGTTTCGCGAGCAGGCGGCGGATCGCCAGCGGGCCTTCGACCTTCGCCGCGAGCGAGGTCGGCGCGAACGCGGCGTCGCCGCCCGCGGAGGCGACCAGCGCGAGGCGGCCGTCGCCGAGGTCGGACAGCGCTTCGACCAGCGTCTCGGGGGATTCGATCAGCACGCCTTCGATCAGCTGGCCCAGCGCGCTCTCGACCGCGAATTCCCAGCCCGATTCCACGCGCAGCGCTTCGCCGACGCGGGTCGCCGAATCCAGCCCGCGCGCCTTCAGCCAGGTCATGGCCGCGCCCTGCTCCTGGCCCAGCGCGGCGTTCTGCAGCGCTTCGAGCGAGGAGAGGCGACCGCGCGCGGTCTGCGTCTGCTTGCGCACGTCGGCCAGTTCGGCCTGCGCGTTGCGCACGTGGTCCTGCAGGTCGACCACGGCCTGCTTGCGCGTGTCGAGGTCGACGTTCAGCCCGTCGAGGGCGGCCTTGCGCTCCTCGTGCTGCAGTTCGATGCCGGCGAAGGTTTCGGCCAGGGCATCGAGATCGAGCGCGGTGCGTTCGCCGGCCAGCTGTTCGCGGCGGCGCTCGGCGTCGAGCGACTGGCGGTCGAGGTAGTCGACGCGGGTGCGTTCGACCTCGGCGGCGCGCGAGGCCTCGGCCTGCGCGCGGCTGAGCTGGTCCCAGCGCTGCTGCCAGTCGGCGAGCTTCGCCTCGGCATCGTGCAGCGCCTGCTGACGGTCGGCGTCGGCGTCCTTCAGCGCTTCGAGGCGCGGCTCGGCGTCTTCGATCGCGGCGCGCAGGGTGTCCAGCCGCTGCTGGTCGTGTTCGATGTGCAGGCCGATCTCCGACAGCGCCTGCTGCGCCTCGTCGCGGGCGCGCTGCAGGCGCTGCGACAGTTCCTTCTGGTGCGAGATCTGCTGTTCCAGCCGGGCCAGCGTGCCGCTCACCTCGTAGCCTTCCGCCTGCGCCTTGCTCAGCGCCTCGGCGGCGGCCTCGCGGCTGGCGCGACTTTCCTCGATGCGGCGTTCGGCCTCGCGCTGGTCGGCGATGATCTGCTGCAGCCGCGTCTCTTCCTGCGACAGCTTCTCGCGCAGGCCGCGCAGGCGGTTGTCGAGCACGCGGAATTCCAGCGCCTTCCACTCCGCGTCCTTGATCCGGCGCTCGGCCTGGATGGCCTGGTACTGCTCGGCCTGGCGCGCCTGCCGCGCGAGGTGCTGCAGCTGCTTGCCGACTTCCTCGCGCAGGTCGTTGAGGCGGTCGAGGTTCTCGCGGGTGTGGCGGATGCGGGTCTCGGTCTCCTTGCGGCGCTCCTTGTACTTGGAAATGCCGGCGGCCTCCTCGAGGTAGACGCGCAGCTCCTCGGGCTTGGCCTCGATGACCTGCGAGATCATGCCCTGCTCGATGATCGAGTAGCTGCGCGGGCCGAGGCCGGTGCCGAGGAACAGGTCGGTGATGTCGCGGCGGCGGCACTTGGTGCCGTTGAGGTAGTAGTTGCTCTGGCCGTCGCGGCTGACGGTGCGCTTGACCGAAATCTCGTTGAACGCCGCGTATTCGCCGGTGATGGTGTGATCGGCGTTGTCGAAGATCAGCTCGACCGCGGCCTGCGACACCGGCTTGCGCGCCGAGCTGCCGGAGAAGATCACGTCCGTCAGCGAGTCGCCGCGCAGGCGGCTGGCCGCGCTCTCGCCCATCACCCAGCGGATGGCGTCGATGATGTTCGACTTGCCGCAGCCGTTCGGCCCCACGACGCCGGTCATGTTGGTCGGCAGGTGCAGCGTGGTCGGGTCGACGAAGGACTTGAAGCCGGAAAGCTTGATCGTGGAAAGACGCATGCGCTGACGGAAACTCCACCGGCCCGACCGGATGGACCGGCGCTGGCGCAGTCAGGGATTCGGTTGAAGAACGAGCGCCAAGCGATTGATTTCGCTGGCAACGAGGCGACACAGGGACCGCGCCGTCACCGCAGTATATAGAACGCTGCGACGCGCGAAACTCACCCGGCCGCCGACAGCCTCGCCCCGGTCGCGGCGTCGAAGACGTGCAGCCGGCCCGGGGCCGGGCGCAGCCCGACGGTGCCGCCGAGCGCCACTGGCAGGTCCGGCGGGAACCGTGCCACCAGCGCCTGGCCGTCGCAGCGGAGGTAGGCGAAGGTCTCGCTTCCGACCGGCTCGACCACTTCGACCTCGGCCGCGAACGCCGGCGCCTCGCCGGGCGTGCAGGGCAGCAGGTGTTCGGGACGCACGCCGACATCGAGGTCCCGACCGGCCCAGGCCGGATCGACCGCCAGTCCCGGCAGCGGCAGGATCCGGCCGTCGGCCAGGGTCAGCAGCGCCCCGCCCTCGCCCGCGGCCAGCCGGCCGCGCAGCATGTTCATCGCCGGGCTGCCGAGAAAGGTCGCCACGAACACGTTCGCCGGCGCGTGGTACAGCGTCATCGGCGTGTCGATCTGCTGGATCTCGCCGTCGCGCATCACCACGATGCGCTGGCCGAGGGTCATGGCTTCCACCTGGTCGTGGGTGACGTACACCATCGTCGCGCCGAGGCTGCGGTGCAGGCGGGCGATCTCGGTGCGCATCGACGCGCGCAGCTTGGCGTCGAGGTTGGACAGCGGTTCGTCCAGCAGGAAGACCTTCGGCTGGCGCACCAGCGCCCGGCCCAGCGCCACGCGCTGGCGCTGGCCGCCGGACAGCGCGGCGGGCCTGCGCTGCAGCAGCGGCCGCAGTTCGAGACGGTCGGCGGCCGCCTCGATGCGCGCGGCGATCTCGGCCTTCGGCATGCCGCGCAGCGTGAGCCCGAACGCCAGGTTCTCGGCCACGGTCATGTGCGGGTACAGCGCGTAGCTCTGGAACACCATGGCGATGTCGCGATCCTTCGGCGCGACGTCGTTGACCACGCGGCCGTCGATCCGCAGCGTGCCGCCGCTGATCGCCTCCAGCCCGGCGATCATCCGCAGCAGCGTGGACTTGCCGCAGCCCGACGGCCCGACCAGCACCAGCAGCTCGCCGTCGGCGACCTCGAAGCCGGCGCCGTGCACGGCGACGTGGCCGTCCGGGTAGACCTTGCGGAGTCCATCGAGCGTGACCGTCGCCATCGGCAATCCTCATCGGGCGGCACCGCAACGATCGCATGCGGCATGCACACGGATCGACGGGCCTGTGATAGTCTCTTGTAACCGTTTACATGATGCCATCGCGGCCGGCGCCGAGAAACCCCGGACACCGATGGCCACACGCTTTCCAGACGCCACTCCTCCCCCTCCACGGAACGGCGCGCCCCGATGCGGCACAGGCCCGTCGGGGCTTTTTTTGCCCGTTCGCCGGCGCGCGGCTCAACGTAGCGAAACCCGCACCCGGCGCGCCCCTGACGGGATGCGCAGCGCGCCGTCCCGCCAGGTCGTGACGCGGCTGTCGACGGTGGTCCGCCCCGGCTGCACGTCGACAAGCGGCCACGGCAGCACGGCGCCGCCGGACGGCAGGCGGGTGTCGGCGGACAGCGTCAGCTCCAGCGCATCGGGCGTGCGCAGCAGCGTGTAGCCCAGCGTGCCCTGCGGCGTGCGCAGGCCATCGATGCCGATGCCCTCGCCGTCCAGCCAGCGCGCGGGGATGCCGGCCGCCAGCACGATCGCGTCGTCGTCCTCGCGCCCGTACGCGAACAGGTCGAGGGCGGAACGCACGAAGTCCGACGCCACCCACGCATGCGGCAGGTCGCCGAGGAAGAACGGCGCGCGCGGCGTGCGCGACACGACCTCGCCCCACTGGTTCCACGCCTGCGGCGCGCGATCCGCGAAGAAGAACTGCACGGCCTCCCACGCGCGATCGCGCCAGCCCAGGCGCACGAACGCGCCGACGTTGCGCCATTCGTAGGGCGTGTAGTTCTTCCAGTTTCGCTGGCCGTCCCGGCGCTGCACGAATTCGCGCCAGTAGCGCTCGAAGGTACCCTGCAGCAGAGCCTGCGGCAGTCGCGCCTGCTCGCCGCCGGGCGCGAGCGCGATCGTGGTCGACGTCGGATCGAAATCGCCGAGCTCCACGGCGCCGGGCAGGTAATCGATGCCGTGCTTCGCCGCCGCCAGTCGCAGCGAGGCGTGCAGGTCGTCGGCGAAACGATCCCGCGCGGCGGCCATGCGCGCGGCGTCCGCGGTTTCGCCCAGCCGCTGCGCGATCCACGCTGCATCCTTGTAGCCGCGCAGCGCCCAGAAGTCGTCCCAGTACGCATGCATCGGCTTGGCCGAATAGCCTTCGTGGCTGATCGACACCGGCATCAGTCCGTAGAACGCGGGATCGCGGGCGCGGTTCTCCTCGGTGCGTTCGCTCGCGCTCAGCGTTTCCATGTACGCGAACGCGGCACGGACGTGCGGCCACATCCGGCGCAGGAACGCCTCGTCGCCGGTGTGGCGCGCGTATTCGGCGATGGCGAAGATCAGTTCGCCGTGGCTGTCGTTCTCGGGCACGGGATCGCTGCCGCGATCGTCGACGCAGCACGGCACCTTGCCGTTGTCGAACTGGTATGGCGCATACCAGTCGAGATAGTCGCGCACCGCATCGGAACGACCCATGCGCAGCAGCGCTTCGGAGATCATCGCGCCGTCACGGATCCAGCTGCGCGCGTACGAGCGCGTGCCCGGCTGCAGCCGCGGCCCCACGCGCGAGATCAGCTGGTGCGCCAGCGCCGTGCGCAGCGTGTCGACCAGCGGCTTTCCTTCCGCGGGCACGGTGAAATGCACTTCGCCGAGCTTCGCCCGCCATGCACCGGCAACCGCGCGCTGGCGCTGGTCGGCGGTGCAGGCGTCGTCCTCGCAGAACGGCGTGCCGCCGAACGGCACGACGACATCGACTTCGCGCGATTCGCCCGGCTGCAGGCGCCAGCGATACAGCAGCGCACCGGACGCAAGCCCGGTGGCGTCGTCGACGCGCCGCGTCGCGGGCCACGCGCCCGACGCGAGATGCGCGCTCGCCATGCCGGCATCGAACGGGGTCGCGAACGCGGCGTCGGGCGCTTGCCCGGGATACACGCGCGACTTGCCGTCGACCTGGACCACGCCGTCCTCGCCGATCGCCAGCGACGCGATGCGGCTGACGCCGCCGGTGGTGTTGAGGAACTGGCCGGGCGGATTGACCTGGAGCGGCTGCACCGCGAGCGCCAGCACGTAGTCGTGCGGCACCGTCGACGGATTCGTCAGCACGTAGCGGGCGACGAGCTGCGTGCGTTCACCCGTCGTGTCGCGATCGACGAACGCGGTCGTGCGCAGCGACGCGTCGGCGTGCGTCCAGTCGACGCTCGGGATCGGCAGGAAGCCGTCCTGCAGCGACTGCGCGGTCGCGACGCCGGCCCAGTCCAGCAGCGTGTCGTCGACCCGCATGAACGGTTCGAGGCTGAAGCCGCCCTTTGCGACCTCGATCGCGCCGTCCTCGCCGATCAGGCCCTGCTCGCGACCGCCGTCGACGCCGAGGATCGTCCAGTACGGCTGTTCGCCGCTGAAGCCGCGCGGGAATCGGCCGCGCGGCTGGTCCTGCGCGACCGCGGCGACGAACGCATTCGGCGTCGCCGCGAAAGCGAGCGGTTCGACCGAGGCCTGCACGAGACCCGCGGCGTTGTCGCGGCTTTCGATCGCGATATAGCGCGCCTCCGATTCCGGCGTCGCGATCCAGTCGCGGCCGCCGTCGCTGCCCGACACGGTGCGCATCTTCCGCCAGACATGGCCGTCATCGGAGGCGAGCACGGCGTAGTCGGCGGGCCGATCGGTCCAGTCGAGCCGCAGGCCGCCGAATTCGGTCCACTGGCCGAGATCGAGCTTGAGGCGCTGCATACCCCTGCCGCCGGTCCATGCGGTCGTAATGACGCCATCGATCGCCTTAGCCGCATCGCGCGCACGCGCCGTCGCATGTGCGGACACGATCCGCGGCACGGCCACATCCGCCGGCAGCGCGGTGAAGCGCAGATCGTCGAAGCAGACCGTGCCTTTGCCGCCGGCGCTGTTGTTGAGCGTGAATTCGAGCTTCGCGCTCGCATGCAGCATCGGATCGCTGCCCGGGCCCCAGGCCTTGCCGATCATGCGGCGCTTGTAGCGCACGTCGGTCCAGTCGTGCGGGAACGCGTACTTCGGCCGGTTGACCCACCACACGTTGTCGCCGCTGGCATCGATCAGCTTGAACTGGAGATCGTTGGTCGGCGAATCGCCGCGCAGGCGCAGGTCGAAGCGGTAGTTGTCGGGATAGTCCAGCGGCAGGTCGCGCTGCATGCCGACGTAGCCCGAAACGCCGTTGAAGTCGTAGTCGAGGCAGAGCGCGCCGGCGTCGGCGCGGATCTTCCCGGTGACTTGCGTGGAGGCGATGACGCGCCAGGGGGTGGGGTCGGAGAAGGCGTCGAGGAGTCTGGAGTTCTCGGCGCTCGCCTCGGCGAACGGAAGCAGCATCAGCGATGACGAGGCAAGAAGCATGGTCAATTTCATTTGGATCGACTGCCGATCTGGAAACAGCTTCGATGCCGTCCGTGGCGCGACGTGGCGGGCTGCGGATCGCCCGGCCCGTGCATCCCTGCACGTGCGTTCAGGCGCGTGCGCGACAATGCCGCGCAAACACGCGCCCTCACCCATGGCCGGGCGTTCGCAGCCAAGCGCGGCGATGCCGCGGAAGCGTGGCCGCTCACCCCTTCACGCTCCCGAGGAGGAGGCCCTGGATGTAGTAGCGCTGCAGGGCGAGGAACAGCAGCAGCACCGGCGTCACGGTCAGCACGGCGCCGGCCATCATCATCTCGACGTCCTGGATGTGCTCGCGCGACAGCGAGGCCAGCGCGACCGGCAACGTCTGGCGGGTCTGGTCGGTGAGCACGATCAGCGGCCACATGAAGTCGTTCCAGCTGCCCATGAAGGTGAAGATCGCCAGCGTCACCAGCACCGGCTTGAGCATCGGCAGCACGATGCGGAAGAAGATCCGCCACTCGCCGGCGCCGTCGATGCGCGCGGCTTCCATCAGTTCGTCCGGGATGGAGCGCGCGTACTGGCGGATCAGGAAGATGCCGAAGATCGACGCCAGCCCCGGGATCACCACGCCGGCGTAGCTGTTCACCAGCCCCATTTCCTTCAGCATCAGGAACAGCGGCAGCATCGTCACCTGCGACGGGATCACCAGCGCCGCCAGCAGCGCCTTGAAGATCCGCTCGCGGCCGGCGAAGCGCAGCTTGGCGAAGGCGTAGCCGGCCATCGCGTTGATCAGCAGCGACAGCAGCGTGATCGCCGACGACACCAGCAGGCTGTTGAGGAAATAGCCGCCCATGCCGATGCGCTGGAACAGCGCGCGGTAGTTGTCGAGCGTCGGTGCGTCCGGCAGCAGCGGCGGCGGGAAGCGGCTGGCGCCGCCGGCCGGCATGAACGACACCGACAGCATCCACAGCAGCGGCGCGAGGCTGAGCAGGGTCAGTGCGACGAGCGCGGCATGCACCAGCAGCGCATGGCCGCGCGAATCGCCGATGGCGCGGCCCGCGCTCATGCCAGCCCCCGGCGGCGCCCGAGGCGCAGCATCAGCGTGGTCACCGCGAGGATGATGAGGAACAGCAGGAACGCGACCGCGGACGCGCGGCCGAGGTTCCACCAGCGGAAGCCTTCCTCGAACATGAAGTACAGGACGCTGACCGTGCTCTGCAGCGGATCGCCGCGGGTCATCACGTACGGCTCGGCGAACATCTGGAAATAGCCGGCGACGGTGATCACGCCGACCACCATCAGCACGGGGCCCAGCATCGGCAGCGTGATGTGCAGGAACTGCCGCCAGCGCGTCGCGCCGTCGATGCGCGCGGCTTCGTACAGGTCGTGCGGGATCGCCTGCAGGCCGGCGAGCAGGATCACCATGTTGTAGCCGAAGTTCTTCCACACCGCGAGCAGGATGATCGTCGGCATCGCCCAGTGCGGATCGCCGAGCCAGTCGACCGGCGCGATCCCCACATGCCCGAGCGCCCAGTTCACCAGACCGTAACTCGTGTGGAACAGATAGCGCCAGATCACCGCGACCGCGACCAGCGTCGTGACCACCGGCGCGAACAGCGCGGTGCGGAAGAAGGCGCGGAAGCGGGTGACCGGCGCATGCAGCAGCAGCGCGGCGCCGAGCGACGTGCCGATCGAGAGCGGCACGCCGACCAGCACGAAGTAGACGGTGTTGCCCAGCGACTTCCAGAACAGCGGCGTCTGCAGCAGGTCGACATAGTTGTGCAGGCCGACGAAGCGCAGGTTGTCCCAGTCGGCCAGCGCGTAGAGATCGAAATCGCTGAGGCTGAGCAGCAGCGCGGCCAGCACCGGCAGGCCGAAGAAGACCGCGAGCACGATCAATGCCGGTGCCACGAACGTCCACGCCGCGAGCCGCGCGTTCACGGGGTCGCTCCCGATGTGGCTGCGCGACGCGCCTCCACCCAGCGACGCTTTTCGAGCAGGCCGTTCACGGTCGCATCGAGTTCGCGCACGGCCTGGTCCGCGGGCTCGCCACCGCGCACCACGCGCTCGCTCGCGAGCCGCATCTCCTGCACGATGCGCTCCCACTCCAGCACCTTCGGCGTCGGCTTCACGCGTTCGAGCTGGTCGCGGAACGCAGCGGCATACGGATCCGCGCTCAGCGTTGCGTCGTCCCAGGTGCTGCGCCGCGGCGGCAGGTCGCCGATCTCGGCGTGGAAGCGTCGCTGCACGTCCGGTCGCGACAGGTATTCGATGAATGCCCATGCCTCGGCCTTGCGCGGCGAATGCCGCGACACGACGAGGCTGGTGCCCCCGGCGATGCCCGCGCCGGGACCATCCGGCCCGGGCAGCGCCGCGGTGCCCCACGCGTCCTTCAGCGCCGGTGGCGCGCGCAGCCGGAATTCGCGGATGTTCCAGGGGCCGGAGACGTAGAACACGAACAGGCCGTTGAAGAACTCGTCCCACACGTTCGAGATCTGCGTCTCCGACATCGGCGGCGCCCAGCCCTTGCGGAACATGCCGTCGTAGAACGCGAGCGAACGCCGGAACCCCGGGCTGTCGAAGTTGCTGCGGCTGCCGCGCAGCAGCGGGTCGTCCTGCTGCAGCGAGAACGACAGCAGTTGCTCGAATTCGTTGAGCGGCAGCAGGATGGCGTAGGGGTCCTGGCCGCGGAGGCGCTTGATCGCCGCCATCTGCGTCTCCCACTCCGCCCAGGTGCGCGGCGGCGCGGTGAAGCCGGCCTGCGCGAGCAGGTCCTTGCGATAGAAGATCAGCCGCGTGTCGACGTACCACGGGATGCCGTACAGCCCGCCGTCGACGACGTTGGTGTCCCAGATGCCGGGGAAATAGTCGGCCGCCGTCAGCGCCTGCGAACGATCGACGTACGGCTGCAGCGGTTCCAGCGCGTGCAGCTCGGCGAATTCGGGCATCCACGTGTTGCCGAGCTGGAAGACGTCCGGCAGCGCATCCGCGGCGTAGGCGGTCAGCAGCTTCTCGTGCGCGGCGGTCCACGCCACCTGCTGGATCTCGACGCGCACGCCCGGGTGTTCGCGCTCGAATTCGGGGATGAGCGCGCCCACGACCTCCGCCTCGCGGCCCATGGCCCAGAAGTGCAGCACGGCGCGATCGTCGCGACGGCCGCAGCCGGCCGCGACGAGCAGCGTGCAGAGGGCCACCAGGCAGGCGATCGCGCGCGGACGCATGCCCTGCCCTAGCGCGACGGCGTCGCTGCGGCGGGCGGCGCGTCCAGCCAGCCGCCGGTGAAGCCGGCGCGTTCGAGCCCGCAGCGGATGTAGGGATTGCGCTTCATCGTGTTCCAGATCATGCCATCGCGGTGGTTGGCGATGCCCGCCAGGATCGGTCCCTGGTCGATGCCGAGATGGTCGCTGGCGAACCAGCCCTTGCCCGGCACCATGCGGCCGGTCACGAGCGGCACGGCGTAGTCGAAGCTCGGATTGAAGGCGTCGAGGAAACCGTAGCGATCATAGAGATCCGCGCCGTAACGGTCGTGCATGGCCTGCGCGGCGGGGATCACGATCTCCGGCGCGAACGGCAGCGCCGACAGCGCGGCCGTCGGCGCCAGCGTGCCGTCGTCGAAGCCGTCGACCAGCCCCGCACCGCGCGCGCTGTAGCCGCGGAATTCGCGCACCTCGCCGCGGTAGGTCTGCCGCGTGCCCTGCGGACCGTCGCTGGCGGTCAGTCCCCAGACCTGGCCGTCGTAGCCTGTCCAGCCCATCGGGTTGGCGATCGCGTACGCGCGCTGCGCCAGCGTCGCGCGGCGGCTGTTCTCGAAGTAGTCGAGTCCCTTCTCGCGCATGTACGCATCGTGGATGCCGCGGTAATCGATCCAGACGTGGCTGTACTGGTGCCCGAACAGCGGCGCGAAGCCGAGGTGCGTCTGGCCCTCGAACGAGCCCCAGGTGCGCGGGTATTCGGCGGTCCACGCCTGCCACGCATCCGCCGTCACCGGATGCGTGGGCGACCCCAGCGCCAGCACGTAGACCAGCATCGCCTCGTTGTAGCCGCGCCAGTCGTGGGTGATGAAGCCATGCTCCGGCGTCCAGCCCATCGAGATGGCCGGCGGCCGCGGCTGCATCCAGTCCCATTCGACGCGCCGGTACAGCGTGTCGGCCAGCGCGCGGATCTCGGCCTCGACCGGATCGTCGCGGTCGTAGTAGCTCTGCGCGAACAGCACGCCCATCATCATCAGGCCGGTGTCGACGCTCGACAGTTCCACCCAGCTCGCGAAACGCCTGCCCTCGCGCATGTCGAGGAAGTGGTAGTAGAAGCCGCGGTGCGACGCCTTGCCGGTCGGCTCCGGCCCCGACGGCAGGTCGCGCAGGAAGCGCAGCGTCGTGCGCGTGCGCTCGGCGGCCTGCGCGCGCGTGATCCAGCCGCGC
>JBQCJG010000359.1:0-14841 GCA_051952955.1 Lysobacteraceae bacterium | reverse complement strand
CGCCTTCGCGTCGCTGCCCAGCGCCTGCTCGCGCTGCTGGCGGTCGCGATAGCGCGCATCGAGGTCGCCCACGGTCTGCGCCTGCGCGCGGCGGTCGCGGGCGAGCGCGGCGAACTGGGCCTGGCGCTGCGCGCGCGCGGCGTCCAGTTCGGTGCGACGTGCGGCGATGTCGGCCTCGACGCGGTCGAGTTCGGCCAGCTCGGCGGCGAGCGCGCGGGTGCGGACCAGCCGCTGGCGCTGGAGATAGCGGTCGTAGGCGAGCTGGCGCTGGGCGTCGGCGACGCGGTCCTGCGCCAGCACCAGCTTGAGCGGCGCGGCATCGCCGCGGGCATAGGCGGCGCGCAGCAGCGCGGCGAGTTCGCGGCGCTGTCGGGCCTGCTGGTCCTGCAGCGCGGCCCGGCGCGCGGTCAGCGTGTCGAGCGCGGCCCGGGTCTCGACGAGGCGGGCGTCGGTGTCGTGCAGCGCGCGGCTGGACGCGGCGACGCGTTCGTCCGCGGCGCGCAGGGCGCGGCTAGCTTCGCCGCGCGCGCCTTCGAGGCGCCGGCGCTCGGTGGCGACGTCGCGCAGCTCGCGGCGGATGGCGTCCAGCCGGCGCTGCGCTTCGCGGCGATTCTCGGGCGATGCGTTGTCCGCTGACGCGTTCGCCGGCGCAGGCGCGGCCGGCAGCGCCGTCGTCGCCAGCAGCAGCGCGGCAGCGAGCCATGCCGCCCACGCCGACGCCGATCGCGCGCGATGCCTCATCCGGCCGCAATCAGGCTGCGTCCGCTCATCGCCGCCGGCGCCGGCAGGCCGAGCAGATCGAGGATCGTCGGCGCGACGTCGCGCCGCGCGCCGCCCGCGCGCAGCGTCGCGCCGGGACGGCCGTCGGCGACCAGCACGAACGGCACTGGGCCGACGGTGTGCGCGGTGTGCGGCTGCCCGGTCTCGGGGTCGCGCATCATCTCGAGGTTGCCGTGGTCGGCGGTGACCAGCAACGCGCCGCCGGCCGCGCGCACCGCGGCCTCGACCGCGCCGATCGCGATGTCGACGGCTTCCGCGGCCTGGATCGCGGCGGCGAGGTCGCCGGTGTGGCCGACCATGTCCGGGTTCGCGATGTTGCAGACGATCGCGTCGAAGCGGCCGGAGCCGACCGCGTCGACCAGCTTCGCGGTGACCTCGGGGCAGCTCATCTCCGGCTGCAGGTCGTAGGTCGCGACCTTCGGGCTGGGCACGAGCACGCGTTCCTCGCCGGCGTAGGCGTCCTCGCGGCCGCCGCTGAAGAAGAAGGTGACGTGCGCGTACTTCTCGGTCTCGGCGATGCGCAGCTGCGTGCGCCCGTGCGCGGCGAGGATCTCGCCGAGCGTGTCGCGCAGGTCGTCGGGCGGGAAGGCGACCGGCGCCGGCAGCTTCGCGTCGTATTCGCTGAGGCAGACGAAGCGCGACAGCGCCGGGCGGCGCGCGTCGAAACCGTCGAAGCCGGGATCGACGAACGCGGCGGTGATCTGGCGCGCGCGGTCGGCGCGGAAGTTCATGAACACGACGGCGTCGCCGTCCTGCATCGGCTGCGCGCCGTCGAGCACGGTCGGCGCGACGAACTCGTCGTTCTCGCCGCGCGCGTACGCACCGGCGAGCGCGACCAGCCCATCGGGCGCACGCACGTCGGACTGCGCCTCGACGATGGCGTCCCACGCGCGGCGCACGCGGTCCCAGCGCTTGTCGCGGTCCATCGCGAAATAGCGGCCGCCCACGGTCGCGACATGGGCGTTGCCGAGCACGGCGCACTTCGCTTCGAGCGCGCGCAGGCTGGCTTCGGCCGACCGCGGCGGCGTGTCGCGGCCGTCGAGGAAGGCGTGCACGGCGACCCGCGCCACGCCTTCGCGCGCGGCGAGGTCGAGCATCGCGAAGATGTGCCGTTCGTGACTGTGCACGCCGCCGGGCGAGAGCAGGCCCATCACGTGCAGCGTGCGGCCGCCGGCATTCGCCGCGGCGCAGGCCGCGCGCAGCTCGGCATTGGCGAAGAAGCTGCCGTCCTCGATCGCGGCATCGATGCGGGTGAGGTCCTGGTAGACGATGCGGCCGGCGCCGAGGTTCATGTGGCCGACCTCGGAATTGCCCATCTGCCCGTCCGGCAGGCCGACGTGGCGGCCCTCGGTATGGATCAGCGTGTGCGGACGCTCCGCGAGCAGACGCCGCCAGTTCGGCAGGTCGGCGAGCGCCAGCGCGTTGTCGGCGGGATCCTCGCGATGGCCCCAGCCGTCCAGGATCATCAACACGACGGGCTTGGGACGGGCGACGGCGGCAGGCATGTGACCTTCGGGGCAGTGACTTCGGGCAGGTGCGATTGTAGCGAAGCGGTCGCATCCTGCTTCCGTCGCTGGCGCATCCGCGCCGCCCGCTTACCGGAGATCGCCCCATGTCCCTGTCCCGATCCGTCCTCGCCGCCGCCCTCGCCTTCGCCCTGCTGCCGGCCGCGGCCCACGCCGCCCAGGACGTCGAGAAGGTCATGGGCAGCATCACCGCCCACGCCGGCACGTCCTACGGCGACCTGGAGACCGTCAACGGCAGCATCCACGTCGAGGCGAAGGCCGTCGCCGGCGACGCCACCACCGTCAACGGCAGCGTGGAGCTGGAGGCCGGCGCGAAGGTCGGCGACGTGCAGACCGTCAACGGCGGCATCAAGGCCGATGTCGACGCCACCGCCGGCTCGCTGGAGACCGTGAACGGCGGCATCCGGATCGAAGGCCGCAACCGCGTGACCAGCATCGAGACGGTGAACGGCAGCATCTTCACCGGCCGCGGCAGCGACGTCGCCCACGGCGTGCAGACCGTGAACGGCGCGATCGGCCTGGTCGACACCGACGTCGGCGGCAGCGTCGAAACAGTCAACGGCAACGTGACGATCGGCATCGACTCGCACGTGCGCGGCGGCCTGACCATCGAGAAGCCGCGCCAGGGCGGCATGGGCCTGAGCTTCAAGCAGCGCATCCCGCGCGTGGTCATCGGCCCCGGTGCTGTCGTCGACGGCCCGCTGGTGTTCAAGCGCGAAGTGAAGCTCTACGTGCACAAGACCGCCCGCACCGGCGCGATCACCGGCGCCACCGCGATCCCGTTCGACGGCCCGACCGCGCCGAACGACTGACCGCCACCGCGACGCCACGCGCGCCGCAGCGCCCGGCCCCGACTTCCGGCAGGGCCCGGGGCGGTCCGCAGCCCGTACACTCGGGGATTCCGCACCTCCGGAGTCCCCGATGTCCCGTTCCCCTCTCGTGCCCGCCCCGCGCGGGTTGCTGCTGGCGCTGGCCGCGGCGGCGGCGCTGACCGCCTGCAAGCGCGATGCCGAAGCGCCTGCGCCCGCTCCCGCACCAGCCGCCGCAGCGGCGAAGCCGGCCGCCTACACCTTCAAGGACGCGATCGACGCCGGCGATTTCGCCGAGCACGTGAAGACGCTGGCTTCGGACGCGTTCGAAGGCCGCGGCCCGGGCACGCCGGGCGAGCAGAAGGCCGTCGACTACATCAAGGCGCAGTTCGAGCGCATCGGCCTGCGTCCCGGCAACGGCGGCAGCTGGTTCCAGACCGTGCCGATGATGGAGACCACCGCCGACGAAGCGACGGTCGCGTCGATCGACGTCAAGGGCAAGCCGCACGCGCTGAAATTCGGCACCGACATGGTGATCGGCACGCGCACCGGCCAGCCCGAGGTAAAGGTCGAGAACAGCGACCTGGTGTTCGTCGGCTACGGCGTGGACGCGCCGGAGCAGAAGTGGAACGACTACGCCGGCGTCGACGTGAAGGGCAAGACCGTGGTCATGTTCGTCAACGATCCGGGCTTCCACGCGAACGACGCCACGCTGTTCGAAGGCAAGCGCATGACCTACTACGGGCGCTGGACCTACAAGTTCGAGGAAGCCGCGCGCAAGGGCGCCGCCGCCGCGCTGATCATCCACGACACGCCCGGCGCGTCCTACGGGTGGGACGTGGTGAAGAACTCGTGGTCCGGCGCGCAGTACGACCTGCGCGCGGCCGACGACCCGACGCCGCGCGTGCCGCTGCAGGGCTGGATCACCGGCGACCAGGCGAAGTCGCTGTTCGCCGACGCCGGGCTCGACCTCGACGCGCTGCGCGCCGCCGCCAACAAGCGCGGCTTCAAGGCGATGCCGCTGCCGGCGAAGCTGACGGTGACGCTCAAGAGCACGATCGCCGAGAAGGAATCGCGCAACGTCCTCGGCGTGCTGCCGGGCACCGAGCGTCCCGACGAGGCCGTGGTCTACATGGCGCACTGGGACCACCTCGGCAAGCATCCCGACGAGTCGGGCGACAACATCTACAACGGCGCGGTCGACAACGCGACCGGCGTGGCCGGCATCCTCGAACTGGCGGAACAGTTCGCGAAGCAGGGCAAGCCGAAGCGCTCGGTGCTGTTCGCCGCGGTGACGCTGGAGGAATCCGGCCTGCTCGGCTCGAAGTACTACGTCGCGCACCCGACGATCCCGCTCGACCGCACGGTCGGCGTGATCAACCTCGACGCGATGAGCGTGGCCGGCCGCGCGCACGACCTGACCGTGGTCGGCATGGGCAGCTCCGAACTGGAGGACGTGCTCAAGCCGATCGTCGAGCAGCAGGGCCGCCACCTGGTGCAGGAGTCGACGCCGGAAGCGGGCCACTACTTCCGCTCGGACCACTTCAACTTCGCCAAGGCCGGCGTGCCGGCGCTGTACATCGACGGCGGCACCGACCTGCTGGAAGGCGGCACCGCGGCCGGCGAAGCGGCGGGCAAGGACTACAACGAGCACCGCTACCACAAGCCCGGCGACCAGTACGACGCGGCGACGTGGAAGCTCGACGGCGCGATGGAGGACCTGGCCGCGGTCTACCAGGTCGGCGAAACGCTGGCGAACGGCGAAGGCTGGCCGAACTGGTTCGCCGGCAATCCCTTCCGCGCCGCGCGCGACGCGATGATGAAGGCGAATCCGCCGCCGGCGGCCGGTGCGCCCGCGCACTGAGCCAGGCTGCGATGCGTGATGCGGAAACGGCGCCTTTCGGCGCCGTTTCCGTGTCTGCGACGACGCCGCGGGCGCGTCAGAGCGTGCGGTGCGCGGACGCCTTCCACGCCAGCGCGTCCTCCGTCACCTGGAAGGCGTTGCGCTTTTCCGGTTCGCGCAGCCGGCGCTCGGCCTCGGCCTGCTGCTCGCGCTGCTGGTTGTGCGTCGCGACCTTCTCGTGCACCTGGTCCTGGGTCTGGCGCTGCGACTGCTCGACGTTCACGTAGCCGTTGAAGATCGGCTCCTTGCCGACCTTCTCGGCGATCATCACGTGGCCGTTGCGGACATCCATGTACTCCGGCTTCTCCGACAGGCCGGGCGTGTGCCGCGCGGTCAGCACCACGTCGGTGGCGACCTTCTTCGCGTCGTCCTCGGTCATGCCGGTCTTGTTCTGGACCAGATTCATCGCCCGCTCGAACAGCTGCCGCTCGGCCGGATTCATCTCCAGCTCCTGGCGCTTGGGCGGGGTCTGCAGCATCGGGCCCTGCCGCTCCGGTTCGGGCGGGGCGACACCGTGCGCGCCGACGGACCGGGGGGCTTCCTGGTGGCCCGGGGCGCCGGGCGCCTGGCCTGCGTAGCGTTCGCTCATGGTGGCTCTCCTGCGGGTGCCGACGGACGCCCCTGTCCCGTCCCGGCCGGAGGCCCGAGCTTACTGCGGATTCCGGGCCGGCGCACGCGGCCGGCCCGTTCCCTGCCGGGACCGGCCTCAGCCGGCGGCGGCGCGTTCCGGCCAGACCGTCTTCGCCAGCAGTTCGTCGTTCCAGTCGAACTGCAGGGCGCCGGCCTTGTCGATCATCAGCGACACGAAATTCAGCACGTTGCGGGCGAACATGTCGCTGGCGTGCATGGCGCCGCTGCTGGCGAGGTTGAGCGGACCGGAGACCAGCACGCCGCCGTGCGAGACGTTGTCGCCCGGGCGGGTCAGTTCGCAGTTGCCGCCGGTCTCGGCGGCGAGGTCGACGATGACGCTGCCGGGCTTCATGCCGGCGACCATCGCCGCGCTCACGATCTTCGGCGCCGGGCGACCCGGCACGGCGGCGGTGGACACGATGACGTCCACGCCCTTGAGGTGTTCGGCGAGCCGCTGCTGCTGGAGCGCGCGCTCCTCGTCGGTGAGCTGGCGGGCGTAGCCGCCTTCGCCCGCGGCGCTGACGCCGAGGTCGAGGAACTTGCCGCCGAGCGATTCGATCTGCTCGCGGGTCTCGGGCCGCACGTCGAAGCCCTCGACCTGCGCGCCGAGGCGCTTGGCGGTGGCGATCGCCTGCAGGCCGGCGACGCCGGCGCCGATCACCAGCACCTTCGACGGTCGGATGGTGCCGGCGGCGGTGGTGAGCATCGGGAAGAATTTCGGCGCCAGCTGCGCCGCGATCAGCATCGCCTTGTAGCCGGCCATGCCGGCCTGCGAGCTGAGGATGTCCATGGCCTGCGCGCGGGTGGTGCGCGGCAGCCGTTCCAGCGGGAACGCGACGATGCCGCGCGCCGCCAGCGCGTCGGCGCGGGCGGCGTCGGCCTGCGGCTGCAACATGCCGACGAGCACGGCGCCGGGCTTCATCGCGGCGATGGCGTCGTTCGACGGCGGCTGGACGCAGACGAGGATGTCGGCGGCGGCGAGCACCGCGGCCGCGTCGTCGTGCAGGTCGGCGCCGGCATCGGCGTAGGCGGCATCGGGCTGGTTCGCGCCTTCGCCGAGGCCGCGTTCGATCGCGACCCGCGCGCCGGCGGCGACGTACTTCCTGCAGGTCTCGGGCGTCAGCGCCACGCGCCGTTCGCCCGGCGCGCGTTCGCGCACCGCACCCACGATCACGTTCGGGGCCGTTGCCTGCTGCGTCGTCGCTTCCGCCGTTTCCGTCATCGCCCGTCTCCCCATCGTTCCTCACCGGTTGTCCGCATCCTAGCAGGTGCAGGCGCGCGCGGGCTCGCCGGTGCATGCCGCCCGCGCGCGGGGCACGAAGGCGGACACGGGAAGGTGGCGATCGGACAATGCGAACGGCGCGGGCCGCGCAAACGGCAGGCGCGCGCCATCGATGATCAGGATGTGGATGTGGATGTGGATGTGGATGTGGACGACGCGGACGCGCTGCCGGGCAGGTCGAGCTGCTGCCACAGTTCGCGCATCGCTTCGTCGAACGGCGGCTCGGACGAACGCAGCAGGATGCGGCCACGCGCGACCAGCACCGCCATCTCCTCGGGCGACAGCACGAGCTTGCGCATGCCGCGGCGGTTGACGATGAGATAGCGCGCGCTGAGCGGACTGGTCCACGCGATGCGCGCCGCGGTCTCGCGCCCGTCCTCTTCCACCAGCCGCAGGTTCTGGCCCACGCGCAGGCGGCGGATCTTGGCGACGAGCGCCGGGTCGGCATCGGCGGCGGCGCCGGGACGCAGGCCGCCCCACTGCAGGGCGTCGTTGACCTCGGGGACCGCGTCCTCGTTCGCCATCGGATGCAGCTGGCGCGGCTGGTCGGGGAAGGCCAGCGCGGCGACGATCCGCGCCAGCGAATCGCGCGCGGCGGAGGCGTCGAGACCGCAACTGGCGTAGCAGCGACCCAGCGGGCCCTGCAGTTCGAGGATCTTGTCGGCGACCTTGCCGCCTTCGCAGCGCGCGGCGTCGTGGTCGGCCTGCACCAGGCCGTCGCCGATCGACAGCGCGGACAGGTACTGCGCGGAACTCGGGCCCTCGCGCAGCCAGGTCTGCACCAGGTGATGGCGCCAGTGGCCGGTGAGGAATTCGGCGATGCCGTCGGTCAGCGCGTGCTGGCCCAGCTTGGCCGCCAGCAGTTCGTCGACGGTCCGGCGCGCGTGGTGCAGGCGCTCGCGGCCGCCGACCGCCTCGGCCGCACGCTGTTCGGCGACCTCGCGGATCTTGCGCTGCTGTTCGAGGTGGTCGCGCAGCTCGGCCGCGGCCATCTCGAAGATGCTCTTGTCGTCGCGGTATTCCTCGACGACCTTGTCGACCGCCAGTTCGGCGTGGGTCAGCGTCTGCTGGTCCTGCGGGCTCTCGCCGTTGTTGCCGTCGCAGGCTTCGCTCAGCGCTTCCAGCAGGCGCCGGCCGGGATGGCCGCGCTGGTCGAACAGCGTGTCGTCGCTCAGCGCGAGCTTGAGGTACGGTGCGACGAGGCGGCCGTACATCGCGCGCGAACGCGGCATCGGCGCGTAGCCGCGGGCCAGGGTCTGCAGCAGGATCGCGACGAGGTCGATCGCGTCCTCGTCGACTTCGTTGAAGCGGGTCTGGGTGGGATCCAGGCCCATCTGCCGCGAGCCGCTGACGATCTGGTCGCGGATCACCGCCGACAGCGGACGTTCGGCGTCGTCGGTCAGCGCGCGGACGTACGGTTCGGGGTCGTCGCTCTGCAGGATGTTGGCGATGCCCATCAGTTCCTGCGGGCCCAGCACGCGGACGCCGTTGAACATCGGACCGCCCGCATCGCCGCCGCCCGGACCGCCGTGATGGCCGCCACCGCCACCACCGCCGCCGAAGCCTGCGCCGCCGCCACCGCCCGCGCCGGTCTGGCCGGGGAACGGCGAGACCGAACCACCGCCACCCTGCCCCGGCGCCGCACCGCCGCCGCGACGCAGCACGGCCTGGCGCCAGGCGCGCAGTTGCTGGTGCACGGTCTCGCGGTAGCGCAGCGGGCGCTGGTCGTCGGAGAGCATTCCGCCCGAGCCGGGCGGAAGCGGCGCGTCGCCGTGCGCGCCCGGGCCGTGCGACGGCACGGCGCCCTGCGGCCGGCCTTCGACCAGGCCGCCGTCGGGCGTCCAGCCGCCCCCACCCGCCCACGAAGGCGGCAGGTGGGGCGCTTCGTCGCGATGGGTGAAGCCGTGCTCGAGCTGCGCGTTGATCTTGCTGTACAGCTCTTCCAGCGACTTGGACAGCCGCTTCTCGAGCTGGAGGAAGATGAGGCGGCGCAGTTCGGGAGTGAGGTCGTCCTCGCCGAAGAGCTTCACGAACGCCTGTACCGGGACTTCCGGACGCAGCGGGTTGGTGCCCGGCGCCTGCCGCGGCAGGCCCAGCGACGTCGCCAGCGCATCCAGCCGCTCGTGCAGCGTGTGCAGCGGATGCATCAGCTGGTATTCGAGCAGCTCGACGATCTGCTGGCCCGAGAGATGCACTTCGAGCTGGGCCTCGGACATCAGGCTCAGGCTCTTGTTGTCGACCGCGCGCGGGCGCGGGTTGCGCCACTGGTCGAACGCGGTCTCCAGCGCCTCGCGATAGCGGCTGGCGAGTTCCAGCGCACGCTGGCTGAGCAGGCGGATGGCGAGGCGGTCGTCGTAGATCGCGCGGCTGTCGGGGCTGGCGATGGACGCCAGCCGGACCTGCTCCTCGATGTCGCCCCAGAAGCCCGCCAGGATGCCCGACAGCGCGGTCACCGCATCGCGGCGCACCGTTTCGAACGCCTTTTCGGCGCTCGGACGTGCCTGTGGCGGATATCCGCCGGCGTAGCGGCCGTTGTCGTCCATATGGGGTCGTGCCTGGGGGACTTTCGGTGGAGAATGGGGCACCGCGGTTCAGGCGACAACCATCCCCGAAAGGGGCGGACGGCTTCTGTGAACTCCTCCTCAAATCATCCCTCCCCCCCATTGCAGTTCCTGGACGCCCGACGGTCGGTCCCCAGCCGCCAGCTCGGCGCTCCGGGACCCGACGACGCGACCCTGCTGCGCATGCTGGCCTCGGCCGTGCGCGTGCCCGACCACGGCAAGCGCGTGCCGTTCCGGTTCCTGCGCATCGCCGGCGACGCGCGGCTGGCGCTGGGCGAGCGCCTGGCCGAACGCAGCCGCGCCCGCGACCCCGAGGCGCCCGAGGCCGCCGTCGAGAAGGACCGGCAGCGGTTCTCGTTCGCGCCGGTGATCGTGACCGTGATCGCCCGGCTCGGCCCGGACGCGAAGATCCCGGAACAGGAGCGCCTGCTCACGGCCGGCAGCGTCTGTTTCGCGCTGCTGCAGGCCGCGCAGGCGCTGGGCTTCGGCGCGCAGTGGCTGACCGGCTGGGCGGCCTACGACCCCGAGATCCGCGCGCTGCTCGGCATGGGCGCGGACGAGGTGATCGCCGGCTTCATCCACGTCGGCACCGCGCAGGGCGAGGCGCCCGAACGCGACCGGCCCGACCCGGCCGCGCTGCTGACCGACTGGATTCCGGCATGACGGCCTTCCGGCAGAAGGAAGACGTCCTCGACCGCGACCTGCCCTCGGGCGAGCCGCCGGTCTACCTGATCGACGCCAGCATCTACGTCTTCCGCGCCTGGCACACCATGCCGGCCGAATTCACCGACGCCGACGGCTGGCCGACGAATGCCGTCGCCGGGTTCGCGCGCTTCCTGCTGGACGTGCTGGAGCGCGAGCGGCCGAAGCACATCGCGGTCGCCTTCGACGAGGCGCTGGACAGCTGCTTCCGCAACGCGCTGTACCCGTCGTACAAGGCCAACCGCGACCAGGCGCCCGAGGAACTGAGGCGCCAGTTCGCACACTGCCGCGCGGTCTGTACGGCGCTGGGCCTGACCGTATTGGGCCATCCCGACTACGAGGCCGACGACCTGATCGGCAGCGCGCTGGTGCAGGCGCGCGCCGCCGGGCATCGCGGCATCGTGCTGTCCGCCGACAAGGACCTGTCGCAGCTGCTGCACCTCGGCGACGAGCAGTGGGACTACGCCCGCAACCAGCGCTGGGGCGTGCACGGGGTGAAGGCGCGCCACGGCGTGGAGGCGCACCAGATCGCCGACTACCTCGCGCTGTGCGGCGACGCGGTCGACAACATCCCGGGCGTGCCCGGCATCGGCCAGAAGACGGCCGCGGTGCTGCTGGCGCATTTCGGCGACCTCGACAGTCTGCTGTCGCGGGTCGATGAAGTGCCGTACCTGCGCCTGCGCGGCGCCGCGCAGGCCGCGGCGAAGCTGCGCGAGCACCGCGATGCCGCACGCCTGTTCCGGCAGCTGACGACGATCGCCTGCGATGCGCCGGTCGGCGACACCGCGCCGCGCTTCCATCGCGGCCCCGCCGACGCGGCCACGCTCGGCACGCTGTGCGAACACCTGCGCTTCGGGCCGATGACCCGCCGCCGGCTGTATGACGCCGGTGGGCTGAAGTTCGCGCAACATGCCACCGTATCGGACTATTCCGGCGAGTCGTTCGAACGATGAATCGCGACCAACTGATTCAGCTCGTTCGGTCGATACAAGCCGCAGACGGGACCGAAGACGAAATCGATCGCGCGATCGCAGCATTGAATGCGCATGTCCCGCATCCCGCGATTTCCGATCTGATCTTCTTTCCGGTCGACAGGAGCGAGCGATCTGCCGAAGACATCGTCGACGCTGCACTTTCATATCAGCCCATCACACCAATCATCAGCATGCAAACAACCCACACCGAAGAGACCGTGTACGAAGGCCGCTGGCTGCGCCTGAAGCGGCGCGGCAGCTGGGAATACTGCGAACGCACCCACGGCCGGAACGGCATGGCGGTGATCATTGTCGCGGTGACGCCGGACGACGAAGTGCTGTTCGTCGAGCAGTACCGCGTGCCGCTGGGCGCGCGCACCATCGAGATGCCGGCCGGGCTGGTCGGCGACCTCGCCCACGGCGCCGGCGCCGAGGACACGCTGGAACGCGCCGCGCAGCGCGAGCTCGCCGAAGAGACCGGCTGGCATCCGGAGAAGGTCGACGTGCTGCTGATCGGCCCCACGTCCTCGGGCATGAGCAGCGAACGCATCGCCTTCGTCCGCGCCACCGGCCTGGTGCGCGTGGGCGACGGCGGCGGCGTCGACGGCGAGGACATCACCGTGCACGCCGTGCCGCGCGCCGAGGCGCCGGCCTGGCTGGTCGCGAAGCAGCGCGAAGGCTACGAACTCGACCTCAAGCTGTGGGGCGGGCTGTGGATGATCGACCGCAACCCGGACGGTTCGCCGGCGGCGTGACCGCGCCATCGCATCGGGATCCGGCCGGTGCGCGGATCCTCGCCACCGACGTGCACTACACCGACGCCGGCGCGGTCGCCGCGGGCGTGCTGTTCGACGACTGGGGCGCGGCGACGCCGCTGCGCAGCGTGACCCGCCGCTTCGACGCGGTCGAGCCCTACGTGCCCGGGGCGTTCTATCGACGCGAGCTGCCCTGCCTGCTCGGCCTGCTGCGCGAACATGCGCTGCAGCCGGACGTCATCGTCGTCGACGGGCACGCGTTCCTCGACGCGGCCGCCCGCCCGGGGCTGGGCAAGCATCTGTTCGATGCGCTCGACGGCCGTGTGCCGGTGATCGGCGTCGCCAAGACTGCGTTCGTCGGCATGGATCCGCGTTTCGAGGTGCGTCGCGGCGACAGCGCGAGGCCACTCTACGTCACCGCCGCAGGCCTGCCGCTCGCCGAAGCGCGGGCGCGCATCCGCGCGATGCACGGCGCGCACCGGCTGCCGACGCTGCTGAAGGCGGTGGATCGGCTGTGCCGGGACGCCGCGGCCTGAGCGCCGCGCGATAGGACGACGGCCGGCTCAGCCGCCGGCCATGAAGGCTTCGATTTCGTCCGCGCTGCGGGCGAGGCCGTCGGTCAGCACCGTGTGGCCGTCCTTCGTCACCAGGATGTCGTCCTCGGTGCGGATGCCGATGCCGCGCCAGCGCGCATCCACCGACCTGTCGTCGGCGGAGACGTAGAGGCCCGGTTCGATGGTGAACACCATGCCGGGTTCGAGCAGGCGCGATTCGCCGTCGAGCCGGTATTCGCCGACGTCGTGCACGTCCAGCCCCAGCCAGTGCCCGGTCTTGTGCCGGTAGAAGCGCTTGTAGTGCCCCTCGGCGATGTTCTTCTCCAGCGTGCCCTTGAGCAGGCCGAGCCGCAGCAGGCCTTCGGTCAGGGTTTCCACCGCGGCGACATGGCCGGCCTCGTACGGCACGCCGGGGCGCGCCTGCGCCTGCGCCGCGCGCTGGGCCGCGCCCACCAGGTCGTGCAGCGCACGCTGCGCCGGCGTGAAGCGGCCGTTGACCGGGAACGTGCGGGTGATGTCGGCCGCGTAGCCGCGGTATTCGGCGCCGGCGTCGACCAGCACCAGCATGCCGTCCTTCGCCGGCGCGTTGTTCGCGCGGTAGTGCAGCACGCAGCCGTTCTCGCCGGCGCCGACGATGCTGCCGTACGCCGGCTCGGCGTCGTGGCGACGGAACACGCGCTCGATCTCCGCCTGCAGTTCGTATTCGTGCAGGCCGGGCCGCGCCGCGCGCATCGCGGCCTGGTGGGCCTCGATGCTGATGTCGGCGGCGCGCTGCATCAGCCGCAGTTCCTCGCGGTCCTTGAACAGCCGCATCTCGTCGAGCAGGTGTCCGAGTTCGAGGAATTCGTGCGGCGGCTGCGCGCCCATCCGCACCTGCGCGCGGACGCGGTTCACCCAGCCGATCAGCTTGAGGTCGAACTCGGTGTCGCGGCCGAAGTGGTAGTAGACGCGCGAGCGGCCCTCCAGCAGCCCGGGCAGGATCTCGTCGAGGTCGTCGATCGGGTACGCGTCGTCCATGCCCAGCGCGTCGACCGCGCCTTCCGGGCCCACGCGCGGGCCGTCCCAGCCTTCGCGTTCGGGATCGCGCTCGCGGCAGAACAGCAGCGATTCGCCGTGCTGGCGGCCGGGGATCAGCACCAGCACCGCCTCGGGTTCGGCGAAGCCGCAGAGGTACCAGAGGTCGGAATCCTGCCGGTACGGGTAGTGCGTGTCGCGGCTGCGGATGCGCTCGGGCGCCGACGGGATCACCACGATGGCGTCGTCGCCGGCCATCCGCATCAGCTGGCGGCGGCGGCGGGCGTAGGTCTGGGCGGAAATGCCGGTCTGGGTGGCCATGCGTCGGGCGGAAGCGGGAGCGGAGCCGGAAGCGGGATCAGGGGCGCAGGATCAATGGAGCTGGCGGCGATGGCGGGCGCCCATCGCGCAGTCGCCGTGCAGCAGCAGCGCAGCGACGCGGACGAACTCCTCGATCTCGACCAGCGCGTCCTCGTCGTCCTCGTCGCCTTCTTCCTGCGGCGTGGCGGCCGCGAGCTTGGCGATATCCGCCAGCGCCTCGCGGCTGTCCTCGCCCAGCGGCGGATGCTGCCCGGCCGCGAGGCCGAAACCGCCCAGGAAGCCCCGGCACCAGTCGAACAGGGCGCCGCTGCGCTCCACCAGCGGCGCCTCGGTACCGGGCACCAGCAGCGCGAAGCCGAAATCGCGGTCCTCCATCTGCGCGACGCTGGCCGCACGCAGGCGGTCGAGGGCGTCGCCGGCGGTCGGCGCGGCGAGGGCGTCGTCGGCGAGGACCTGCGCCAGCCAGCGCGGGGAATCCTGCCCGCCACCGGCCAGCCAGCCGCAGAGCGCGCCGTGCAGTTCGGAAGCGGCGACCCCCAGGCCGCGGGCGCGGATCGCGCCGTCCACCGCGTCGAGATCGGGCAGTTCCGGCATGGGCTGTGCGGACATCATCGGCGGTCGTCGGCGTCCTTCGGCGGTGGCGCAGTGTACAACGGGCGGCGCTGCCGCCTTGCTCGGCAAGCGCCGCCGGAGCCCGTACACTGGGCGCTTCGCCGGGGGCGCCGGGGGGCCTCATGCCGGATACCGCGAACCTGCAGTCCTACGCCGCACTGGTCGTGGCCGGTGCGCTGCTGCTGGTGCTGGTGTCCGCGCTGGGCCGCCGCGCACGCGCCGAAAAGCGCTACACCGCCCAGCTGCGCGATCGCGAGGAACGATTGAAGCTCGCGCTGTGGGCCTCGTCCGAGCAGTACTGGGACTTCGACCTCAAGACCGGCCACATGCACCGGATGTGGGTGGAGACGCGCGGCCAGCAGGCCGAACTGCAGGTCCGCAACCTCACCGAGAGCGAGCACAGCATCCATCCCGACGA
>JBQCJG010000358.1:0-5473 GCA_051952955.1 Lysobacteraceae bacterium | reverse complement strand
TGGCGTCACTCGTCCTCGCCGCGCGCCTCGACCGAGGTCACCTCGCCATCCTCGGCGGCGACGGTGAACACGATCGGCCGGCAGCAGACGCTGCAATCCTCGACGTAGGTCTGGTGCTCGACCGACCCGTCGACGAGCACTTCGATCTCCTCGCCGCAGTAGGGACATTGCACGAACGCGCTGTCGAGGGCGGGCATGGGTATGTTGTCCTTCGGCATGGGCATGGAGGGGACGCGGCCGCACGACGCCGGCCACGGTGCGGATCGTAACAAGCGCTCGCCGGCATCGCCGGACGAACCGCGGAGGGGTTCAGCCGAGATGCGTCCAGGCCAGCACCACCAGCGCGGTGGCCGCGACGATGGCGAGCAGCCACAGCAGCGCCCGATGCATCGTCCGCAGCAACAGGTCAGTGCCGTCGCCTTCCGTCATCGCCCGCTCGAACGCCTCCGCATCGACCGGATGCGCGGGTTCGTGGTCGGGGTCGCGCAGCAGCCGCAGCGCGTCGTCGAGCTGCTCGTCGACGCAGACATGCAGCGTGCCCTGCCAGCCGAGCCGCCGGCTTTCGACCGTCGTCGCCCACGTCGGCACGCCCTTGCTGCGCAGCAGTGCGCGCATGCGGGCAAGTTCGTTGCGGTCGTGGAAGCGGGCGAGGTAGCGCATGGCCGGACGATACCGCACCGCGGCGCGGGACAGCGTCCGTTTCGAGGACCGCCCGGCAAAGACGCGCGACCGGTCAGCTGTCGACGACGCCCGCAGCGCGCCACAGCACCTCGAAGTCCGCTTCGGCAACGGGCTCGCCCGGGACATCCTGCAGACGCAGGTTCGTGTCGAGCCAGTAACCGTAGTGTCCGTTGCCGGGGCCGGCCAGCACGATGCCGCCGTCGGCATCGAGGCCGATCGCGCGCCCCGGCAAGCCCGCATCGTCGAATTCGATCAGCCAGCTGCGCACGCGATGCAGGCGATCGAGGTAGCAGGGATTGGCCGTGACCGGCCGCAGCCAGCGCTCGAGCCGCGTGGGCGGCTTCCAGTCGGTGGCGAGGGTGGTGCGGAGGAAGGGCATGGCGTCGCTCCGTCATCCGGCGTCCGGCAAGATGCCGTTTGCGCGCGCGAGCCGCTCGATCCCGTCCCAGTCGAGCAGCTCCCGCGTCATCGGCCACACCCTGCTCCAGCGCAGCAGGTTGCCGACATCGCGCGCCATCACGGCCAGCAGCATCGCCGAATAGAGCCAGACGCCGAACCGGAATCCGCAGGCAGCGCTGACCGCCACCATCGCGCCGCCGATGCCGTTGACGACGAGCAGCGGCCGCCAGTTGTACCGGACCAGCGACGCGACGGTCATCGGTCGATGCCTGAAATGGAGCCAGGACTGCAATTGGCGTTTCGCGGCTCGGCTGAGGGTCATGGGAGAGGGTCGGCTTTCAATCATGGAGATTCATCCCGGAAGAGCGTCATCGTGCGCAAGCGACTGCAAGATCATCGCCGTCGTGCGGCCTGCCGCCAACGAAAGCCGCGGTTGCGCCCGGATCATCATCATCGTGTTCACCCCCACGCCCCCAGCCACGCCCGCAGCGACGCGGGCTTCACCGGTTTGGTCAGCACGGTGCAACCGTATTCGCGGGCGGCGTTCTTGAGCGTGTCGCTGCCGTCGCCGGTGAGCAGCGCGGCGGGCAGATCGCGTTTCGCGCGTCGGCGCAGTTCGGCGATCACGCCGAGGCCGTCGAGGCGGTCGTGCAGGTGGTAGTCGACCAGCGCGACGTGCGGCAGCGTGTCGGGCTGGTCGGGATCGATGTGCGCCAGGGCTTCGTCGACGGTGGCGGCGGTGAGCGCGATCGCGTGCCAGCGCTCGAGCAGCGCGCGCATGCCGTCGAGGATCTCGGGGTCGTTGTCGACGCACAGCACGCGCAGGCCGGCGACGGCGTCGGCCGCGGGCAGCGTGCGCGGCGCGCGCGCGGGCATGGCGCGGCCGGGCGGCACGCGGATCGAGAACACGCTGCCGCGGCCCACGCGCGAATGCACCTGCAGCGGATGGCCGAGGATGCGCGCGATGCGCTGGCAGATCGACAGGCCGAGGCCGAGGCCGCGTTCGCCGCCGACGCCGGCCTGCTCGAAGCGGCGGAATTCCTCGAAGATCTGGCCGAGGTGGTGCGCGGGGATGCCCGGGCCGGTGTCCCACACCTGCAGTTCGATGCCCTGCCCGCGGCGACGCAGCGCCAGCAGCACGCCGCCCTCGCGGGTGTAGCGCAGCGCGTTGGCGAGGAAGTTCTGCAGCGCGCGGCGCAGCAGGCGGCGGTCGCTGCGCACGAACATCGCCGGGCGCGCGTGCACGCGCAGCGCGAGGCGGCGGCCGGCGGCGCTGGGCGCGTACTGCGCGGCGAGTTCGTGCAGCAGTTCGGTCGCGTCGAAGTGCGACAGCTCCGGCTGCAGCGCGCCGGCGTCGAGGCGCGACACGTCGAGCAGGCCGTCGAGCAGGTCCTCGGCCGCGCGCAGCGCGGTGTCGACGCGCTCGGCCAGGCGCGTGCGTTCGTCGGGATCGGGGGTTTCGCGCAGCGCGGAGGCGAACAGCCGCGCGGCGTTCAGCGGTTGCAGCACGTCGTGGCTGACCGCGGCGAGGAAGCGGGTCTTCGACTGCTGCGCGGCCTCGGCCTCGCGGGTGCGCTGCTCGACGCGCTGCTCCAGCGTCTCGTTCACTTCGCGCAGCTGGCGTTCGACGTGCTTGTAGTCGGTGATGTCGCTGAAGCTGGTGACGTAGCCGCCACCGGGCAGCGGCTGGCCGCGCATCTCGATCACCTGCCCGTTCGCGCGCACGCGCTGGAAGACGTAGGCCTGCCCGGCGCGCAGGTGCGCGAGGCGGCGATCGACCTGTTCCTCGACCGACAACCCGCTGCCGCCGTGCATCTCGTTCATCTCGGCGCGCTCGGCGCTCCAGCGGATGAGGTCGGCGATCGGCCGGCCGACGTAGAGCATGCCGTCGGGGAAACCGAGCATCTGCTGGTAGCGCCCGTTCCATGCGACCAGGCGCAGGTCGGCGTCGACCACGCTCACGCCCTGGCTGATGTTCTCCAGCGTGGTCGACAGCACCTGGCGATTGAAGCGCAGCTCCTGGCTCGCTTCGTCGAGCAGCGACACCACTTCGCCCAGCTCCATGCCCGAGCCGCGCAGCGCGCTGGTCAGCGTCAGCCGCGCCGACGCCGCGCCGATCGCCGAGGCCAGCAGGCGTTCGGTGAACTGCACCAGCGCGCGGTCGGCGAGCTGCTGCGGCTGCCACGGCCGGCGCACCGTCGACTCGGCGTTGGCATGCTCGTCGAAATGCTGGGCGAACGCGCGCCGCGCGTGGCGCTCGCCGACGATGCGTTCGGCCAGCGCCAGCAGCTCGCCGCTGCGCACGGTGCCGGCCCAACCGCCCGGGCCCAGCGGCGACCGCTGCGCGTAGGGATCGAGGTAGGACGCGGACAGCAGCTGTTCCTGCAGCAGCGGCCGCCGCCGCGCCGACACCAGGAACAATGCGCCGACGTTGCACAGCAGCGACCAGAACACGCCGTGGGTGAGCGGATCCCAGCCGGTCAGGCCGAACAGCTGCCGCGGCCGCAGCCACGACAATCCGAACGGCCCGTGCGCCAGCCACGATGCGCCCCATTCGCCGCCGAAGCCGCCGCTCTGCGCCAGCGTCGGCAGCAGCAGCGTGTACGCCCACACCACCGCACCGGCGAACACGCCGGCGAACGCGCCGGCACGGCTGGCGCCGCGCCAGTACAGGCCGCCGATCAGCGCCGGCGCGAACTGCGCCACCGCCGCGAACGACAGCAGGCCGTGCTGGGCGAGGCTGTCGCCGGCGGCCGCGGCCATGCGGTGGTAGGCGTAGGCCAGCAGCGCGATCGTCAGGATGGTCGCGCGGCGCACCCACAGCACCAGCCGGTCGATGCCGCCGGCGGTCGGCACGCGGCCGCGCAGCAGCAGCGGCATCACCAGGTCGTTGCTGACCATGGTCGCGAGCGCGACGCTGGCGACGATGACCATGCCGGTCGCGGCGGAGAAGCCGCCGATGTACGCCATCAGCGCGATCGATTCGCGGCCCAGCGCCAGCGGCAGCGCCAGCACGTAGGTGTCCGGCGACACGCCGCGCCCGGCCAGCAGGTCGTGGCCGGCCAGGGTGATCGGCACCACGAACAGGCTGAAGAGCACGAGGTAGCCGCCGAACAGCCAGCGCGCCGGACGCAGGTCGGCGACGTCCTGGCATTCGACCACCGCCACGTGGAACTGGCGCGGCAGGCAGACGATCGCCGCGAACGCGATCAGCGTCTGCGCGACGAAGCCCGCCGGCAATCCCGGTGCCGACGCGGCGCCGCCGGCCGCGGCGATGCGCGCGACCAGGCTGCCGTCGCCGGGCAGGTGCAGCAGCGCGAACACGCCGATGCCGACGAACGCCAGCAGCTTCACCAGCGACTCCAGCGCCACCGCCAGCACCATGCCGCGGTGGTGCTCGGTGGCGTCGATGGCGCGGGTGCCGAACAGGATCGCGAACGCCGCCAGCAGCAGCGCGACGTACAGCGCGGGATCGGCGAACAGCTGGCGATCGCTGCCCGGCGCCAGCACTTCCACGCTCATCGCCACCGCCTTGAACTGCAGCGCGACGTAGGGCACCGCGGCCAGCACCGCCACCGCGGCGACCAGCGCCGCCAGCCCGGGCGCGCGGCCGTAGCGCGAGGACAGGAAGTCGGCGATCGACACGATGCGGTGCTCGCCGGAGATCAGCACCAGCCGTTCGAGGATGCGCCAGCCGAACAGCAGCAGCAGCACCGGCCCGAGGTAGATCGGCACGAAGCCCAGCCCGGTGCGCGCCGCAGTGCCGACCGCGCCATAGAACGTCCACGACGAGCAGTACACCGCCAGCGCCAGCGCGTAGACCGCGGGCCGCAGCCAGCGCCAGCGCGGCCGCGCGCCGCGCAGGTCGCCGAGGTAGGCCACGGCGAACAGCACGCCGACGTAGCCCAGCGATACCAGCAGCAGTACCCAACCCGGGATCATGCGTCCCCCTCGGACGAGGCCCGATCGAAGGGTCGAGTGTACGGCGGCCGCGGGCTCAGCCGCGCCGGCGGCGCAGCGCGCGCCAGGCGACGAGATCCGCGAGCAGGGCGTCCAGCGCGCGGCGTGCGGGCGCGTCGCCGGCCAGCGCGCGCAGGCGGCGCAGCGGATGCGCGCAGCCGTCGTCGAGCAACGCGATCAGGCGCGCGACGGTGGCCTCGTCGAGCGCGGTCTCGGCGACATGGCCTTCGGCGCCGACCAGCACCGGCGCGCCCGCGGCGGCCGACCACAGCAGGCGCGTGCCGGACACGCGCCGGAGCGTGTCGCCCGCCGCCAGTGCCGGCCGCTTCGCCGGCGGCGGCACGGGCTCGAAGCCGCCGGCACCGGCGCGCACCCGCGCGACCCGGCGCACGGGCGCAGCGCGCCGGCGCGGCGCGCAGCGACGGCGCAGCTC
>JBQCJG010000357.1:0-6220 GCA_051952955.1 Lysobacteraceae bacterium | reverse complement strand
CGGCGAACGGCCTCGCGCCGGGTTCTGGGCGTTCGCGCTGCGCGGCCGCGCCGGGGGCGCCGGCTACGCGGCCCGCTGCGGGATGCGGGCGTCGCTGCGTGGCGATGCGCTGATGCGGGCCGCGCTCGTGGCCTGCGGGGTGGGCTATGCCGAAGGCGCCCGCCTGTCGCGCCGGCGCGGCGGCGGGCAGGTCATCTGCTGGGCGCTCGTGCTGGCGCTGCCGCGCAGGCTGCCCCTGGCGCGCGCGACGATGCCCGCCACGTTCGCGCACGTCCGGCCGCCGGCGTGGATCGGCCTGGGCCTCGCGGCCGCCCTGCTGGGCGAGACCGTGGACGGCGGCATGCTGCTCGCGACGCTGGCCACGGTGGCCTGCGTGGCCGGCGCTAAACGCGTCTCCGGACCGGCGTGACCCGCACGATGGCGCGCGTCGGGGCCTCAGGGCATCGACCGCAATCGCGCCAGCAGTCGATCCAGATCCGCCTCGCCCACGTTCACGCGCGTCGCGACGAACGCGCGCAGTGCCGCCACGCGTTCCTCGAAATCCCGGCTTCCGGCCATCCGCGAGACGATCAGCGGCTTGAGGCACGACTGCCGACCGAAGCTCACGATGTGGTCGGCCAGGTTTTTCGGCGCGAGCGGATGGGCCGTGCAGGCGAACGGAAAGCGCGACGGATCGTTCATGGCCGCATCGAGTCCGCGCAGGTCGCGCGCGAGATCGAGCACTGGCATCGCCAGTTGCGCCACGCGGGCCGGGAGTCCGACGCGTTCCGCACGGCTCGCCGGGAAGGCGTTGAGGCGCTCGCGCGCGAAGATCGCAGGATCGAAGAAGAACGTCTCGGGCCTGCCGACGCCCTCGCCGAACACCTGCGTGAAGATCGCCTCGACCGGATCGTGCCGCACCCCGGCGCCGACGTGGCACTTGAAGTACCCGGACTCCGGATCCGCATCGTTCACGGTGACGATCAGGCGCTGGCAGCCCGCCCCGATCGGTCGCGACAGCGTGACGAGGTGGCTGTCGGTGAAGGACAAGGTGGCGGATCGCGGCGCAGGGCTCGTTTCCATCCTGTCGCCCTCAAGGAACCCGAGCGGTCCGAAATGCGCCGTGAAGCCTTCCAGCAAGGCCCGGCACACCGCCCCGCGCTGCGCGAGCCGCCGGTCGTAATCCTCGAAATCCTCGTCGTGGCGCCGCTTCTGGGCCGGCGTCACCGTCCCGCCGCCCGGGAACAGCACGGCCTGCCGCGCCTCGTCGTAGGCCGCCAGCCCCAGGGCGTGGGCATGCCTGATCGCGGCACGCATGGCAGGCATCCCGTCGCCCGCGGGCAGGCGCGGCTCCCAGACGCCGGCAGCGCATTCCCGCGCCTCGTCCCGCATGCGTTCGACGCCCCAATGGCCGACGTACGCGGGATCGGCGAGCAGGCGCTCCGCCAGCGCGAGAAAGGCCGGATGCGGCGTCTGCTGCAGCAGCCCCAGTTGTTCGATCATCCGGAGCGCGTCGTCGAGGTCTTCCGGTCGCGCGACGGCGGGATCCCAGACCAGGATGGGCATGAACGGTCCTCGTGGAGTCGGCGGTGCGAGGCAGCCCGAACGATCAGCGGATCGGGACGATGCGCGTCGCCGCGCTCACTCCCACTCGATCGTCGCCGGCGGCTTGCCGCTGATGTCGTAGACCACGCGCGAGATGCCGCGCAGTTCGTTGATGATCCGGCGCGAGACTTCGTCGAGGAAGTCGTACGGCAGGTGCGCCCAGTGCGCGGTCATGAAGTCGATGGTTTCGACCGCACGCAGCGCGATCACCCATTCGTAGGCGCGGGCATCGCCGACCACACCCACCGACTTCACCGGCAGGAACACCGCGAACGCCTGCGAGGTCCTGTCGTACCAGCCCCACTTGCGCAGTGCGTCGATGAAGATCGCGTCGGCCTGCGCCAGCAGTTCGGCGTATTCGCGCTTCACTTCGCCGAGGATACGCACGCCCAGGCCCGGGCCCGGGAACGGATGGCGGTAGACCATCTCGCGCGGCAGGCCGAGTTCGACGCCGAGGCGGCGCACTTCGTCCTTGAACAGTTCGCGCAGCGGTTCGACCAGCCCGAGCTTCATGTGCTCGGGCAGGCCGCCGACGTTGTGGTGGCTCTTGATGACGTGCGCCTTGCCGGTCTTGCTGCCGGCGGACTCGATCACGTCCGGATAGATCGTGCCCTGCGCCAGCCAGCGCGCGTTCGCGCGCTTGTTCGACTCTTCCTCGAAGATCTCGACGAACAGGTTGCCGATGATCTTGCGCTTGGCTTCCGGGTCGGTGACGCCGGCGAGCGCGGCGAAATAGCGGTCGGCGGCGTTCACGCGGACAACCTTGACGCCCATGTGCTCGGCGAACATCGCCATCACCTGGTCGCCTTCCTTCCAGCGCAGCAGGCCGGTGTCGACGAACACGCAGGTCAGCTGCTCGCCGATCGCGCGATGCAGCAGTGCCGCGACCACCGACGAATCGACGCCGCCGGACAGGCCGAGGATCACTTCGTCGGAACCGACCTGCGCGCGGACGCGCGCGATCTGGTCGTCGATGATGTTCGCCGCCGTCCACAGCGGCCGGCAGCCGCAGATGTCGAGCACGAAGCGGCGCAGCAGCGTCTCGCCCTGCTTGGTGTGCGTGACTTCCGGATGGAACTGCACGCCGTACCAGCGGCGCGCCTCGTCGGCCATCGCGATGATCGGCACGCTGTCGGTGCGGCCGGTGACGCTGAAACCGTCGGGGATCTTCGTGACGCGATCGCCGTGGCTCATCCACACGTCCAGGCCGTGGCGGCCTGGGTGGTCGGTCAGCGCGCCGAGCAATTTGTCGTTGCCGAGCACTTCGACTTCGGCGTAACCGAATTCGCGATGGTGCCCGCCCTCGACCAGACCGCCGAGCTGCATCGCCATCGTCTGCATGCCGTAGCAGATGCCGAGCAGCGGCAGGCCGCTGTCGTAGACCTGCTGCGGCGCGCGCGGCGAACCGGCCTCGGTCGTCGACTCTGGGCCGCCCGAGAGGATGATGCCCTTCGGGTCGAACTTCGCGATGTCGGCCGGGTCGTGGTCCCACGCCCAGATCTCGCAGTAGACCCCGATCTCGCGGATGCGCCGCGCGATCAGCTGCGTGTACTGCGCACCGAAGTCGAGGATGAGGATCTTGTCGCTGTGGATGTCGGTCATTTCAATGCTTGTCAGTGATGATCCGTATTGAGAGTCTTCATGAGACTTCCTAGGTCTTCATGCATCCACAATGACTGGGATTTAAGTTCTTTCAGAAGATCCTGCTCGGCGCGCTCACCGACTGCGCCTGCAATCAATGCGACGCACTTTTGAGCCAAAACCAGTACAGACCTTAATTCATTGGGGGTGATGCCTACGTTCTTGAACACTTCTTCGGGGGTGACATCCTTACTCCGATGCGCATAAACCTTGCTGCGCAGAGCAAAAACCTTGGCAGTGATCGGCTTTTGCCGATCAATTTCCGACTTTATGTAAGTTACAAGCTTCTCGTGACTTACATCCAATGAGCTCAAGAGCGAATTGATTGAAACCGTATCTTTTCGTGTTTCGAACAGCTGATATGCAATTACTGTAAAACTCAGAAGCAACGAGTGAATTGTTGTTGAGAAAAATTGGCCGTAGCGATCGAAAACGGGCGAGTAAGCATCTCTGTTATCGCGATCAACAAGCGACCACCAAGCCTCATAGCAACAAGTGAGTTCAATAACTCTCTCGATAGCTTGAGCTGTTGGATTGAGCTGCTGCATAAGTTCTTTGAGGCAAGGACTGCTTTTGTCTCACCCCATCCGATAGTTCGGCGGTTCCTTCGTGATCTGCACGTCGTGCACGTGGCTCTCGCGCTGGCCGGCGCCGGTGACCTTCACGAAATACGGCTTCCTGCGCATCTCGTCGATGGTGGCGCAGCCGACGTAGCCCATCGTCGCGCGCAGGCCGCCGGCGAGCTGGTGGAAGACGTTGCCCAGCGGGCCGCGGTACGGGACGCGGCCTTCGATGCCTTCGGGCACCGGCTTGTCGGCGTCGCTGGCGTCCTGGAAATAGCGGTCCTTCGACCCCTTTTCCATCGCGCCCAGCGAGCCCATGCCGCGGTAGCTCTTGTAGCTGCGGCCCTGGAACAGTTCGGTGTCGCCCGGCGCTTCCTCGGTGCCGGCGAACAGGCCGCCGATCATGATCGACGACGCGCCGGCGACGATCGCCTTGCCGATGTCGCCCGAGTAGCGGATGCCGCCGTCGGCGATCAGCGGGATGCGGTCCTGCAGCGCCTCGGCCACCATCGACACCGCGGTGACCTGCGGCACGCCGACGCCGGCGACGATGCGGGTGGTGCAGATCGAACCGGGACCGACGCCGACCTTCACCGCGTCCGCGCCCGCGCCTTCCAGCGCCAGCGCCGCGTCGCCGGTGACGATGTTGCCGCCGATCACCTGCAGCGCCGGATAGTGCTTCTTCGCCCAGGCCACGCGGTCGATCACGCCCTGCGAATGGCCGTGCGCGGTGTCGACGATGATGACGTCGACGCCGGCGTCCACCAGCGCCTCGATGCGCTGCTCGGTGTCGCCGCCGACGCCGACCGCGGCACCGACCAGCAGGCGTTCGCTGACGTCGTAGGCCGCGTTGGGGTTGTCGCGCTTCTTCTGGATGTCCTTGACGGTGATCAGGCCGCGCAGCTCGAAGCCGTCGTTGACCACCAGCACCTTCTCGATGCGGTGCTTGTGCAGCAGTTCCAGCACTTCGTCGTCGCTCGCGCCTTCACGCACCGTGACCAGCTTGTCCTGCTTGGTCATGATGTGGCGGACCGGGTCGTCCAGCTTCTTCTCGAAGCGCATGTCGCGGCCGGTGACGATGCCGATCAGGCGGCCGCCGTCGACCACCGGCACGCCGGAGATGTTGCGCGCCCGCGTGAGCTTCAGCACGTCGCCGATGGTGGCGTCGGGGCCCACGGTGAAGGGCTCCTTGATCACGCCGGCCTCGAACTTCTTGACCTTCGCGACCTCGGCCGCCTGCTGCTGCCAGGTGAGGTTCTTGTGGATGATGCCGATGCCGCCGAGCTGCGCCATCGCGATCGCGAGGCGGGCTTCGGTGACCGTATCCATGGCGGCCGACACGATCGGCAGATTCAGCCGCAGGTCGCGGGTGAGCCGGGTGGCGAGGGAGACGTCCTTCGGGAGGACGGTGGAATGCGCGGGGACGAGCGAAACGTCGTCGTACGTGAGCGCTTCAGCCTGGATGCGGAGCATGGCCGGTCCGGAGGGGATGAAGCGCGACATTCTAACCCGCCGGCGCCCCGGCCCGCACGCTCAGACCGCGGGCGCGCCCGCGCCGTCGGCGGCATCGGCCGCCTCCAGCGTGTTCGGCATCAGGGTCGCGACCGGCATCGGGCCCACGCCGCCCGGGACCGGGGTGATCCAGCTGGCGCGCTCCGCCGCCGCGGCGAACTGGACGTCGCCGACCAGCCGGCCGTCGTCCAGGCGGTTGATGCCGACGTCGATCACCACCGCGCCCGGCTTCACCCAGTCGCCCGGGATCAGGCCCGGCTTGCCGACCGCGACCACCAGGATGTCGGCCTCGCCCACATGCCGGCGCAGCACCTCGGCCGGGGTGAACTTGTGGCAGCTGGTGACGGTGCAGCCGGCGATCAGCAGCTCCAGCGCCATCGGCCGGCCGACGTGGTTGCTCACGCCGACGATGGTGGCGCTCTGCCCGCGTACGGGCCGGTCGGTGTACGCCAGCAGGGTCGTGATCCCGCGCGGCGTGCACGGCCGCAGGCCGAACTGGCGCAGGGCCAGATGGCCGACGTTCTCGGGATGGAAGCCGTCCACGTCCTTGCGCGGGTCGATGCGGTGGATCAGCCGGGTCGCGTCGGGAATGCCCGGCAGCGGCAGCTGCACGAGGATGCCGTGGACGGCCGGATCGGCGTTGAGACGGTCGATCAGCGCCAGCAGTTCGGCCTCGGACGTGCCCGCCGGCAAGTCGAAGTCGAAGGCGCGGATGCCGACCTTCTCCGCCGCCCGGCGCTTGTTGCGCACGTAGGACTGCGAGGCCGGGTCGCTGCCGACCAGCACCACCGCCAGTCCCGGCCGGGCCTTGCCGGCCGCCACGCGGGCGTCGACCTGGGCGCGGAGGTCGTCGAGCAGCGAATCGGCGATGCGTTTGCCGTCGAGGATGCGTGCGGTCATGCGGAGGCTGCGTCGGGAAC
>JBQCJG010000356.1:0-29528 GCA_051952955.1 Lysobacteraceae bacterium | reverse complement strand
GGTTCCAGGCCGCATCGCCGAGGTCGGCGCGGGTCAGCGGCACGCTGGCGTGCAGGCGTGCGGTGGTCCAGTCGCCGGCGTCGAAGTCCAGCGTGCCGGTGGTGCCGGACACCGTGCCCAGCGCATGCGAGAAACCGGCGTGCTCGATCGCGAACAGCACCCGCGTGTGCACCGGATCGAGCCGGTAGTGCGCGAGGTCGCCCGCATGGGCGTGACCGGCCAGCAGCAGACCGGCAAGGAGGGACAGAGCCTGGCGGCGGACGGAACGGGCGATGGATGGCATCGACGGAGGTCTCCGCGTCGGGTTTGCCGGAGTCTAGGCCATGTCGCAGGAGGTGCCCGCCCGCGGCCGCAACGGAGCGTCGCGGGCGTGGCGCCGGCATGCGGCGCGGGAGGCGCAGGGGACGACATGCGGACAGGGAGCGTCTGGACGATGGCAACGCGCGAGGGGCTCGCGAGAGCGATCCTGCTCGCGGTCGCCCTGTTCGCCGCTGCGCTGCGTCCCGCATCGGCGGCCGCAGTCGATCCGTCCGCCGCCGACCCGATCCCCTCGCTGACGCATTTCGGTGCCGCGCAGGGCCTGTCGTCCACGTTGTCCGACATCGTCGTCGACCGCGAGGGCTACGTCTGGCTCGCCACCGGCGACGGACTGGCCCGCTACGACGGCACCGGCTTCCGCTTCTGGCGCCGCGAGATCGGCCGCACGCCGACGCTGCCCGGCAACGAGATCACCGTGTTGCACGTCGATGCCCGCGACCGGCTGTGGATCGCGAGCTGGTACGGCCTGGTGTGGATGGACCGCGACCGGGATCGCCTGCATCCGGTGGTTTTCGAGGGGGAGGCGGCGGCATGTGCCATTGACATTGCCGCCATCGCCTCAGCTGGGGACGGAACGGTATGGCTGCTCACAAATGTAGGTAATTTGTGCCGAATAGAATTGAGTGGTGCTGTGAGCCGTCTTAAGCCACCTCTCGGAGGCAGGGTATTCCACGGTGGCATCGTCATCGCCATGACCCTCCGCCCCTCCGGCATGCTGTTGGTCGGCACCGCGGACGGTCTGTGGCGCCTGGATCCGCGCCGCTCGCCCCTGCAGGCCGAACGACTCCGCCTGCCCGGACTGGGCGATGCCGGGGTCTATGCCTTCAGCCCTGCGCCGGACGACGGCCTCTGGGTCGCCGGCGACAGCCGATTGCTGCGGCTGGACCGCAACGACCGTCCGTTGCCGCTGCCGTGGCCGTCGCCGCGCGAGACGCGGCGGGCGATGGTGGCGGTCGACGCCGCCGGCGATGCGTGGATCGGCACCTACGACGGCCTGTACCGGCGGACCCGCGATGCCCCCGAACGCGATGCCGCGGCGAATGATGCCCGCGACGCCCGGTTCGGGGTGACCGATGGCGCGATCCGGGTGGTGGCCGATCACGAAGGCGGTGTGTGGATCGCCGGCTATTCGCAGGGGTTGTTCCACGTGCCGCCCGGACCATCGCGCTTTCGCAGCGCGGCCCTGCCCGCGGACGATCCCTCGCCCTACCTGCGGAGCGCGACGCTTGACGACGACGGTGACGCCTGGGCGCTGAGCGCCGGCGGGCTTTATCGCCAGGGGCGCGATGACGATGCCCTGACCCGGGTCGCCGACGCGGCGTCGCTCGGGCTGGCCATGCCCAAGGCCGTCCGGGCCTGCGCCGACGGACGCATTGTCATTGCCGACGACGAAGGCGCGCTCGTGTACGACCGTGCGACGCGGCGCGCGCGGCGCATGCTGCGCATCGACGATCCCGCCGACTCGCATCGGCCCGAGACAGTGGCCTGCGATCCCGCCGGGCGCCTGTGGGTGTCGCTGTTCGGTGGCGATCTCGTGCTGCTGCCGCCCGATGGCGCCCCGGCACGGCGCTTCACTGCGGACGCGACCATCGGCGGCGAGGCGGAGGCCTTCATCGACCTGCGGTTCGCGCCCGACGGCGCGCCGTGGTACAGCGACGGGCAGGCGCTGCGGCGCTGGGACGGACACGCGTTCCGGGTCGTTCCGGTCCTGCCCGGCGAATACGTCTATGCGCTCGATTTCGCGGCCGCCGACGAGCTGTGGGTCACCCGCTTCGGCAGCCTCGAACGCTATCGCTGGGACGGTCGGCGCCTGCACCCGCTCGAACGCCTGTCCGTGGAAGAAGGGATCCCGAACGCCGAGATGCGCAGCCTGCGCGTTTCCGGAGGGGGACAACTGTGGGCGAACAGCGTGCGCGGCCTGCTGCAGTACGACCTCGCGGCGAAGCGGGCGCGGGTGTTCGGGCCCGGCGATGGCCTGCCGGAGCTCGACCTCGCCGTCGACCAGCTCGCCCATGGTCCCCGCGGCAGCGGCGTGGTGGTCGCGGGTCGAGAACTGGTGCGCTTCGATCCCGATCGTCCGCTGCCGGGGACGCATCCGTCGCCGCTGTCGATCGAGACGCTGTCGCTGCGTCGCGGCGAGGACACGGTGGAGTTCGATCCGGCCTCGCCCGAGGGCGTCGTCGTGCGGCCCGGCGACCGCGACCTGCGCGTCGTTGCGCGGGTGATGTCCTACGTCAATCCCGTGCGGCATCGCTACCGCTTCCGGCTGCACGGTTTCGATCCCGACTGGGTCCTGCCGGGCGACGAAGGCGAACGCGGCGAGCGCATCTTCTCGACCCTGTCGCCCGGCCGCTACGTGCTGGACGTGCAGGGCGCGAACGCGGACGGCGTGTGGTCTCCGGTGCGCCATGTCGCGTTCCTCGTGCAGGCGCCGTGGTGGCAGCGCTGGTGGGCCATCGCGCTCTATGCGATCGCAGCATCGGCGTTGCTGCTGTGGCTGGCCTGGCTCGACCGCATGCGCGCGCGGCGCCGGCATGCCTACCAGTTGGTCCAGCAGAAACGCGAACTCGCCGAGCAGGCCTCGCAGGCGAAGAGCCGTTTCCTCGCCAACCTCGGTCACGAAGTGCGCACGCCGATGACCGGCGTGCTCGGCATGAGCGAGCTGCTGCTGTCCACACCGCTGGACCCGAAGCAGCGCGGCCACGTGCAGGCGATCCGTCGCGCCGGCGACCATCTCCTGCGGCTGGTGAACGACGCGCTGGACCTCGCGCGGATCGAGGCCGGGCGCTTCGAGTTGCAGGAAGCGCCGTTCGCGCTCGCGCCGCTGGTCGCGGACGTCGTCGGCCTGATGCGACCGCTGGCCGAACGCAAGGGCCTGCGCTTCGTCGCGACCGTCGCCGACGACGTGCGTGGCGGCTGGCAAGGCGACGCCACGCGGCTGCGCCAGATCCTGCTCAACCTGCTTGGCAACGCGATCAAGTTCACCGAGCGCGGCGAGATCGCGCTGTCGATCGAAACGCTCGCGCCGCAGGGATTGCGCCTGTCGGTCTTCGATACCGGGCCGGGACTCGACGCGGAACAGCAGCGACGGCTGTTCCGCCGCTTCGAGCAGGCCGAAGGCGCGCGCACCGCCAGCCGCTACGGCGGCAGCGGCCTGGGGCTCGCGATCTGCCAGGAACTGGCGGTGGCGATGGGCGGCGGCATCGAACTTGCCAGCGCGCCGGGCGAAGGCGCCTGTTTCACCGTGCGCCTGCCGCTGGCGCGCGCCGACTCGCCCGCCTACCTCGACACCGCGAAGCCTTCCGTCGCTGCGCGTGCGCGCGACGTGCTGCTGGTCGAGGACGACCCGACCGTCGCCGACGTGCTCACCGGCCTGCTGCAGGCGCAGGGCCATTGCGTCGTCCACGCGGCGCATGCGCTGGCGGCGCTGTCCGCGCAGGCCACGCAGCGCTTCGATCTCGCGCTGCTCGATCTCGATCTGCCCGGCATGGACGGGCTCGCGCTCGCGCGCCAGCTGCGTGCATCCGGTTTCGATCGGCCGATGGTCGCGATCACCGCCCGCGCCGATCCCGAGGCCGAACCGCAGGCGCTCGCCGCCGGCTTCGATGCGTTCGTGCGCAAGCCGGTGACGGGCGAGATGCTGGCGGACGTCATCGCGCGCCACGCCGAAGCGATGTCGTAGGGCGGGCCTTGGCTCGCCGTCTTTGCGCGAAGGCCGGAATCAAGCCACCAGGAGCTGTCATCCCGGCGAACGCCGGGATCCCGTTTTGGACGCTTTGCCATCAGTTCGCTTGTTTCGCTGGCTGCCGCGAGCGAGTCACGTTCCGTGATCCCGCAGCTTCAATCCGCCCCGGCATGCGGCGTCGGATACACCCGCTCGCGCGGCACGACGAGATCGCAAAATCCGTCGCGCAGATGCGTGCGCTGTTCGATCACGAACGGCGTGATGTCCTCCACCGAAAGCAGGTCCTGTTCGCCGTAGCGACGCAGCATCGCACCGCGCAGTCCGAGCTGCACCGCGCGGCGCGCAAGCGGGCCACCCAGTGGATCGTGGTCGGGGTCCCATTGCAGGCGGACGTCGGAGGTTTCGATCGCGGCCTTCCACTCGTCGTGCGAGGCGTGGTGCGCGGGATCGAACGACGACGGCACGGCGTCGCGCAGCACCTCATCGAAGAAGCTGCGGCGCAGGCGCACGGCGAGGATGCGTTCCTGGCCTGCCTTCGTCGCCCAGCCGGCGCGGAACATCATCCAGAGGAAATTGGGCTTGATCCAGCTCATGCGGGTATAGCTGAATTCGCCGCCGAAGCGCTGTTGTTCCACCGCGAAGTCGGCGATGGCCGGGCGGTAGGCCTGGTAGACGACGATGCCGGCGTCGTCGTATTGCGCGAGGACGTGGCGGCCGGTGGTCGGCCAGTGTTGTTGCTGTCCGGTGTAGGCCTCGGTGATCAAGGCGTGGCGTCGTCCACTGTCGATCGTTCTTCAGCTGAATTCGGCGCGGTATCGGAGATTTCCCGAACGGAAATGCGCACATTGCGGACCGTTTTACCGCCGCATGCGATGCGATAGGTGTGTCCCGCCTCGAATCGATGCTCTTCGAACATGAATCCGTCGCGGCCTGCGGATCGATAGACAGCCGAGATCTTGTACGTGCCGGGGCGCATGGCGAGCAGCGAATGATCGCCGAAGTTCCGGGAGTGTGCCCCCTCGTACATCCCGACGATCCAGTCGAGCTGACAGTCGTAGCGGGCGACGTCTCTCGGCAATGGAGTCACCACTGCGAGAGCGACGGATTCTCGATCGGCTTCCGGCGTCGTGCCCAGATAAAGCGCCTTCGGCGGCTCGTCCGCGATGACCGGTACGGTCGCAGGCACCGATGCAAGGAACGCGATGACCGCACAGGACAAGCGCGGCAGGCGGATCACCTCGCACTCACCGCATGCACCGCCTCCACCAGCGCCGCGACGTGGTCGGGGTTCATGTCCGGCGAGAGGCCGTGCCCGAGGTTGAAGACGTGGCCGTCGCGGGAGCCGCCGTTGCCGGCGGCGTAGCTGTCGAGCGCGTGGCGGACCTGCGTACGGATGGCGTCGGGGCTGCCGTACAGCGTCGCGGGGTCGAGGTTGCCCTGCAGCGCGACCTGGCCGCCGATGCGGCGCGCGGCGTCGCCCAGTTCGATCAGCCAGTCGACGCCGACGGCGTCGGTGCCGGACGCGGCGAGGTCTTCGAGGTACGGGGCGTTGCCCTTGCCGAACAGGATCAGCGGCGCGCGCTCCGCGCCTTGGCCGCGCTCCAGTTCCTTCGCGATGCGCACGAGGTAGGGCAGCGAGAATTCGCGATACATCGCGGGCGAGAGCACGCCGCCCCAGGTGTCGAACACCTGCAAGGCCTGCGCGCCGGCTGCGCGCTGCGCGGCGAGGTAGGCGATGACGGCATCCGTGTTCACCGACAGGATGCGGTGCAGCAGCTCGGGTGCGTTGAGCGCCATCGCCTTGATCTTCGAGAAGTTGTCGCTGCCGCCGCCTTCGACCATGTAGCAGGCCAGCGTCCACGGGCTGCCGGAGAAGCCGATCAGCGGCACCCGGCCATCGAGTTCGCGACGGATCACGCGCACCGCGTCCATCACGTAGCGCAGCTCGGTCTCCATGTCCGGCACGGCGAGCTTCGCGACGTCCTCGGCGGTGCGCAGCGGGCGCTCGAACTTCGGGCCTTCGCCTTCGACGAAATACAGGCCCAGGCCCATCGCGTCGGGCACGGTGAGGATGTCGGAGAACAGGATCGCGGCGTCCAGCGGGAAGCGCGCCAGCGGCTGCAGCGTGACTTCGCAGGCCAGCTCGGGGTTCTTCGCCATCGCCAGGAAGCTGCCGGCGCGCTTGCGGGTGGCGCGGTACTCCGGCAGGTAGCGCCCGGCCTGGCGCATCAGCCACACCGGCGTGCAGTCCACGGGTTCGCGGCGGAGCGCGCGCAGGAAGCGGTCGTTGCGGAGCGGGGAAGCTGGGGTCACGGGAAATCCTGGCAAGACGAAACGGGGAAAGCGCAAGCGACGATGCGGCGCGCTCAGGGCGGGGCGTCGACGCCTTGGGCGAACATCAGCTGGAAGCCCTTCTTCAGGGTCTGGTCGCGGGCGTGTTCGAACGCGGCGAGGGCGCTGGCCTGGTCGGCGTGCTGCTCGCGGCGGACCGTGCTGCGGCCGCCGATCTGGCCGGTCTCGCGGACCAGCGTCCAGCCGCCGAACAGATCGGCCTCCAGCTGCAACTGCACGAATTTCGGGGCTTCGTGGCCGTCGGGTCGTCGTTGCAGGAGGATGCGCATGGGACGGATTGTAAGCGGGCGGCGGTCCGTGGCGGGCCGTGCGATGAAGGACGATGACGGGCGGCCGCTCAGTCGCCGCGCAGCACGTCCGCCAGCGCGCCTTCGGGCACGTTGTCGACGATGCGCGCGACGCCGGCGCCTTCCCACAGGATGAAGCGCAGGCCGGCGGCGTGGGCCTTCTTGTCCAGCCGCATCCGCGCGATCAGCCGCTCCGGGGCGAGGCCGTCCGGCAGCGCGGTCGGCAGGCCGAACGCGTCCAGCAGCCGCTGGATGCGCACGGCGTCGGCCGCCGGGGCCATGCCCAGGTGTGCGGACAGCCGCGCCGCCAGCACCATGCCAACCGCCACCGCCTCGCCGTGGTTCAGGGCATCGCTGCCGGCACCGGCGTAGCCCTGCTCGGTCTCGATGGCGTGGCCGAAGGTGTGGCCGAAGTTCAGCAGCGCGCGGTCGCCGTGTTCGTACAGGTCGCGCTCGACGATGTCGGCCTTGTGCCGGCAGCTGCGGGCGATGGCCTCGGCCAGCGCCGCGCGGTCGCGGGCCAGCAGCGCGGCGGCATTCTCTTCCAGCCAGTCGAGGAACGGCACGTCGGCGATCGCGCCGTACTTCACCACCTCGGCCAGCCCGGCGCGCAACTCGCGGTCGGGCAGCGTGTCGAGTGCAGCGATGTCGGCGAACACCGCGCGTGGCGGGTGGAACGCGCCGACCAGGTTCTTGCCGTGCGGCAGGTCCACCGCGGTCTTGCCGCCGACCGAGGAATCGACCATCGCCAGCAGCGTGGTCGGCAACTGGATGCAGTCGATGCCGCGCATCCAGCAGGCCGCGGCGAAGCCGGCGAGGTCGCCGACCACGCCGCCGCCCAGCGCCAGTACGCAGGCGTCGCGGGTGGCGCCGAGGCGGGCGAGCGCGTCCAGCGCCTCGGCGAAATGCGCCAGGGTCTTGGCCTGCTCGCCCGGCGGCATCACGAAGCGGGCGAGGACCAGGTCCGGACGCACGTTGTGCAGCGCCACCTCGACCCGCCGCGCGTACAGCGGCGACACGTGGTCGTCGCTGACGATCAGCGCATGGCGGCCGCGCAGCCGCGCGGTCAGGGCGCTGCCGTCGTCGAGCAGGCCTTCGCCGATGGCGATGGCATAGGGATGGGGGCCGCCGATGTGGACGACCTGCAGATCGGACGCGCTCATGCCGGTTCCGTCGGAAGGGGGGAGGGCGTTCCCGCATCGCACGGCCACTTGCCTTCGAGGGCCCGCGCCAGCCGGGCCGCGGTCTCGTCGGCCGGGGCCGTGCCGCCGGTCGGGAACACCAGGTGCGCGACCTCGGCGTACAGCGGCGTGCGCTCCGCGGCCAGCTGGCGCAGGACCGCCTCGCGGTCGTCGCCGGCGATCAGCGGCCGCTTGCGGTCGTTGGCCAGTCGCGCCAACTGCTGTTCGACCTCGATCCGCAGGTGCACGACGTAGCCGCGTTCGCGCATCCGCGCCCGGCTGCCGGCGTCGAGCACTGCGCCGCCGCCGGTCGCGAGCACGCAGGCCGGGCCGTCCATCACGTCGGCCAGCGCCTCGCGTTCGCGGCGGCGGAAGCCGGGTTCGCCTTCGCTGGCGAACAGGGTCGGGATGTCGGCGCCGGCGCGGGCTTCGATCTCGCGGTCGAGATCGATGAACGGCACGCCGCAGCGCTGCGCCAGCCGGCGGCCCAGCGCGCTCTTGCCGGCGCCCATCGGACCGACCAGGACGAGGTGGGGGGCGGGGGACATCGCGTCATCTTATCAGCGCGCCGCAGGCGGCCGGTCCTTACCCGATGACCCGGCGCCCCGCATCCAGCCGCAGCGTGCGGTCGGCGATCGCCGGCAGGCAGCGCAAGGCCTGTCGGCTGACGCGCTCGAAATGCTGCACGAAGCGGTCGACCCCGGCGCGCGACAGGCGCGGCCCGCCGGGGAGCGCCTGCTCCTGCTGCCAGCGCCAGTCCGTCACGATCTCGAAGCCGGGCGGCTGCAGCCACAGCAGGCGGTCGATCCGCGCCCACAGCGCCGGGTAATCGCGGCCGAGCGCGGCGTCGCACCAGCGACGCCACGTGCCGTCGCAGTCCTCGTCGCGTTCCAGGGCATTCACCGGCGTCGCCAGCGCCGCGGCGTCCTCGGCCGGCACCTTCAGGCACCAGCCTTCGAACACCAGCAGATCGAGTGCCCAGACCGGCGGTCCGACCGTCGGCCAGCGCGAGGGCGGCAGGCGCCGGTCGCGGCCCTTGTCGAACCGCGGCAGCCGCGTCGCGCGGCCGGCGCGCACCGCGTCGAGCGTTGCGCACAGCAGGTCGACGGCGTGCGTGCCCGGCGGCCCGCGGGTCGCGAGCAGCGGATGCACCGTGCGCGCCAGCCGCCGGCGCGGGCCGGGGTTGAGGTAGCCGTCGTCGATCGACAGCGCCGCCGCGCGCAGGCCGCGTGCCCGCGCCAGCGCGACCACCTGCGCCGCCAGCGTCGACTTGCCGCTGCCCTGCAACCCGGCGATGCCGAAGACGCGGGCTTCGTGGCGCAGGGCGTCGTCGAGCAGGTCGGCGACGAGGGTCGGCGCGAACCCGGGACGGTCCGTCATGATCGCGGCGGATTTGATCGAGGTCGGGTGCGGCATCCGCGGCATCGGGCGACAATAGCGCAACGCCGCACGGGACCCCCGCCATGTCGCTCCTGCACGAAGCCCTCGCCACGTTCGACGACCTGTTCGCCCAGGCCAGGGCCGCCGTTCCCGAACCCACCGCGATGACCGTCGCCACCGCCACGCCCGACGGTCACCCGTCGGCGCGCATGGCGCTGCTGAAGGCGCACGGCCCGGACGGGTTCGTGTTCTACACCCACCTCGACGGCCGCAAGGGCCGCGAGCTGCAGGCGAATCCCCATTGCGCGCTGCTGTTCTTCTGGAAGGCGCTGGGCGACGACGGCGTGCAGGTGCGCGTCGAGGGCGAGGTCGAGATCGTCTCCGACGCCGAGGCCGACCTCTACTTCGCCCGCCGCCCCCGCGACAGCCAGCTCGGCGCCTGGGCCTCGCACCAGTCGGAGACGCTGGACCGCCGCGAGACCTTCGAGCAGCGCTTCGCCGACGCGAAGGCGCGCTTCGAGGGCGGCGACGTGCCCCGCCCGCCGCGCTGGGGCGGCTTCCGCGTGAAGCCGCACGCCATCGAATTCTGGTACGGCGCCCAGTTCCGCCTGCACGAGCGGCATCTGTACGAACGCGGCGCGGACGGCACGTGGACGAAGCGGATGCTGTATCCGTGATGGCCTCGCTGCGGCGTCCGCAGTCGTCGATGCCGTTCGTCAGGACGTAACCGGGAGCGGGCTGCCCGCTTCGTCCGTCGTGGGCGGAGGCGGTGGCGGAGGGATAGGGAATTCGCCGAGTCCGGGCGGATGGCAACTGGCCGGAATCGTCGCCGAGACCTTGTAGAGCGCTTCGACATCGAGGTCGTACAGTGCCGCACCCATGTGCCCGTAGATGCCCGGACCGGTCGATGTGCCGAGCCATTCGACGTAGAGGCGGCGGCCACGACGCCAGTCGTCTTCCGTCGCCGGCACGGCCCTGTGCAGTGCGGCGCCGATGTTGCGCGGGACATTCGCCCAGTAGAACCCGGCACGGTCGTAATACGCCGCTTCTGCGGGCATGCCTTCGCAGGGCAGGAACGTCGAGTTCTCGAACCCCGTGTCGTAGAGGCCGGCGAAGCGGCGGCGCTCGCTGTGAACGGACGGTTCGACGCAGCCACTGGCATCGACCTCGATCGTCGCTTCGGCGTGCCCGTCGCGGATGACGAAGGGCGCCGAGCCGATCGTTTTCGAGCGCATGAAGCTTGAACGCATGAATCCGTCTTGCCGCGAGGGGCAGTGGACTTCGATCCGTTCTCCGCTGCGGGGCAGCGGCCGGCGCATTTCGATGCGGCCCGCGGCGTCGGTCGTGCCACTGCCGACCATCGCACCGGCAAGCGGTTGCCCGGTCCGCCGATCCCGGACCTGGACGCTGAGGAGCAGCGCGGTCCGTTCGCGTTCCCATGCCGCTTCTTCCTGCGACTCCGCGGGATCGGCCGGTTGCGCCGCGCATCCGGCGCACGCCGTGGCGGCAGCTTCCGCAGCCTCCAGCAACGCATCGGTTGCGGCGATATCCCGGGTTTCTGCGGTCGTGCTTCCGGCTCCCCGTTGCGCTGTTACCTCGGATCGTGAGGGCGCTGTCGCGCCGGTCGCGTCGGTACGGGGATGTCGTGCCGCAGCAGCATCGCGATCTCCGCCCGAAGGTCCGCAACCCGCCGCGCAAGCGATCATCAGACAGGCAGCGAAAGGCGCGAGGCGCATCGGGCGACGGGTAGACTGGGCGACCGCGCCACTCTGCCACACGCCATGGGCCCGCAACGCATCGTCTGCCTGACCGAGGAGCCGACCGAAGTGCTGTACGCGCTCGGCGAGCAGCACCGCATCGTCGGGATCAGCGGCTTTACCGTGCGGCCGGCGCGGGCGCGCAAGGAGAAACCGAAGGTCAGCGCGTTCACGTCGGCGAAGATCGACGAGATCCTGCGGCTGGAACCGGATTTCGTGGTCGGCTTCTCCGACATCCAGGCCGATATCGCGTCCGCGCTGATCCGGCACGGCGTCGAGGTGTGGATCAGCAACCACCGCGGCGTCGACGGCATCCTCGACTACGTGCGCCGGCTCGGGGCGCTGGTCGGCGTCGCCGAACGCGCGAATGCCTACGCCGACGACCTGCGCCGCGGGCTCGACGCCATCGTCGCGCAGGCGGCGTCGCTGCCGCGGCGGCCGAAGGTGTATTTCGAGGAATGGGACGACCCGCAGATCGCCGGCATCCGCTGGGTGTCGGAACTGGTCGCGATCGCCGGCGGCGACGATGTCTTTCCCGAGCGCGCGGCCTCGTCGCTGGCGAAGGGCCGCATCCTCGAGGATCCGGGCGAAGTGATCCGGCGTGCGCCCGATTTGATCATCGGCTCGTGGTGCGGCAAGAAGTTCCGCCCGGAGAAGGTCGCCGCACGGCCCGGCTGGGACGGGATCCCCGCGGTGCGCGACGGCGAACTCCACGAGATCAAGTCGCCGATCATCCTGCAGCCCGGCCCCGCCGCGCTCACCGACGGCGTGCGCGAGATCGCGAAGATCGTGCAGGCGTGGGCGATGCGCGACGGGCGCTGAGTCTTGCTGTTGTAGGAGCGACGTGAGTCGCGACCTGAAGACGCCTCGGGTCGCGACTTACGTCGCCATAGGAAAATCCGGGCGCGACGCGGCTTTACTCCGCCGCGATTTCCCGCGTCAGCGCCAGCGTCGCGACCTGCTTGCCGTCGCGGGCGACCTTCACGTCGAAGGTGAGCGTGTCGGGCGGCGTGACCTTGAACGTGCCGACGTGGTCGACGAGGACCTGTCCCGGGCCCGACCCGGGATCGCCGGTGCGGACTTCGCGCATCGGCAGCGGCGCGGGCGTGCCGGAGAGCGTGCGGGCGGTGACGGACACGTCGGCCGGCACCGCGACGTCCTGGCCGTCGGGGCCCTGGCGCACCGACACGATCAGCAGCACGGTGTCGTCGGCGCGGGCGATGCCGTACTGCTTCGCGACCGCTTCGTCCAGGCGTGCGGTCGACACCGCGTTGGCGCGGACCGTCAGGTCGCCGACGCGGGCGACGGCGTCCTGCACCGCGTCGATCTGGCGGGCGGCGCGGGGCTTGTCGCCGCCGCCGCAGGCGGTCAGCGCGAGCAGGGCGAGGGCGAGCGGCAGGGTGCGGAAGGGCAGGCGCATGGCGGACCTTAGTCGTTGGCGGCCGACAGCGGGCGGCCGCGTTCGGTGGCGTTGCGGATGGCGTCGGCGACCAGCGCGCGGAAGCCGCCGGCCTCGAAGGTCTCGACCGCGGCCTGGGTGGTGCCGCCGGGCGAGGTGACGCGGCGACGCAGTTCGCCGGCGGGTTCGCCCGACTCGGTCAGCATGCGCGCGGCGCCGAGCACGGTCTCCAGCACCAGCGTGCGCGCGGCCTCGGCCGGCAGGCCCTCGGCCTCGGCCGCGGCCTGCATGGCCTCGGCCAGCAGGAAGACATAGGCCGGGCCGCTGCCGGAGGTGGCGGTCACGGCGTCCATCTTCGCCTCGTCGTCGATCCAGACCGTCTTGCCGGCGCTGGCGAGCAGGCCGGCGGCCCGTTCGCGGCCGTTCGCGTCCACTTCGGTGCTGGCGAACAGGCCGGTGACGCCGGCGCCGAGCAGCGCCGGGGTGTTCGGCATGGTGCGGACCACGGCGATGCCGCCGCCCAGCCAGCGCTGCAGTTGCGCGGCGGTGATGCCGGCGGCGATCGACACCACCAGCGGCCGCGACTGCTGCGCCAGCGGCGCCAGCGCCTCGCAGACGGCGCGCATCACCTGCGGCTTGACCGCCAGCACCCACAGCCCGGCCGGGCCGGCGGCCTCGGCGTTGTCGGCGGTGGTGGCGACGCCGAAGTCGCGGGACAGGCCGTCGCGCAGGGCGTCGACCGGCTCGGACACGCGGATCGCGTCGGCCGCGGTGCCGCGGGCGAGCAGGCCGCCGATCAGGCTGCGGGCCATGTTGCCGCCGCCGATGAAGGCGATGGGGGAAGCGGAGGTCATGCGGGCTCCGGGGCAGGGGCAATGGGGATATCGGTCGTGGATCTGGGCGGGCGTGCGCCGAACAGCGCGCTGCCGACGCGCACCATGGTCGCGCCCTCGGCGATGGCCAGGGCGTAGTCCTCGCTCATGCCCATCGACAGCGTGTCGACGCCGGGATGGCGGGCGGCGAGGGCGTCGAACAGGGCGCGCATGCGCCGGAACGCGACGCGGCGGCGGTCCAGATCGGGATCGGGGGCGTGGATCGCCATCAGCCCGCGCAGCGCCAGCTGCGGGCGCGCGGCGATGGCGTCGGCGAGGGCATCGACGTCCTCGGGCCGGCAGCCGTGCTTGCTGGCCTCGTCGTCGATGTTCACCTGGATCAGCACGTTCAGGGGCTTCTGCCCGGGCGCGCGATGCTTCGCCAGCGCGTCGACCAGCTTCTCGCGGTCGACCGTCTGCACCCAGTCGAACGCGGCCGCGGCGTCCTTCGCCTTGTTCGACTGCAGGTGGCCGATGAGGTGCCACTCGATGCCCAGCCCGGCCAGCGCCGGCTGCTTCTCCAGCGCCTCCTGCACGTAGTTCTCGCCGAACGCCGGCGGGCCCGCGGACGGGCGGGCGCGCAGGGCCGCGGCCACGCGTGCGACCGCATCGGCGGGCCGGGTCTTGCTCACCGCCAGCAGCCGTGCCGGCGCGCGGCCCGCGGAGGCGGCGGCCATGCCGGCGAGGAGGGCGTCGAGCGCGGGATGCGGCGGCAGGTCTGGCATGGCGGGCGGCGATGGCTGCGACGACGGTCGCGGAACGTGGCGGACGGCGTGCAGTGTACGGCGAAGCCGTGGCCGCGGCCCGGTCGCGATACCAGTCGCAAACGGGAGGGCCGGGGCTATACTCCGGCGCACACCCGGGTCCACGACCCGCACGACATCGCAACGCGGGGAGCACGCATGGATATCGCCGAACTGTTGGCGTTCTCGGTCAAGAACAAGGCATCGGACCTGCACCTGTCCGCCGGCCTGCCGCCGATGATCCGGGTCGACGGCGACGTGCGCCGGATCAACATCCCGGCGCTGGACCACACGCAGGTCCATGCGCTGGTCTACGACATCATGTCGGACAAGCAGCGCCGCGACTACGAGGAATTCCTCGAGTGCGACTTCTCGTTCGAGATCCCCGGCCTGGCCCGCTTCCGCGTCAACGCCTTCAACCAGAACCGCGGCGCCGGCGCCGTGTTCCGGACCATTCCCTCGGAAGTGCTGACCCTCGAGGACCTGTCCTGCCCGCCGATCTTCCGCGAGCTGATGGACCAGCCGCAGGGCCTGATCCTGGTCACCGGCCCGACCGGTTCGGGCAAGTCGACCACGCTGGCGGCGATGATCGACCACATCAACAAGAGCGAATACGCGCACATCCTCACCGTCGAGGACCCGATCGAATTCGTGCACACCTCGCAGAAGTGCCTGATCAACCAGCGCGAGGTCCACCGCGACACCCACGGCTTCAACGAGGCGCTGCGCTCGGCGCTGCGCGAGGACCCCGACTACATCCTCGTCGGCGAGTTGCGCGACCTGGAGACCATTCGCCTGGCGCTGACCGCCGCGGAAACCGGCCACCTCGTGTTCGGCACCCTGCACACCAGCTCGGCCGCGAAGACCATCGACCGCATCATCGACGTGTTCCCCGCCGGCGAGAAGCCGATGGTGCGCTCGATGCTGTCCGAATCGCTGCGCGCGGTGATCTCGCAGGCGCTGCTGAAGAAGGTCGGCGGCGGCCGCACCGCGGCGTGGGAGATCATGGTCGGCACCCCGGCCATCCGCAACCTGATCCGCGAGGACAAGGTCGCGCAGATGTATTCGTCGATCCAGACCGGCCAGAACTTCGGCATGATGACACTCGACCAGCACCTGCAGGATCTGGTCAAGCGCAGCCTCATCACCCGCCAGCAGGCCAAGAGCTACGCCAAGGACAAGCGCCTGTTCGAGTGACGTCGCCCCGCGCGACGCCGAACGACGAGTCCACGCCCCGGAGCACCCCATGAGCACCATCGACTTCACCTCCTTCCTCAAGCTGATGGCGCACCAGAAGGCGTCGGACCTGTTCATCACCGCGGGCATGCCGCCGGCGATGAAGGTCCACGGCAGGATCCAGCCGATCACCCAGAACGCGCTGACGCCGCAGCAGAGCCGCGACCTGGTGCTGAACGTGATGACGCCGGCGCAGCGCGAGGAGTTCGAGAAGACGCACGAGTGCAACTTCGCGATCGGTGTCTCCGGCGTGGGTCGCTTCCGCGTGAGCTGCTTCTACCAGCGCAACCAGGTCGGCATGGTGCTGCGCCGGATCGAGTCGAAGATCCCGACGGTCGAGGAACTGGCGCTGCCGCCGATCATCAAGACGCTGGCGATGACCAAGCGCGGCATCATCATCTTCGTCGGCGCCACCGGTACGGGCAAATCGACGTCGCTGGCGGCGATGATCGGCTACCGCAACCAGAATTCGACCGGCCACATCATCACGATCGAGGATCCGATCGAGTTCGTGCACAAGCACGAGGGCTGCATCATCACCCAGCGCGAGATCGGCATCGATACCGACAGCTGGGAAGCCGCGCTGAAGAACACCCTGCGCCAGGCGCCGGACGTGATCATGATCGGCGAGGTGCGCACCCGCGAGGGCATGGACTACGCCATCGCCTTCGCCGAGACCGGCCACCTGGTGCTGTGCACGCTGCACGCCAACAACGCCAACCAGGCGATGGACCGCATCATCAACTTCTTCCCCGAGGACCGCCGCAGCCAGCTGCTGATGGACCTCTCGCTCAACATGAAGGGGGTGGTGGCGCAGCAGCTGATCCCGACCCCCGACGGCAAGGGCCGCAAGGTCGCGATGGAGATCCTGCTCGGCACGCCGCTGGTGCAGGACTACATCCGCGAGGGCGAGATCCACAAGCTGAAGGAGGTCATGAAGGAGTCGACCAACCTCGGCATGAAGACCTTCGACCAGGCCCTGTTCGAGCTGTACCAGGCCGGCGAGATCAGCTACGAGGACGCCCTGCGCTACGCCGACTCGCAGAACGAGGTGCGCCTGAAGATCAAGCTGGCCCAGGGCGGCGACGCCCGCACCCTGGCCGCCGGCCTGGACGGCGTGGAGGTCGCGGAGGTCCGCTGATCCCGCCGCCGGGCGGAATGCATCGTCCCGCGCCGTTCGTCGGCCGCGGTGGTGCGCCGGCGAATGCCTGTGTTACATAGCGTGTTACGCGAACTCGCCGAGCAGCGGGGAATCGCGGAAAACCCGAACGATCGTATCCATCAGGTGTTGTCATGGCTGATACGAGACTGCAGGCAGTGGCCACTGCCGATACATGCCGGGCGGCATCCGCCCCGGCCCGTGAGCACCGCCCACGCGCATGCCGCCGTGGGCGATTCCCGTTGCCGTACCGCCGCCGCGCGATGATGCCGCGGCCCGCCTCTCGCAGGCCCGTTTTCCCGTCCGCCTCCTTCCTTCCCGCCCTTCCTGCGCCCCGGCCCGCATCGGTGGCGCGACTCCGCGTGCGCGCATGCGCCGCGGGTCCCTGGCGTCCGGGCGGGGTTCCGGGACGGACTTCGCACTTCGCGCGCCGCGTCGCCGGTGCACGCATCGGCCTGCCTTCCGGCGCTTCCCGTCGCCCGCGTTTGCTCCGACCCTGTGCCGGTCGCGTCCTTTTTCGCGGGTCCCTCTCCGCGGTCCTGCCGCTGCGACGACTCCCTTCCGCTACCCGCTGACCTCCCCCATGCCTGTCTCGACTCCTCTCCGGCTTCCCGTCCTCTGCGCCGCCCTGCTCCTGGCCGTGACGGCCTGCCGCGCCAGCTCCGTTCCGGCGCCGACCGGCGAAGCGGCTGCCGTGCCGCCGTCCACGACCACGCCGCCGCCTGCCGCCGCCGGCACGCCCGCACCCGCGAAGGCGCTCCCGTCCGCCGTCGCCGAAGGCAAGCCCTATGCCACGGTGCGCCAGGCCCTGCTCGCGGATGGCTGGCTGCCGCTGCGCGACCCCGAATGCTGGTCGAACATCGGCGGCGATGCCCCGGTCTGCAACCAGTTGCCCGAGGTCGAAAGCTGCAGCAGCGACGGCTACTGCAACATGGACTTCGCCGACGGTGCGCGCCGGCTGGAGGTCACCACCTATGGCCCGTACGACCGCTGGAACACGCCGGGCCAGGAAAGCGCGCTGCAGGTGAAGTCGTTCGAACTGCTGCCGCTGCCCGGTGCCGATGCCGCGGCGCGCTGCCCGTCCGGTGACTTCGACGCCTTCCTCAAGGCGTTCGCCTCCGACGACGGCGCCCGCCTCGCGTTCACCGCGCCGCTGGTGAAGGTCGCCGAGATCGAGGATCGCGGCGACGAGGGCTATTTCCCGCGGATGACCTACCAGACGGCGTCGGCGTATCGCGGCTTCAACGTCGCCTATGCCGGCGATGCCTTCCACTTCGTGGACGGCAACGGCCGCCGCGATCCGAACCCGCTCTCGCTGAAGATCGGCGCGCCTTCGCCCGACCGGCGCGAGGTTTCGTATCTCTACGGCATGTCCGAAGGCAACTCCTACCGCTTCGATCTCCGGGACGGCTGCTGGCGGCTGACCGAGGACCCGAGGCCGCCCACGCCCTGACGCCTGCCGCGTTCGCTTGATCGCTTCCGCCAACTTCCAGACACGTCTCTTCCTCGCATCGAAAGGAACCCGTCCATGAGCCGTTACACGATCGTAGAAAGCACCCCGCGCGGCGTCGAAAACGTCAACCGCTACGAGGACCTCGAACGGCACCATCCCAGCCAGCCCGAGCTGCGCTCGCGCGAATACGACACCGTGCAGGGTCGCCGCGAGGAGGTGAAGATCCGCGACCGCGAGGAGATCGTGAAGGACTTCGTGCTGCTGGTGAACGGCTCCGACCGCAACGTCAGCGTGCCGTCGCCGTTCCCGACGTCGTATGCGCACCCGACGCACGACGGGACCAATACGGTGTTCTTCTACGACAAGCCGTTCGGCACGCCGGGCGCGCAGCGCCTGGGCGCGGTGCTGCACATGCAGCCCGGCAGCGAACCGAAGGAAGGCGCGCGCATCGAGTACGGCAAGCCGATCGGCATCCAGAGCGATTACGGCGCCGAGCCCGGCGCGATCCACGTCCACCTGCAGGCGGACCTGGCGACGCAGAAGAAGTACATCAGCGACCTCGCGGAAGGCCGCATCCAGACCGGCGGTGCCGTCACCGCCACGCCGCCGACGGCCGGCGGCAACGCGTCCCCCGACAGCGGCACGACCAAGGACACGCTGCTGGAGAAGGGCGAGGACGGCCCGGGCGTGAAGCGCCTGCAGGAAGCGCTGAACGCGGCGGGCATCCGGGTCAACGGCCAGCCGTTGCCGACGACCGGCCATTTCGGCGACCAGACCGAGGCGGCGGTGAAGCAGTACCAGCAGCAGAAGGGGCTGGACATGGACGGCCGCGCGGGCAAGGACACGCTGACCGCGCTGGGCATCTATCCGGGCCAGACCCAGACCACGCCGCAGCCGCAGCAGCCGCCGACCCAGTCGCAGCCGCAGCAACCCAGCCAGCCGCAGCAGCCGAGCCAGCCGCAGCAGCCGAGCCAGCCGCAGCCGGCGCCGTCCGCGCAGACCAATCCCTACGGCTTCGGCCCGGACAACGAGCTGGGCCGCCTGATCGGCCGCGGCGAGGGCAGCTACAACTCCTACAACCGCGGCAACGCCGGCGACAGCAGCAAGCCGCAGAACCTCACCGACCTCACGGTCGGCGAGATCATGCGTCGCCAGGAACTGTCGAAGAGCGATCCGAACTACCTGTTCGCGGTGGGCAAGTACCAGTTCGTCGACACCACGCTGAAGGAAACGGTGGAGAAGCTGGGCATCGACAGGAACGCCAAGTTCACGCCGCAGTTGCAGGAGAAGATGTTCGCCGACTACCTGATCGACGAGAAGCGCCCGGCGGTGCACAACTACATCGTCGGCAAGACCGGCGGCGCGCAGGGCCTGCACAGCGCCCAGGTCGCGCTGTCGATGGAGTTCGCCAGCGTGGGCGATCCCGACAAGGGCGGCCGCAGCCACTACGACAAGGTCGGCAACAATTCGGCATCGATCACGCCGAAGGAAGTGCAGACCGCGCTGGACCACATGCGCGAGCAGTACCAGAAGAACGTGCAGTCGGGCATGACCCCCGACCAGGCGTACAAGGCGCTCAGCGGCGATCCGAACAAGTACAGCCAGACCGCCGGCGCGACCGGCCAGACGCAGTCGCCGGGCGGCGGCCTGGACGACAAGCTGCTGGTGAAGGGCGAGGACGGTGCGGGCGTGAAGCGCCTGCAGGAATCGCTGAATGCTGCGGGCATCAAGGTCAACGGCCAGCCGTTGCCGACTACGGGCCACTTCGGCGACCTGACCGAGCAGGCGGTGAAGCAGTACCAGGAACAGAAGGGGCTGCAGCCGGTCGACGGCAAGGCGGGCAAGGACACGCTGACGGCGCTGGGCATCTATCCGGGCCAGACGCAGGTCACGCCGACGCCGCAGCCATCGACGCAGCAGACAACGCAGCAGACCCCCGCGCAGCCGCAGCCGGCGCCGCAGAAGCCGGACCAGCAGCCCTCGACCCAGCCGCCCACCCAGCAGGCGCCGACGCCGCAGCAGCCGACCCAGCAGACCCCCGCGCAGCCGCAGCCTACCCCGCAGCAGCCGCAGACGCCGCCGACCTCCTCGTCCGAGAAGCCGCCGACGCAACCCCAGCAGCCGCCCGCGTCGTCGTCGGACAAGCCGTCGATCGCGGATCCGAAGCACCCGGACCACAAGCTGTACGAGCAGGCGATGGCGAACCTGCAGCAGTTGGGTCCGAGCGGCGGGTTCAAGTCGCAGGACGAACTGACGAAGGCCGCGGCGGCGGTGGCGGCGGATGCGCGCGCGAGCGGGCTGAACTCGATCGACCACGTGGCGAAGACCAACACCCCGAACGGGCAGACGCTGCTGGTGGCGGTGGAGGGCAACCCGACGAACCCGGCATCGAAGAACTCCTACATCGACTACGGCCAGGCGACGACGCAGACGGTGCAGCAGAGTACGCAGATGGCCGACGCGACGCGGACGCAGCAGCAGGCGACGCCGCAGCCCGAACAGCAGCAGGAGAACCGGATGGCGGTGGGCGCGCGCTGACGTCCGCCCGCGGCAGGCGCCGGTGCGTGCGATCTCCGCACGACACCGGCGCCGGACCGACGCCTCCTTCCGTGCGCTTCATCGACGGACGCCCGCGCATGACCCGATGTCGCTCTCCGTGGTCCACGGGGGCCGCATCCGCGACGCGACCAGAGCCCGACCCGGACCCGCTTTTTTCGCCCCCTGACGACACGACGACCCCGATGCCTTCCCCGATCGCCGCACGATTCCCCGCCGGATTCCCCCTGCTGTCCACGGCGCTGCTCCTGATGCTGGCTGCCTGCCGCGCGACCCCCGCGCCCGCGCCCGCCGGCGAAGCGCCGGCCGCGTCTCCCGCGGCACCGTCGCCCGCCGCCGCGACGACCGCCGCCGCCGTCAGCGCACCCGCGCCGGCACCCTCGGCGAAGCCGTTGCCCGGTGCGGTCGCGGAGGGCAGACCCTACGCCGGCGTCCGCGCGGCGCTGCTCGCCGACGGCTGGCTGCCGCTGCGCGATCCCGAGTGCCGGTCGAACATCGGCGGCGATGCGGATGTCTGCGACGAACTGCCGGAAGTCGAGAGCTGCAGCAGCGACGGCTACTGCAACATGGCGTTCGCCGACGGCGCGCGCCGCCTCGCGATCACCACCTACGGCCCGTACGACCGCTGGAACGCCCCCGGCCAGGACAGCGCGCTGCAGGTGAAGTCCTTCGAAGTGAAACCGCTGCCCGCCGACGTCCCGCCGGCGTGTCCCTCCACCAATTTCGACGCCTTCCTGAAGGTCTTCGCGTCCGACGATGCCGTCCGCACCGCGTTCACCGCGCCGCTGGTGAAGGTCGCGGAACTGCATTCGGACGCGGAAGGCGACCACGAGCGCATGGTCTACGTGGCGCGCGACAAGTACGCCGGCTTCAACGTCGGCTTCTCCGACGGCGCGTTCCACTTCGTCGATTCCACCGGCCAGTCCGATCCGAAGCCGCTGCAGCTGAAGATCACCCGCGAATCGGACGACGCCCGCTTCGTGAGCTACGACTACAACGTGTCCGAAGGCAATTCGTACCGGTTCCGGCTCGCCGACAACTGCTGGTTGCTGACCCAGGACCCGGAAATGCCGAGCCCCTGACGCACGCCCCCTCCCGCACGTCCGCACTGCCTGCGGCCACCGCCGCTCCCCGGAAAAGGATCCCCTCATGTCGCGCTATACCTTGCTGGAACCCCGCGAAGACCTCGGCAGGAACATCCCGGTCAGCTCGTTCGAAGGCCTCGCGATCCATCATCCGAACACCAACCGCGAAGCCGTGCGCACGGGCAACGCCGCGGCCGTGGATTCGCGCGGCGCGTTCGTCAACGGCGAGCTGGAGTCGACGCGCCGCGAGGGCAGCCACACGCTGGTCAAGAAGGACATCATCCTGCTGGACCCGTCCGGGAACGCGAACGTGTCCGTGCCGGCGCCGATCTCCGGCTATGCGCACTACCTCAACCCGAACACCTTCGGCGGCGTGCGCATCTACGACAAGCCGTTCGGCACGCCGGGCGCGGAACTGATCGGCCAGGTCCTGCACATGGACAACCGCACCTTCACCAAGCGCGAGGGCGAGCGGATCGAGTACGGCGAGGCGCTCGGCATCCAGTCCGGCACCGGGCCCAAGGGGCGTCATCACTTCGGTACGCACGCCCACGTCGAAGTCGAGCCGGCGCAGTTCCAGCGCTACATCAACGACCTGCTGCAGGGGCGCATCCAGAGCAACGGCGCCGTCTCGCCGTCGCAGCCCGGCGCCTCCACGCCGGCGCCCGAGAGCGGCACGCTGAAGGACACGCTGCTGATGCCGCGCGAACAGGGCGAAGGCGTGAAGCGCCTGCAGGAAGCGCTGAACAAGGCCGGCATCCGCGACGAGGCGGGCCAGCCGCTGCCGACCACCGGCTACTACGGCGACAAGACCGAGGCCGCGGTGCGCAAGTACCAGGAGCAGAACGGCCTGAAGGTCGACGGCCAGGCCGGCGAGAACACGCTGAAGGGACTCGGCATCTATCCGGGTCAGACGCAGACCACGCCGCAGCCGAACCCGCAGGCGCCGACGCCGCAGCCGCAGTCCCCGGGCACGCAGCAGCCGCCCGCGTCGCAGGGACAGGCGACCACCGACGGCACCGTCAGCCACGGCGGCAAGTTCACCCCGGAAGTGCGCGCCTATCTCGACATGATCGCGTGGAAGGAAACCGCGGGCGGGCTCAACCGCAGTTCCTACAACGAGAACAACGGCGTGCGCGGCAGCACGGGCCACTTCACCCAGGCGGACGTGGAGGCCGGCAACGGCTTCCCTAAAACCGCCGGCACCGATTTCAACGTCGGCCGCTACCAGTTCAACCGCGGCGACTGGGGCGACGCGAAGAAGGCGGACCCCTCGATCAAGGGCTACTCGCCGGAAGATCAGGACAAGGTCGCGTACTGGACCATGACGCAGAAGCGTCCGGGCCACAACGTGGTCGACGACCTCAACCGCGGCGACATCCGCGCGGCGATCCGCGACGGCGGCTACGAGTGGGCGTCGCTGCCCGGCGCGCATGCGGGCGAAGGCAAGCAGGTGCCGAAGGGGTACACGGTCGACCAGGCCGCCGATTACTACAACCAGCGCCTGTCGCACTACCGCTCGCTGGAACAGGGCCAAGGCCAGACCCAGGGCCAGACCCCGTCGCAGCCCGGCCAGACGTCGCCGCAGTCGAATGCGTCCGACAGCGGTTCGCTGAAGGACACGCTGCTGGTGAAGGGCGAGGACGGCGCGGGCGTGAAGCGGCTGCAGGAAGCGCTGAACGCGGCGGGCGTGCGCGTCGACGGCCAGCCGCTGCCGACGACGGGCCACTTCGGCGACCAGACCGAAGCGGCGGTGAAGCAGTACCAGGAGCAGAAGAAGCTGGAGGTCGACGGGAAGGCGGGCAAGGACACGCTGACCGCGCTGGGCATCTATCCGGGCCAGACGCAGGCGACGCCGACGCCGAATCCGCAGCAGCCGTCGCAGCAGACGCCGGATCCGCAGCCGTCGACGCAGCAGCCGACCCAGCAGGCGCCGACGCAGCCGCAGCAGGCGCCGACCCAGCCGCAGCCGACCCAGCAGACCCCTGCGCAACCTCAGCCGGCACCGCAGACGCCGGATCAGCAGCCCTCGTCCCAGCAGCCCACCCAGCAGCAGACGCCCGCGCAGCCGCAGGCCCCGCAGCAGGCACCGAATCCGCAGGCGCCGCCGACCTCCTCGTCCGAGCAGCCGCCGACGCAGCAGCAACCCCAGCAGCCGCCGGCCTCGTCGTCGGACAAGCCGTCGATCGCCGATCCGAAGCACCCGGACCACAAGCTCTACGAGCAGGCGATGGCGAACCTGCAGCAACTCGGCCCCAGTGGCGGGTTCAAGTCGCAGGACGAACTGACGAAGGCCGCAGCGGCGGTGGCGGCGGATGCGCGCGCCAGCGGGCTGAACTCGATCGACCACGTGGCCAAGACCAACACCCCGAACGGGCAGACGCTGCTGGTGGCGGTGGAGGGCAACCCGACGAACCCGGCGTCGAAGAACTCCTACATCGATTACGGTCAGGCGACGACGCAGACGGTGCAGCAGAGCACGCAGATGGCCGACGCGACGCGGACGCAGCAGCCGGCGACGCCGCAGCCCGAACAGCAGCAGGAGAATCGGATGGCGGTGGGCGCGCGCTGAGCGCGCCGCCAGTCGGCGGCGGTGCCTCGTCGCCACGTCGACAATCGAATCCGGGCGTGGCGGACATGCACGGCAAGCATCCTTCGCGCATCGCTGAAACACGATCGCGCATCCATTTCATTCCAGAGAGTGCCCCATGGCGACAAGACCGCAGGATGTCGAGCTGACCAACGACCCGACCGTGAGCAAGGGCGGGCAATTCACGCCGGAAGTGCGCGCGTTCCTCGATCTGATCGCGCGGCGCGAAGTCATCGACGGTGAGTGGAAGGATCCGTCGAAGTCGTACTACAACAACAACGGGACTCGCCGCAGCAGCGGGCATTTCCCCCCGGACGACATCGATCGCGGCGGCGGCTTTCCCGCGTCCGCAGTGCGTCAGACCGATCAGCGCGACGGCGACAACATCGGTCGCTACCAGTTCAATTCCGCGGATTTCGAGGCTGCCAAGAAGTATTGGCACAAGCAGGGCGTGGACATCAAGTTCGACCCCCCGGGTCAGGATCTGGTCGCCTACTGGACGCTGACCCAGAAGCAGCCGGTCGGCATCAACATTCCGAAGGATCTGGAACGCGGCGACATCCGTGGCGCGATCTACCACGCCGGTGTCGAATGGGCCTCGCTGCCAGGCGCGCGCGCGGGCGGGGGCGCGCAGGTCCCCAAGGGCTACACCTACGAAAATGCCATCGAGTTCTACAACCAGCGACTCGCGATCTACAAGACGCAGGAGCAGACCCAGGGGCAGCCGCAGCAAGGCACGCCGTCGCCGGACAAGCCGGCGCCAGGCTCGTCCACGCCCGGCGCCTCGCAGACGACGCCCACGGGCGGCGGCGGCCTCGACGACAAGCTGCTGGTGAAGGGCGAGGACGGCGCCGGCGTGAAGCGTCTGCAGGAAGGGCTGAACGCCGCCGGCGTGCGCGTGAACGGCCAGCCGCTGCCGACCACCGGCCACTTCGGCGACCAGACCGAGGCGGCGGTGAAGCAGTACCAGCAGCAGAAGGGGCTGGAAGCCGACGGCAAGGCCGGCCGCGACACGCTCACCGCGCTCGGCATTTATCCGGGCCAGACCCAGACGACGCCGCAGCCCAGTCCGCAGACGCCGACGCAATCGCAGCAGCCGGCCCCGCAGACGACGCAGGGCGGCAATACCTGGCCGGCGCCGGGCAACTACACGGTCAACCGCAGGGACAAGGAGGGCGAAGGCGACGGCGAATTCGGTACGTCGCGCGGCGATGGCAGCCGTACCCACAAGGGCATCGACATCCAGGGCAAGGTCGGCGATCCGATTGAGTCGTTCGGGCCGGGCAAGGTGATCTTCAGCGGCCAGATGCGCGGTTACGGCAACACCGTGGTGATCCAGCACGACAACGGCCTGCAGACGCTGTACGGGCACCTGAATTCGATCAACGTCGCGAAGGACCAGCGGGTCACCGAGGACACGGTGATCGGCACGATGGGTCGCAGCGGCAACACGCCTGCGAAGGGCGACACGCACCTGCATTTCGAGGTGCGCGAGAACACCAACGGCGTGGTGCTGGGCGGGCAGGCGGTGGATCCGCGCAAGTACCTGGAGTTCCCGCCGCGGACGCTGCTGGCGCACAGCGACCAGGGGCCGGACGTGAAGCATCTGCAGGAGGCGCTGAACGCGGCGGGCGTCCGCGTGAACGGGCAGCCGCTGCCGACGACCGGCTACTTCGGCGACCAGACCGAAGCGGCGGTGAAGCAGTACCAGCAGCAGAAAGGCCTGCAGCCGGTCGACGGCATGGCCGGCAAGGACACGCTGACCGCGCTGGGCATCTACCCCGGCCAGCAGCAGACGACGCCGACGCCGCAGCAGCCGACGCAGCAGGCGCCTGCGCAGCCGCAGCCTGCGCCGCAGACGCCTGATCCGCAATCCTCGACGCAGCAGCCGACCCAGCAGACCCCGGCGCAGCCGCAACCGGCACCGCAGGCGCCGGATCAGCAGCCCACGCAGCAGCAGCCGGCGCCGCAGCCGCAAGCCCCGCAGCAGACGCCGAATCCGCAGGCGCCGCCGACGTCCTCGTCCGAGCAGCCGCCGACGCAGCAGCAACCCCAGCAGCCGCCGGCCTCGTCGTCGGACAAGCCGTCGATCGCCGATCCGAAGCACCCGGACCACAAGCTGTACGAGCAGGCGATGGCGAACCTGCAGCAGCTGGGTCCGAGCGGCGGGTTCAAGTCGCAGGACGAACTGACGAAGGCCGCGGCGGCGGTGGCGGCGGATGCGCGCGCCAGCGGGCTGAACTCGATCGACCACGTGGCGAAGACCAACACCCCGAACGGGCAGACGCTGCTGGTGGCGGTGGAGGGCAACCCGACGAACCCTGCGTCGAAGAACTCGTACATCGATTACGGTCAGGCGACGACGCAGACGGTGGACCAGAGCACGCGCATGGCCGAGGTTTCGCGGATGCAGCCGCAGGCGACGCCGGCGCCGATGCAGTCGCAGGCGCCCGACCAGGATCAACAGCCCAAGGCGGTGGCCCAGCGCTGACCGCGCCGGGCATCGCCGTTCGTCGGATCGTCGCGGAACTTCCGCGCGGGCCGGCGGTCCCATGGGCGGGTCCGACGGAACGGGCCTTGGGATGGAACACGACCGCGCCGCCTCCGGGCGGCGCGGTCGTTTCTGGCGGGAGCGCCGGGTTACAGTAACGACCCAGCGCGTCCGGCCCGCCCGGCGCGGGCCTGCACGGAGAACGACCAAGGTGAATGCAGCTGTCCTGGCGCCGACCGGCGACCCGATCCCGCCCCCCGCCAGCGATGGCGACCGCGTCGTCGCGGCGCTGATCGAGAAGGGCCGGCTGAAGGAGGCCGACCTGGTCCGCGCCCAGCGCGTGCAGGAGGAAACCGGTGGCGAACTGCTCGCCCTGATCGCCCGCCTCGGCCTGGTGTCCGAGCGCGACCATGCCGAGACCTGCGCCGACGTGCTCGGCCTGCCGCTGCTGGCGGTGAAGGAACTGCCGGATCTTCCGCCGGAGGGCCTCGAGCTCAGCCTCAAGTTCATGAAGCAGTTCGCGGCCGTGCCCGTGGCCGAAGCGCCGGGCCGGGTCGACGTGCTGATGGCCGATCCGCAGGACCCGTACGTCCGCGACGCGATCCGCCTCGCCACCCAGCGCGAGGTCCGCCCGCTGGTGGGCCTGCGCTCCGAGATCGGCGACCTGATCGAACGCTGGCACGGCCAGGGCCGCAGCGCGATGGGCGCGATCGTCGAGACCGCCGAGGGCGAGTCGGGCGACATGGACGACGTCGAGCACCTGCGCGACCTCGCGTCCGAGGCGCCGGTCATCCGCCTGGTCAACCTGATCATCCAGCGCGCGGTCGAACTGCGCGCCTCCGACATCCACATCGAACCGTTCGAGAACCGGCTGAAGGTGCGCTACCGCATCGACGGCGTGCTGGAGGAGGGCGAAAGCCCGCCGGCCAACCTCACCGCCGCGGTCATCTCGCGCGTGAAGATCATGGCCAAGCTCAACATCGCCGAGCGCCGCCTGCCGCAGGACGGCCGCATCATGCTGCGGGTGCAGGGCAAGGAGCTGGACCTGCGCGTGAGCACGGTGCCGACCGCGCACGGCGAATCGGTGGTGATGCGACTGCTCGACCGCGAGACCGTCGTCTTCGATTTCAGGAAGCTGGGCTTCACCGACGACTTCCTGCCGCAGTTCCAGAAGGTGCTGGAGCAGCCGCACGGGATCCTGCTGGTGACCGGCCCGACCGGTTCGGGCAAGACCACCACGCTCTACACCGCACTGAGCAAGATCAACACCCCCGACGTGAAGATCATCACCGTCGAGGATCCGATCGAATACCAGATCGAGGGCATCAACCAGATTCAGGCCAAGCCGCAGATCGGCCTGGATTTCGCGCACGCCCTGCGCAGCATCGTCCGCCAGGACCCGGACATCATCATGATCGGCGAAATGCGCGACCTGGAGACGTGCAAGATCGCGATCCAATCCGCGCTCACCGGCCACCTGGTGCTGTCGACGCTGCACACCAACAACGCCGCCGGCGGCATCACCCGCCTGCTCGACATGGGCGTCGAGGACTACCTGCTGACCTCCACGATCAACGGCATCCTCGCCCAGCGCCTCGTGCGCCGGCTGGAGCCGGTCCACGCCGAGCGCTACGAGGCCTCGCCGGAGGAGATCGAGAAGTTCGACCTGCGCCGCTACCAGCCGCAGGGCACGATCCACCTGTTCCGCCCGCGCGGTTCCGCGATCGCGCCGACCGGCTACCTCGGCCGCACCACGATCATGGAATTCCTGGTGATGAACGACGAGATCCGGCGCGCGGTGATGCGCCACGCCGGCATGGGCGAGCTGGAGCAGCTGGCCCGCCAGGCCAACATGCGCACGATGTACGAGGACGGCATCGCCAAGGCGCTGGCCGGCGTCACCACGATCGAGGAAGTGCTGCGCGTCACGGAAGACGCCTGATGCACGGAGGCGCGGGGCTCCGTTAACATCCGGTCCAGCGCGGCGCGACCCGAGGGGGGCGCCGTCGCCGGCGCAGGCCGGCCCGAGCGGGGGGCGCCCGCGGACAGTCGCTGAGGTGGGGGCATGAAGAAGGGAATCCTGGCCGTGATCGCGGTCGTCGTGGTGCTGGGCCTGCTCGGGCTCGGCTGGTGGTTGATCCGCGACCGCAGCGAGGAGACAGGTCCGGCGGAGGCGGTCGCACACTCGCCGAGCCTCACTCCCGAGCAGCGCGCCGATGGCCTGCGCAAGTCGCTGGAGGCCTACCGCCACTGGTGGCGCGAGGCCAGCTATGTCGAGATCCGCCAGGCCGCGCTGGACGGCGACCGCGTCGCACAGCGCCGGCTGTCCGAGGTCTACGAGGATTGCGCCGCGTTCGGCGGGGCGCTGGCCGGCAACCTGCGCATGCTGTCCCAGCTCAATTCCGCCGATCCCGCTTCGCAGAAGGCCATTCAGGCCGTGTTCGACGCCAAGCGCATCTGCGTGCAGGCCGAGGCGGACCTGCAGAAGACGCCCAACCTCGCCACGTACTGGCTGCATCGCAGCGCCAAGGCCGGCGATCTGGTCGCGCAGATCCGCTACGTGGGCCGCAGCACGCAGCAGATCGGCGTCGGGCAGATGCGCTATTTCATCGAGGAAACGCGCAATTCCGGTGATCCGGCGGCGATGTTCGAGATCGCGACCGTCCTGCCGCGGATGCGCGGCCGCTGGCCCGAGGCTGCGCAGGCCGACGCCTTCAACGGCGCCCTGGGCCAGCAGGCCTGGACGCTCGCGGCCTGCCGCGCCGGCTTCGACTGCGGCCGCGGGTCGCGGGTGATGATCCAGCTGTGCGTGGGCATGTTCGCCTGCAACCAGCCGGATTTCGCGAGTTACTACCGGACGAACCGCACCGCGTCGATCGATCCGGCCAAGCTCGAGGCCGTCATCGGCATCATCAACCGCTCGCTGCGGAATCCGGCGGCCCCGGCCGCCGGCGGCTGATCGGTCGCGCGGGCAGGGAACCTTC
>JBQCJG010000355.1:0-22110 GCA_051952955.1 Lysobacteraceae bacterium | reverse complement strand
GGTCGGCGCCGACGCCGACGTGCTGCTGCTCGATCGCGACGACCTGCGCCTGCGCGCGACCATCGCGGGCGGGCGGCTCTACCCCTTCGCCTGAGCGCCAGCCGCCGCGCCGGATTCACGCCCGGCGCCCGGCGCGCTGCGCGGCGTGCGGCTCAGTCCGCGGGCCGCGGGATCGCCAGGTACACCGTGCTCCAGAGCTGCGGCGCGTTCGATTCGTCGGCGTCGCCGCCGTTCTGGCCGAACGCCGCGGGCACGTAGCGGCCGTCGGCGAACGACCAGGTCCACAGCTCCGAGGTGCGCCAATCGCGGGTGGCGTCGATGACCGCCCACAGCCTGCGCTGCGCGCTGCGCAGGCGTGCGCGCAGCGGCGCGGGCAGGTCCGTCCGCCGCAGTTGCCGCGCGAGTCCCGCGGCGAACAACGCCTGCTGCCACGACCACACCACGGTGCCGTGGTAGGCGTTGCGGCCGAACGACCGCTGCACGTCCTCGCCGGCCAGCGCGGGATTGGCGACCAGCAGGCCGGCATCGGTCATCAGCCCGCCGGGAAACGGCCGCAGCGCCGCGGCCAGCAGGCGATCGAGGTCCGCGGCCGGCGGCGTGCGGAACAGCAGCGCGAAGCCGCCGTCGGAATGCAGCACCGGGATGGGCCGGCCGTCGGCACCCAGTGCGAGCGCATCGAAGTCGATGCCATGCGCCGGCACCGACGCCAGCGCGGCGTCCGCATCGACGCCGATCGATCGCGCGTAGGCGGCGATCCGGTCGCGCGCATCCGGCACCTGCGTGCGGAACAGCGCCGGCGCGCGGCGCGACCAGACCTGCGCATCGCGCGCGGCCGCCTGCATCGCGGCGCGCTGCGCGGGCGTGGCGTGGGGGTCGAGCAGGCCGCTGCGGGCGAGGGCCGCGATCGCGTCCAGCGCCGCCGGCACCAGCACCGCGTTCACGTCGTAGGCGTAGCGCCCGTGGGCGAGGCCGTCGCGGCTGTCGCGCCACTGGCCATGGCTGCGGTCGCCCTTCAACGCGATCAGGCGGTCGTGGCCCGGCCGCCGCGCGAACGGCGCCGCGCTGCGCAGCACGAACGCGGCATTGCGCGCGAGCGCGGCGCCGGTGCGCTCGCCCGACGGCAGCGGCCGCGCGAGGAACGCCTGCGCGCGTGCACGGCCGTCCGGCGTCTCCAGCAGATACGTGGCGGCGACCGGCGCGAGCATGAAGTCGTCGTCGACCATCGCGTAGTCGTAGATCGGCGCGTCCTGCCGGCCCGGCGTCGCCGCGTCGGCGGGCGCGGTGCCGAGGCGCCGGCGCAGGATCGGGAATTCGCCGATGTCCTCTTCGTGCGCGACCTCGCCGCCGGCGTCCAGCCGTTCGAGCACGGCGCCCAGCCCGCTCTCGATCGCGTCCGGCGCCAGCGCCGGCATCAGCAGGCGCAGCGACATCAGCGTGTCGCGGCCGAAATAGGTGTCGAAGCGCCACGAGCCGGCGAGGAATTTCTCGCGGTAGGCGAGGAACGCGAGCGCCTGCCGGCTGCGGGCGTCGTCGCCGGCGGTCTCGTTGAGCAGGGCGTCGCCGTCCAGCGGCGCCAGCGGCGGCTCGCCGGTGTACGCCGCGATGCGCAGGCGCAGCGGCGTGCCCGCGCGCTTCGGCGACAGGCGCCAGCGGCCGTCGGCCTCGCGGTCGATGGTCCCGTCGACGACGCGGATCGACAGCGCATACCCCGGCGCGCCGTCGAGCCGCGATCGCGCCCAGGCGAGCGTGTCGCCGTCCGCCCGCAGCGGCGTCTTCACCGCGTCGGGCAAGCGCCGGTCGAACTGGTAGTCGCGCAGGGTGCGGACGCTGCCCAGCGCCGCGTCGTGGACGAGGAGCGTGCCGTCGACCCGCGCGTCGGCGACGATGCCGCGCAGCATCCGGCCCTGCGCATCGCGCAGGTCGGCGTCGCGGACGGCGTCGAGCGTCCACGACAGCGGCACGGCGGCGTCCTCGAACCACACGCCGGCGCCGCTGTTGCCCGCGGGAAACGCGACCAGCACCCGCGGATGGCGACCGCCGCTCAGCAGCAGGTGCGCGGCGACCGGACCATGGCGATGGAACGCATTGAGCACCTGGCCTTCGACGATGCGGAAGTCGAGCGGCGGCGCATCGGCGGCGCTCGCCGGCGACGCGGCGGACACGGCCAAGGCGATCGTCGCCGACGCCAGCGCGAACAGCGACGCAAGGCCGCGCGCGAAGCGCAACGCGCCGCATCGGCGGCGTTGCCGGGAGGGATTCGGTCCGTCGCGCATGGTTGCCTGCCTCCGATCGCGGGAAAGGGCCCGCCGCCGTGCGCTCAATCGGTCGCGGCGGCGAACCGGCTCGATTGGCGCCTGAACAGCAGGACCGTCGTCAGCAGCAGCGCCATCGGCAGCAGCGAGCAGTAGAACGCGCGCTCGCCGCCGAGGTGCAGGAACAGCTGCCCGGTCAGGAACGAGCCGAAGGTGCCGCCGAGCGCGGAAAACACCACGATCAGGCCGGTCATCGGCGCATGCCGCGGCTTGGGCAGCGCGCTGAGGATCACCGAGCACAGGGTCGGGTAGATCGGCGCCATGAACAGGCCCAGCAGCGGCAGCACGAAGGCGGCGGCCGGCGCATGGCGCCAGCCGTCCGCGGCCGGCGGCGTCGCGTCCGCGGCCATCGGCAGCACGACCAGCACCAGCACGCCCATCGCGACCAGGCACAGCGCCAGCAGCCAGTGCCACGGCAGTACGCGCAGCACCGCGCTCGCGCCGAGCCGGCCGATCGCGATCGCCGCGGCGAACAGGCTCGCCATCTGCACGCTGGTGACGGTGGACAGGTGCAGCGTCTCGGCGTTGAACGTCGGCAGCCAGGTGTTCACGCCCTGCTCGATCAGCACGTAGAGGAAGGCCGACACCACGAACAGGCCGACCAGCGGCAGGCGCAGCATCCGCAGCATGTCGAGGATGGACTGCGTCGGCGCCTGCGCGTCGCGGGCCTCGCGTTCGTCGAGCGCGGCGAAGGCCAGCAGCGCGATCGTCGCGAGGCAGGCCACGCCGATCCACTGGAACGCCGACAGCCAGACCGGATCGGTCGGCGACGCCTGGCGCTGGATGAAGTGCCCGAAGATCCACGGCCCGGCGAGCACACCGAGCATGAAGCAGCCTTCGACGAAGCTGGTCAGGCTGGCGTGGCGCTGCCGGTCCGCGGCCAGCAGGCCGATGCTCGAATAGACCGACACCTTCGCCAGCGCGAACGCGACGCCGACCGTCGCCAGCATCGCCTTCACCATCCAGAACGCCGGGATCTGCGACAGCGCGAAGCAGGCCGCGGCGACCAGCGCCAGGCCGAGCATCATCGCCCGGCGGTAGCCCAGCCGCGGCAGCCACGACGCGACCAGGAACGACGCGATCGCGATCGGCAGGTCCTTGAACGCATCGAGCACGCTGGTCGCGGCCTTGTCCACGCCCAGCGCGATCTGCGACTGCAGGATCAGCGTGCCGACGCTGTTGAGCAGGACGGCGAAGATCGCGTAGGTCAGCACCATCGCCAGGATCATGCCGGTGCGTCGTGCGGGCGTGGGTTGCATGCGGGGACCTTATCGCGGAATCGGGGGAATCGCAGGACCGGGGCGGCGACCGCGACCGCATCGATCCGGCGCGGACACGCCCGCGCCCGGATCGCGCGCCGCGCGCGCCCCGACCGATGCCGTGCGCATCGGCCGGAGGACGCGCGTCGTCGCGCCGGGCCGCATCACCAGCGGTAGACCGCCGAGACGGTGTAGGCCGCGCCTTCGATCGGCCGCCCCAGGAACACGCCGCCGGTGGTGGCGCTGCCGGCGACGCGGGCATTGCCTTCGGTCAGCGCGATCTCGTCGGTGACGTTGGTGCCGCGGAACGAGAAGTCCCAATGCTCGCCGACGCGCATGTCCGCACCGAGGTTTATCGTGTGGTACGACGGCAGCGGCTGGCCGTTGGCGAAGTCGGAGAACCGGTCGCCGACGTAGGTGTACGTGGCGTGGACCTTCAGGTCGCCCCACGGCAGGCTCCAGTAGTAGCTCGGCGTCAGCCGGCCCTGGAACCGCGGCTGGCGGTTGATGCGGTTGCCGCTGTTGGTGCCGAAGTGGTCGTACTCGCCGCGCATGTACACGCCGGTCGTGGTGAGTTCGAATCCGCCGACCGGACGGATCGCGGCCTCGAACTCCAGGCCGTACGCGCTGGAATCGCCGATCGCGGTGACGTTGTTGCCGCCGGCATCGAAGAACTGGAACGGCAGGCCGGTGAAGTCGTTGCGGAACGCGGTGAGGTACAGGTCGTACATCGCGCCGCCGGACTTCAGGCCGAGTTCGTACTGGTCGATCTCCTGCACGTTGGTCTGGCCGTCGCGCAGGTTGTCGAAGGCCGGGAACCTGAAGCCGGAGTTGATCCGCGCGAACAGGCTGGTGCTGTCGTCGAGCTTGAAGTTGACGCCGGCGGTCCAGGCGTTGTGGCTGTCGTTCTGGTCGATGCTGCGCGGGTTGCGCGCGACCGAGGTGTTGTTGTCGTACAGCGTGTTGGGATTGCCGTCGAGGTCGACGCTGACCGGATCGACCACGGTGCCGTCGATCTGCTGGCGCTCGTGGCGGAACCCGGCATCGATGCGGACGCGGTCGGTCACGTTCCACTGGTCGGCGACGAACAGCGCGGTGTTGCGGCCGTCGTAGTCGCCGAAGATGTTGTAGAACGAGGTGCCGACGAAGCCGTTGCGGGTCGGGACGCGGCCGTCGCTGAGGCTGACGTCGACCCGGCGCGCGTGGTTCTGCGCGGTCAGCAGCATGTTGTTGCCCAGGTACCAGGTGTCCTTCGACGAATAGTCGGCGTAGTACAGGCCGAAGCTGAGCGTGTTGCGATCCGCCAGGTCGATGCTGAAGCGCATGTCGTTGGTGAACGAACGCAGGTCCTTGTCCACCACCCACCAGCCGGCGACCAGCACCTGCTGGTTCGGCGAGACCGTGCCGCCGCCGTTGACGAAGGTGCCGGTGCCGGTGACGGCGGCGCCGTAGGTGTCGGCGATGAACGACGACAGCGTCTGCGGGTTGCCGCCGGTGAACAGGCCGTTGGTCGGCGCGTCGCCGGTGAGGAAGTTGAACTTGTCGCTGATCGTCCAGCGCCCGACCTGCCAGTCGAGCGAACCGCCGAACACCGAGATGTCGATGCCGCGGCCGTCGGCCAGGTCGCGGGTGATGGTGTTGCCGCCGACGCCGGTGGGCAGGGTGACGCGGCGGAAGTCGTTGCCGATCAGCGTGCCGGTGGTGGCGTCGATGCCGGGGAAGCTGGAGATGTCGTTGCCGTTGTTGCGCGAGATCAGCGGGATGCCGGTGTAGAACACGTTGTGGTCGCGGGTATGGCGGCCGTAGAGGGTGACCTCGCCGTCGTCCCAGCGCCGGGTCAGCGTGCCGCTGATCTGGCCGCCCTTGTCGACCGGGAAGCCGGTGCTGCGCACGCCGTCGGTCTCGCGATAGAACCCGCCGACGCTGTAGTACCAGCCGCCTTCCTGGCCCAGCGGGCCGCTGCTGTAGCCGTCGAAGCGGCGCAGGCTGTCGGTGCCGAGGGTGAGCCGCGCGCTGTGCTCGGGGTCGTCGCCGCCCTTCTTCTGGATGAAGTTGACGGTGGCGCCGGGCTGACCGTTGGAGAAGATCGGGCTCGGTCCGCCGCGCAGCACTTCCATGCGCTCGACGGTGTCGTCGAGGCGGAACAGCGAGGAGTTCTCGAGGAAGGACAGCGTCGGCGGCGGGAACAGCGGCGAGCCGTCGAGCTGCACGGTGACGAACGGGGCATCGCCGCCGCCGGGGAACCCGCGCACGTCGATGTTCGCGCCGGTCTGGCCGCCGCTGGATTCGACCCAGATGCCCGGGACCACCTTCAGCAGGTCCGCGGTGCTCAGCGGCGCGGCTTCCTGGATCTGTTCGGCGGTGGCGGTGGTGATCGAGAAGCTGGCATCGCGCTTGCGCAGGCCGCTGAACTTCGCGGTGCCGCTGACCACGATCATGTCGAGCGTGTTCTTGTCGTCGGGCGACGACGCCTGTCCGGACGCGGGCGCCGGGGCCTGCGCCTGGTCCTGGGCCCACAGCGGCAGCGACACCGCGGCGAGCGTCGACGCGATGGCGACCGACAGGGCATAGCGGGTGGTGTTGAAGCGTTTCATGTGACGTTCTCTCCGCGGATCGGGTACGGCAGGGATCGATGAGGGTCCCGGGTGGTGGGCGTGGGGGGTGCTGATGGCGAGGCGCGCACGGCGCGCGCTACGGCCTGGATACGAGGCGCTCCAGCGCGAGCCGGTCGATCGCCGGAAGGACGAGATCGGCGGCGCGCAGTTCGTCGGCATCGCCGATGCCGACCGCGGCCATGCCGGCGGCCCTGATCGCGGCGATCCCGCTGGCGGCGTCCTCGATGCCGATGCAGTCGCGCGGATCGACGCCGAGCGCGGCGGCCGCGGCGAGGAACAGGTCGGGATGCGGTTTCGGCCGCGACGCCGCGGGATCGGCGATCGTGTCGAAGGCGTCGGCGATGCCGAGGCGCTGCAGCAGCGCCGGCGCATTGCGGCTGGCCGAGGCCAGTCCAAGGCGCAGGCCCGCCGCCTTCGCCGCGTGCAGCAGTCCGCGGACGCCGGGGAACAGATCGTCCGCGCCGAAACCGGCGATCGCCTCGCGGTAGTACGCGTTCTTGCGCTCGGCCAGCGCCTGCTTCTCGGCATCGCCATACGCGCGCGGCGCCGCTTCGAGCAGGATCTCCAGCGACCCCATCCGGTCGACGCCCTTCAGGCGCCGGTTCACGGTCTCGTCGAACGCGATGCCCAACTCGTCGGCCAGGCGCTTCCAGGCGCGGTAATGCACGTGCGCGGTGTCGGTGAGCACGCCATCGAGATCGAAGATCAGCGCGCGGCAGGGGCGCGGGAACATCGGCGACGTGACCTCGGGCGATGCCGTTGCGGGCGCGTCCGTCGCCACGCGCTGCCACGTCCCTGCCTGCAGGTCGAGCGTGCGCCCGTGGTGGCGGATGCGCAGCGGTTCGCCGTCGTGCAGCCGATACGCGACGCCGTCGGCCGCGACCGACACCTCCAGCCGACGCCCGCGCCAGCGCAGGCCGACGCGATAGCCGCGCCAGCCCGCCGGCAGGGTCGGCGCGAAGCACAGCGCGCCGTCGACGACCCGCAGGCCGGCGAAGCCCCACGCGAGGCCGAGCCAACTGCCGGCCATCGCCGCCATGTGCACGCCGTGGTCGGTGTTGCCGTGCAGGTCGTCGAGATCGACCCGCAGGGTCTGGTGGAAAAAGGCCCGCGAAGGCTCGTGCAGCCCGAGCTGGCAGGCGAGGATGCCGTGGATGGCCGGCGAAAGCGTGGAATCGTGGGTGGTGATCGCTTCGTAGTAGTCGAAGCTGCGGCGCGTGGCCTCGGCATCCAGGCCGTCGCCGGCCAGCACCAGCGCCATCACCACGTCGGTCTGCTTGCAGACCTGGTAGCGGTAGAGCGTGAGCGGATGGTGGTCGAGCAGCAGCGCGCGGGCGCCGTCCTGCCCCGCGCGGCCGTGCTGCGAGAACTCCCAGCGCGGCTTGTGCAGGAAGGTGTCGTCCTGGGCGTAGATGCCGTGATGCGGGTCGATCCGCAGCTGCATCGTCGCCGCCGCGCGGCGCCACAGCGCGATCTCGTCCTCGTCCAGCCGCAGGCGTCCCGCGAGCGCCGCGCGTTCGGCCGAATGCGTCCGGCCCAGCCGCTCCCACACCGCGACCGCGCGCTGCAGGTGCCGCTGCGCCATGCGGTTGGTGTAGAAGTTGTTGTCGACCAGCGCGGTGTATTCGTCCGGCCCGGTGACCGCATGGATGCCGAACGCGCCGTCGCGCAGCGGGTCGAAATGCCCGGCCTGCGGCCAGATCCGCGCGGTCTCGAACAGCATCTCGGCGCCGGCCTCGAGCAGGAAACCGATGTCGTCGGTGGCGTCGAGATACAGCCCGATCGCGTAGGCGATGTCGGCGTTGATGTGGTAGGCCGCCGAGCCGCTGGGATAATGCGCCGAACATTCGCCGCCGGCGATCGTGCGCCACGGATACAGCGCGCCGGTGGGATGGTTCAGCTCGCGCGCGTTGGCGCGCGCAGCATCCAGCGTGCGATGGCGGTACAGCAGCATCGCCCGCGCGATCTCCGGCGCGGTGAACACCATCACCGGCAGCACGAAGACCTCGGTATCCCAGAAGCAGTGGCCTTCGTAGCCTTCGCCGGTCAGGCCCTTGGCGGCGGTGCCGGAGGCGGCGTCGCGGCTGGCCGACTGCAGCAGGTGGAACAGGTTGAAGCGCAGCGCGCGCTGGAGCTCCGGATCGGCGTCGACCGCGAGGCCGGCGTCGCGCCAGAACGCGTCCAGCACCGCCGCGCGCGCCGCCGCGATCGCGGCGTAGCCCGCCTGCGCGGCCTGCGTCGCGATCGCCGTCGCCGTGTCGCGCAGGGCATCGGCATCGCGGCCCTCGCCGTCGGCGGCATGCGCGTAGGCGACGAACTTCGCGAGCGTCACGCGCGTGCCCGGACGCAACCGCGCGATGAACTGCTGGGTCGCGCCGTCGTGGACGACATCGGCGCCGAGGAACGCGAGGCCCCCGTCTTCCGCGCCGCCGTCCGCGGCATCGGCGGCGTCGAGCCGATGCGCCTGCACGCAGGCGACCGTGATCCCGCTGCGCAGCGTGCGCTGGACCAGCGTGGCGACGGCCGCGTTCGCGGCGCACGCCGTCGTCTCCAGTTCGCGGCTGCCGGCGCTGCCGATGCGCGGGTCCTCGCCCTGCTTCGCCGCATGCCGGCCGCTGCGCAGGCGCGAGCGCAGGATCAGCGGGCCGTCGTGATCGATCGAGGTGACGCGGAAGCGGATCGCGACCAGGTCGCGATCGTGCGCGACCACGCGTTCGCTCTCGATCCGCAGCCGGGTGCCGGACGGCGTGCGCAGGACGCGCGCATGGCGCAGCGTGCCGGTGCGCAGGTCGAGCATGCGTTCGACGTCGTCGCTGGCGCAGGCATCGGGATCGAGCGCCGGCGCGTCGGGATCGTCGCCGGGCACCAGCGCGATGCCGCAGCCGTCGGCGACGGGCACGCGGGTGTCGGTGCCGCGCACGAAGCCGGGCAGGCGTTCGTGGAACTCGATCGGATGGCGTTCGTACACCGCGGCGAGGAAACAGCCGCCCGAGCCGTCGACCGCCTCGGGGGCGCCGCCGCGAACACCGAGCGCGCCGTTGGCCAGGGCGAACAGCGCATCGTCGCGGGTGCGGGTGGCGGGGTCGTCGCCGCGACGATGCAGGCACCAGCCCGCCTCGGCCCCGGCCGTCGTGGGAGGGGCCGGGTGCACGTCACCGGATGCGCTCGCACCGGTGCCGTCGGGGTGGGAATCGGGTTCGAACGCCCGCGTCATCGTCTTCGCCGCTGCCTTGCCATGAAGATGGGCGCCACCCTAGGAACGCGCTGTTATCGGTGTCAAGACATCGATAACAATTTGTCATCGCGCTGTCGCATGCCGCCGGTACGGAGCGGTGCGGCGACTCGGCGTGCCGATCGTTTTTCCTTGCGGGAGAAGCACTTGGAAGGCATTGCGGTCGGTCCGGCGTGCGCAGCCGTGCATCGCGACGGCCACCGGGACGCGCCCCGGCCATGGCGTTTTTGCTGCGGGGCAGCACGCCCCGGCGCGAGCGGCGCCGGCCGCGCACGCGACCGGATCGGTCGACGGGCCTCCCGGGCCGCAGGTGGTCGCGCAGCGCGGGACGTCGTCGCGATCCATCGCCTTCGCGCCGTCCGCGATCCGACGGCCACACGCGGAGTGGATTGCACACGCCCCCAAACTGTGCTTTCATTCGGCACAGTAAAACGAGGTCCCGATGAGCAGCCAGCACAGCCGCTTCCGCACCGCCGTCCATGCTCTGATGGTGATCGCCTACGTTCCCGAGCGTCAGGCCACGTCCGATCGCATCGCGGCGAGCGTGGCCACCGATCCGTCGGTGGTCCGGCGCCTGCTGTCCAGCCTGCGTCAGGCGGGACTGGTCCGCGCCTCGGAAGGCGCTGCGGGCGGATACACGCTGGCGCGCGATCCCTCGGCGATCACCCTGGCGGACGTCTTCGCTGCGGTCACTGCGGACAGTCTGTTCCCACTGCCCGACCGGCTCCCCAATCCGGGCTGCTCGGTCGGCGCGCACATCCATCGCGCGCTGGACGGACCCTTGGACGCCGCCAGCACGGCACTGTCTCAGGCGCTCGGTCAGACCTCCCTCGACGACGTGCTGGCCAGGATCCAGCGGCTCGAACGCTCTTCGAAAAGCGCATGACGGCCGTGCGCTTTTTTTTGACTCGAACTGTGCCTTCAACAACCACAGTTCGGAATGCAGGCCGCCTCTCATCCCACTTCCGGAGCAATGCCATGAAAGATCTCTATACCTCGCACGTCCATGTCGTCGGCGGCCGCGACGGCAGCGCCACGTCCAGCGACGGACTGCTGTCGCTGAAGCTCGGTTTCCCGAAGGACATGGGCGGGGCCGGCGACCACCCCAACCCGGAGCAGTTGTTCGCAGCGGGCTATGCCGCGTGCTTCGCCAGTTCGGTCCCGGGCTGCTGCCGCGACGCTGTCGCATCCCGCGAATGCGGTGGAAATCGACGCCGAGGCGACCGTGTCCGCGCGCGATGACGGCTCGTATCTTGTCTCGAAGGTCCGCCTGCGCGTGCACGGCCTGGGCGAGGGCGCGGACGCGGTGCTGGCCGAAGCGAAGCGGATCTGCGCGTACTCGAACGCAACGCGCGGCAACGTCGAACTGGAGGCGACGGCCGCATGAGCGCGGGACGCTTGGAAGGCCAGCGGGTCGCCGTCTTCGGCGGCAGCTTGGGCATCGGTCTGGCGGTGGCGCGCGCATCGCTGGTGGCTGGCGCCGAGGTGACGATCCTCGGCCGCGATCGCGGACGGCTGGACGTCGCCGCGACCGCGCTGGGCGCGGTGCGCAGCCACGTCGTGGACATCGCCGACGACGCATCGGTGGAGGCCGCGGCGAAGGCGATCCCGGTCCCCGATCACGTCTACGTCGCCGCCGGGAGCTTCGTCGGTGGCGGCGTGCTCGACGGCGATCTCGACGACTTCCGCGCCGCGTTCGAAACGCGGCTGTGGGGCGCGCTGCGGGTGGTGCGCGGACTGGCACCGCGGATGCCCGCGGGTGGCGGCTTCGTGTTCACCGGGGGACTCTCCACCGACCGGCCGGTCCCGGGCGCGTGGGCCACGGCGCTCGCGACCGCGGTGGCGGAACAGATGGCGCGGGCGCTGGCGCTCGAACTCGCGCCGCTGCGCTGCAACGCGATCGCACCGGGCTGGACCGACACGCCGATGTGGGACCCGATCCTGGGCGACGCCAAGGCCGCCACCTTCGAGGCGGTCGCCGCGCGCATTCCCACGCGACGCCTGGCCACGGCCGATGAAGCGGCCGAAGCGGTGCTGCTGCTGATGGCCAACCGTTCGATCAACGGCGAAGTCCTGCACGTGGACGGCGGACACCGACTCGCATGAAGTCGGCGTGGACGCGGCGAGGGTGGACAACCTTTGCCGCGTCCGCGAATACTGGCCCATGGCCAAGACCCTGAAAATCGCCAGCTGGAACGTCAATTCGCTCAACGTGCGCCTGCCCCACCTCGAACAGTGGCTCGCGGAGGCGCAGCCCGACGTGGTCGGGCTGCAGGAGACCAAGCTCGAGGACAACCGCTTTCCCGACGCGGTGCTGGCCGGACTCGGCTACCGCAGCGTGTTCGCGGGGCAGAAGACCTACAACGGCGTCGCGCTGCTCGCGCGCGATCGCGCGCTGGAGGACGTGACCATCGGCATCCCCGGGTTCGACGACGCGCAGCGGCGCGCGATCGCGGCCACCGTCGACGGCGTGCGCGTGGTCAACCTGTACGTGGTCAACGGCCAGGACGTCTGCACCGAGAAATACGACTACAAGCTGCGCTGGCTCGACGCCGTGCACGGCTGGCTGGACGACGAACTGAAGGCGCATCCGAAGCTGGTCGTGATGGGCGACTTCAACATCGCGCCGGACGATCGCGACGTGCACGACTCCGCGATCTGGAACGACGCCAGCATCCTCACCTCCACCGCCGAGCGCGCGGCGCTGAAGCGGCTGCTCGACCTCGGCCTGCACGATGCGTATCGCCTGCACCACGACGAGGGCGGCTTCTTCAGCTGGTGGGACTATCGCCAGGCCGGCTTCCGCCGCAACCTCGGCCTGCGCATCGACCTCACGCTCGTGTCCGATGCGCTGCGTCCGCACGCGACCGCCGCCGACATCGACCGCACGCCGCGCACCTGGGATCGCCCCAGCGACCATGCGCCGGTGTGGGTGGAATGCAGCGGCTGAGGCCGCACCGACTTTCGGATCGTCGTCGACCGCCAGGAGCACGACATGGACGCTCTCGCCAGATTGTCACGGGAAGTGCTCTGGCCCGCGGTCGCAGGCAACGTCCTGTGGACGTTCTTCAGCCTGATGCTGGATGCGCCCCTGGCGCATGGCGGTGCGGATTTGCTGGCCCTCGGCCTGCTCGCGATCTATCTGTGCGCGAACTGGCTTCGCCATGCCGATCATCGGGATGACTCGGCCCGGTTCGTCTGGTTCGACGTGCTGCATTCCCTTGCGATCTGCATCGTCGCGCTCGCGATTTATTCCCGCAATCCGCACTTCAGCCCGACCGCAGCGATGGCCATGCTACTGGCGATCCTCATGCTGACGCATGCAACGGGGGCCGCGACGCACGGCCGCAGCAGGAAGGATCGCGTCGCGGGATTCTTGATGGGTATGGCAGGATTGATCGCGCTGGCGATCCCATGTGCATGGAACATCCCGCTCGCGATGGGCGTCACTCTGCTGGTGTGGGTGGCGATGCTGCGATCCGGTCGGCGCGGTCGAGGCGCAAGTCCCCATCCGCACGCATGAAAAAGCCCGGCGAAAGCCGGGCTTTTTCGTTTCCGCGACGGCGACGCTCAGCGTGCGCGGCCGCGGGTGATCAGGTTGACGATCAGCAGCAGGATCACCGCGCCGCCGAGCGAGGCGAGCAGACCCGGCAGCGAGAAATCGCCGCTGTTGGCGGTGCCGGAGCCGAGCATCGGCGCGATGAGGAAACCGCCGAGGAACGAGCCGACGATGCCGACGACGATGTTGAGCAGGATGCCCTGCTGTGCATCGCGACGCATGATGATGCTGGCGAGCCAGCCGATGATGCCGCCGACGATCAACCAGATGATGAGGTTCATGTGCGTGCTCCGGACGTGCTTGGGAAGGTGCGCACGTTGTAGGCCACGCCGGCGGCAGCGGCGACCTGCCGCGGAAATCGTTCAGGCGAGCGACGGAAACGCCGGAAATCGACGGAAAATCCGCCATTTTCGCGATGCCGGCGCCGCGTCGCGCACGAGCGTCCGGGCGCCGTGCACGACCCTGTCGCCGGCCTCAGCCGCCGTCGCGCGGGGGTGCGCCGCCATCGTCAGCGGGTACGCTGCGCAGCGCGCGCGCCATCGCGCCGAGGCCGCCGGCCAGCAGCGCGAGCATCAGCAGCGTGTTGAACAGGCTGGTGGAGCGGAAGTAGATCTGCAGGTTCGACAGGACGCCGACGAACATGATCACCAGCCCCGCCGCGAGCAGCAGCCAGCCGAGGATCGATCTGCCGTCGAAGAAGATCATCCCGGTGCCGATCACGAACGGGATCAGCGACAGGCCGAAACCGTTGTAGCCCCACACCGACCAGTATCCGCCCGAGGTCACCTGCACCTGGTTGGTCAGCAGCCAGCCGCCGGCGACGGCGGCCATCAGGCCGAGGAAGAACTGTCCGATGCCGCCCGGGGTGCCGCCTGCGCCTTTCATCTGTCGTCGTCTCCGCAGCGGCCGAATCCGCCGCGTCGGATCATACCGGGCCGGATCGTGCCGGACCGGATCATGGCGGACCGGATCATCCCGGTTCGGATCCATGCCGGGCCGTCGCGACCACGGCGGCACCGCTCAGGCCAGCAGGCGCAGCAGCGCGTCGCGCGGCAGCTTGCCGGTTTCGTTGCGGGGCAGCGCGTCGACCAGGCGCAGGCGGCGCGGCAGGAACACCGGGTCCACGGCGTCGCGCAGGGCGGCGAGGATCGCGGCTTCGTCCAGCCCGGGCGCGACCGCGAGCGCGGCGATGCGGCCCACGCCGGTGGCGTCGCAGGCGTCGAGCTGCAGCACCACGCCGTCGAGCACGCCGGGCACGGCCTGAAGGCGCCGCGTCAGATCGCCCAGCGAGGCACGCTTGCCGGCGATCTCCAGCAGGTCCGACTGGCGACCGCACAGGACGAAGCCGGCGTCGCCGCGCAGTTCGATCAGGTCGGCCAGCAGCGTCGGCACCGCCAGGTGCGGGGCATGAACGAGGGTACCGTCCGGACACGGCTGCAGGCGCACGCCCGGATACGCCGTCCAGGCGTCGCCGCGCGCGGTGCGGCGCGCCGCGATCACGCAGGTCTCGGTGGAGCCGAACAGCTCGCGCACCTCGCAGCCGAAGCGCTGTTCGGCCGCGGCGGCCAGCGCCTGCGGCAGCGGCGCGGTGGCGGTGACGACGCCGGCCAGGGGCGGCAGCGCCACCTGAGATTCGACCAGCGCGCGCAGGTGCACCGGCGTGGTGACCAGCAGCGGCGGATCGCCGGCCTCGCGCACGGCGCGGGCGATGTCCTCGGGGAAGAACGGGCGGCCGCCGTGCACCGACGCCGGCGCCAGCAGCGGCAGCAGCACCGACAGCTCCATGCCGTACATGTGCTGCGGCGGCACGGTGGCGACGATCGGCAGCACGTCCGCCGCTGGCCGCAGGTGGTCCAGCGCGGCCAGGTTCTGCGCGTTGCTGACCTGCAGCGACGCCCAGGTCTTCGGGTTGGCCTTCGGCTTGCCGGTGCTGCCGGAGGTGAACGCGACCAGCGCGATCGCGTCGGCGTCCACCGTCGGCGGTTCGCCGGGCAGGTGCGGCAGGCGCTCGGGCAGCGCGTGCAAGCGCGGCGGTGCCGGCGCGAGGCGCACGTCGGAGACGCAGATGGCGTCGGGATACTGGGCGAGCACGTCGTCGATCGCGGCCGGCGTGCGCGAAGGCGGCAGCAGCGTGGTCATGCCGCGGACGGCGGCGGCGCAGAAGGCGACGAGGAAGCGGTAGCGGTCCTCGCAGAGGTTGATGACGCAGGCCGCCTCGGGCAGCCCGGCGGCGACGCCGCGGACCTCGGCCAGGAAGACATCCAGCGCGATGCGGCCGTGGCCGTCGAACACCACGGTGCGCGATGCGGATCCCGCCGCCAACGCCTGCCGCCGGGCGGCGATCGCGCTCCGGGCGGGTGGATCCATCGCTGCCGACATGGTCTTCGTCACTCCCGCTGCCCCGCGATGCGGGTTCCACCTTCGAATGCCGACGCATCGCGCCGCCCCGGCCGTAGCTTACGCTGGGCGTCCCGCCAGCCCAAACCGACCGCCCGTCCATGCATGCTGCCCGTTTCGGCCCCGTCCGCTGCGCCTGGTGGCCCTATCGCCGGGGCGACCACGCCGAAACGCGGGTCCGTGCGTGGCTGGGCGACTTGTGGGCACTGCCGCCGGCGGCGCTGGCGATCGCCCGCGACGACCACGGCCGGCCGTACCTGCAGGCGGGCACCCACCGCGTCGATCTGAACTGGAGCCACAGCGGCGAGCGCCTGATCGCCGCCTGCGCGGATTGCACCCGGCTGGGCGTGGACATCGAACTGCTGCGGCCGCGGCCGAAGGCGCTGGCCACCGCGCGCCGCTACTTCGATCCGGAAGAAGCGGCGGCGCTGTCGGCGCTGGCCGACGACCCGGCCGCGCTGGAAGCCGCCTTCACCCGGCTGTGGTGCGCGAAGGAAGCGGTGCTGAAGGCGCACGGCCGCGGGCTGTCGTTCGGGCTGGAGAAGCTGCGTTTCGCGGTCGATGCCGACGGCCTGCCGCGGCTGGTCGCCTGCGACCCGGCGCTGGGCGCGCCGCGGGACTGGCGGATGGAGGCGTGGACGCCCGAACCGGGCTACTGGGCGACGCTGGCGTGGCGCGCGAACGACGGCCACGGCCCCGCCCGCGGGTGACTCGCGGATAATCGGCGGCGATGAACACGCCCGCCCTGCCCGCCGCCGCGCGCGACACCCTCGACGCCGGCCTCGACGCCCTCGGCCTCGACGCCGCGCTGGCCGACCCGCTGGCGCGCTACCTCGCGCTGATGCTGCGCTGGAACGCCGCCTACAACCTCACCGCCATCCGCGATCCGCGGGACATGGTGGTCAAGCATCTGCTGGACTCGCTGGCGATGGCGCCGGCGGTGGCCGCGCTGCCGACGCTGGCCGACCTCGGCACCGGGCCGGGGCTGCCGGGCATCCCGCTGGCGATCGCCACGCCCGGGCTGCGGGTGACGCTGGTGGAATCGAACGGCAAGAAGGCCCGCTTCATGCGCGAGGCCCTGCGCACGCTGGATCTGGACAACGCCGAAGTGGCCGAGTCGCGGATCGAGGCGCTGGACCGCCCGGGGCAGTTCGCCGCGATCACCGCCCGCGCGCTGGCCACGCTGCCGCAGATCCTGGCCCTCGGCGGGCACCTGCTCGCCCCGGACGGCGTGCTCCTGGCGATGAAGGGCGCCCGCCCGGACGACGAGATCGCCGCCCTGCCCGCGGGCTGGGCGGTGCGGGACGTGCAGCCGCTGACCGTGCCCGGCCTCTATGCCGAACGCCACCTGGTGACGATCGCCCGGACCGCACCGGCGGCCGGCTGAGGCGCGGCGACGCCCCGACGACGCCCCGGCCCGCCCGGCAGGCGGCCCCGGCAACGGGCATAATCTGCGGTTCGGCCCGCGCCGCCCGTCACCCGGGCGCGGTCCCGTCCATCCCGCACACGAGAACTTCCGGACCCTTCATGGCCCGCATCATCGCCATCGCCAACCAGAAAGGCGGGGTCGGCAAGACCACGACCTCGGTGAACCTCGCCGCCGCGCTGGCCCTGGCGCCCATGCGCGTGCTGCTGGTGGACCTGGACGCCCAGGGCAACGCCACCATGGGCAGCGGCGTGGACAAGCGCGAGCTGGCCGGCTCGACCTGCGACGTGATCCTCGAGGAGATGCACGCGAAGGACGCGATCGTGAAGTCGCCCGAGGGCTTCGACCTGCTGCCGGGCAACAACGACCTGACCGCGGCCGAGATCGAGCTGATGGACGAGCCCGGCCGCGAGCAGCGCCTGCGCCGCGCGCTGGACAGCGTGCGCGACCGCTACGACTTCATCCTCGTCGACTGCCCGCCGGCGCTGTCGCTGCTCACGCTCAACGCGCTGACCGCCGCCGACTCGGTGCTGGTACCGATGCAGTGCGAGTACTACGCGCTGGAAGGCCTGACCGCGCTGCTGCAGACGATCGACGCGCTCAAGGCGAAGCTCAACCCGTCGCTGGAGATCGAGGGCGTGCTGCGCACCATGTTCGACGTGCGCAACAACCTGGCGAACGCGGTGTCGGCCGACCTCACCGCGCACTTCGGCGACAAGGTCTTCCGCACCATCGTCCCGCGCAACGTGCGTCTGGCGGAGGCGCCCAGCCACGGCCAGAGCATCGTCGCCTACGACAAGGCCTCGCGCGGCGCCATCGCCTACCTCGGTCTGGCGGGCGAGATCATCCGCCACCAGCGCGAACGCATCCAGCAGGCCGCCGGTGCGCGCGGCACCCTCCCGGAGACCCGCGCATGAGCGCCCCCAAGAAGCGCGGCCTCGGCCGCGGCCTCGAAGCCCTGCTCGGCCCGAAGGCCGCCGCCGAAGCGCCCGCGCTGGAAGCCACGCCGGGCGACACCCTCAAGCTGCTGCCGATCGATGCGCTGACCCCGGGCAAGTACCAGCCGCGTCGCGCGATGGACCCGGCGAAGCTCGCCGAACTGGCCGAATCCATCCGCGCCCAGGGCGTGATCCAGCCGGTGGTGGTGCGCGAGATCGACCGCGACAAGGGCGGCAAGGTCTACGAGATCATCGCCGGCGAACGCCGCTGGCGCGCCTCGCGCCAGGCCGGCCTGACCGAAGTGCCGGTGGTGATCCGCGAGGTCGACGACCGCACGGTCGTGGCGATGGCGCTGATCGAGAACATCCAGCGCGAAGACCTCAATCCGCTGGAAGAAGCCAATGCGCTGCAGCGGCTGATCGACGAATTCGACCTGACCCACGCCGCCGCCGCCGAAGCCGTCGGCCGTTCGCGCACCGCGGTCACCAACCTGCTGCGCCTGCTGGAACTGCCGCCGGACATCCGCACGCTGGTGGAGACCCGCGCGATCGAGATGGGACACGCCCGCGCGCTGCTGTCGCTCACGCCGCAGGCCGCGATCGCGCTGGCCCGCCAGGCGGTCGAGCACGGCTGGTCGGTGCGCGAGGTGGAACATCGCGTGCAGCAGCTCAGCGCCGGCCAGGTGCCGGCCGCGGTCAAGGGCAAGCCGGCGAAGGCCGCGAAGGCCAAGCCGCAGGCGGACCTCGCCTCGCTGGAACGCGAACTCGCCGAATCGCTGGCGACCAAGGTCGATATCCTGCACGGCCGCGGCGGCAAGGGCCGGCTGGTGATCCACTACACCGACCTGGACACGCTGGACGGCATCCTGGACCGGCTGAAGCCGCGCAGCTGACGCGCGGCCGGCACCGGCGCTAAGGTGGGCCACCGAACGCCCACCCGACAAGGATGCCCATGCGCCACGCCCTGCTCCCGCTCGCCCTCTCGTCGCTGCTGCTGTCGGCCATTGCGCCGGCGCAGGCCGCGAAGGCCCCGCCCTACACCTATGTCCGCGTCGGCAACGCCGCCGACGTCGCGGCCACGCCCGTGCCCGGCACGGTGCTCATGGGTGGCGGCACCGACGTCGACGCCGCGTTCCAGTGGCTGTGCCAGCGCGCCGGCAACGGCGATTTCCTGGTGATCCGCGCCACCGGCACCGACGCCTACAACCCCTACGTCCGCGCGCTCTGCCCGAACCTCAACTCGGTCGCGACCCTCATCATCCCCGACCTCGCCGCCGCCAACGACGCGCGGGTCGCGGACCTGCTGTCGCGCGCCGAGGTGGTGTGGATTGCCGGCGGCGACCAGTCGAACTACGTCAATTCCTGGACCGGCACGCCGGTGCAGGCCACGCTCAACGCGCTGATCGCCAGCGGCACGCCGGTCGGCGGCACCAGCGCCGGCCTGAACGTGCTGACCCAGTTCGTCTACACCGCGCAGAACGGCAGCGCGACGTCGACGCAGGCGCTGGCGGATCCGTTCAACCGCACGCTCACCTTCGGCCGCGACTTCGCGCGCGTGCCGGCGCTGCAGGGCGTGCTGGGCGATCCGCATTTCGCCGCCCGCGACCGCATGGGTCGCGAGCTGGGCTTCCTCTGCCGCATCGCCGCCAGCGGCTGGAGCGCCGCACCGCGCGGCATCGCCGTGGACGAACAGACGGCGCTGCTGGTCGACGCCCAGGGCAGTGCCAGCGTGGTCGGCAGCGGCCGCGCGTATTTCCTCCGCGCCCCAGGGCTGCCGGAAGTCTGCAAGGCGAAGACGGCCTTGACCTACCGCAACATCGCGGTCGACCGCATCTCCGCCGGCGACGGCTTCGACCTGACGACCTGGCAGCGCAGCGGCGGTATCGGCTACACGGTCTCGGCCGTGGCCGGCGTGCTGCAGTCGACCCAGGCCGGCGGCGGGATCTACTGAGCGTACCGCCGCCGCGACCGGGCCGCACCCCAGCGGTCCGGTCGGCAGGCCGGGGCGCAGGCGGTATCCTAGGCGGGATGAACGCCGAACCCGTGCTCTCCGTCGTCGTCCCGGTCTTCAACGAACGCGACAACGTCACCCCCCTGGTCTCCGAAATCGTGGCCGCCCTGCGCGGCCACGCGCTGCTGCAGGGCGGCGCGTTCGAGATCGTCTACGTCGACGACCATTCGCGCGACGACACCCTCGCCGTGCTGCAGGGCCGGAAGGCGACCGTGCCCGACCTGCGGGTGCTGCACCACGTCAGCCAGAGCGGGCAGAGCACCGCGGTGCGCAGCGGCGTGAAGGCCGCGCGCGGCGCGTGGATCGCCACCCTCGACGGCGACGGCCAGAACGACCCGGCCGACATCCCGAAGCTGCTCGCCAAGCGCCACGAATCGCCGGCCGACGTGAAGCTGTTCGCCGGCTGGCGCGTGGACCGCAAGGACACCGGCAGCAAGCGCTGGGCGTCGAAGTTCGCGAACGCGATCCGCAGCCGCATGCTGCGCGATGCCACGCCCGACACCGGCTGCGGCATCAAGCTGTTCGAGCGCGAAGCCTTCCTCGACCTGCCCTACTTCGACCACATGCACCGCTACCTGCCGGCGCTGATGCAGCGCGCCGGCTGGAAGACGATCAGCGTGCCGGTGAACCACCGGCATCGCGCCAGCGGCGTGTCGAAGTACAACAACCTCAACCGCGCGCTGGTCGGCCTGCGCGACCTGCGTGGCGTGGCCTGGCTGATCGTGCGCAGCAAGCGCACCGCGGTCGAGGAGCGCTGAGCGTGCTCGCCGAGGCCGCGTCCGCCGCCCAGGCCGTCGGCGGCGCCGACGTCATGAATTCGCCGATCCCGTGGCTGGCGTGGACCGGCATCCACATGAGCCCGTGGAAGCTGATCGGCATCGTCGGCACGCTGATGTTCGGCGGCCGCTGGCTGGTGCAGTTCGTCGCCAGCAAGCGCGCCGGCAAGCCGGTGATCCCGCGCGTGTTCTGGTACATGAGCATCATCGGCAGCCTGATGACGCTGAGCTACTTCACGCTGTCGGCGAAGCAGGACGCGGTCGGCGTGCTCGGCAACCTGTTCCCGGCGTTCACCGCGAGCTACAGCCTGTACCTCGACATCCGCCATCGCGGCTGGCGTCGCGACCGCAACAGCCACTGAGCGTCGACCGGATCGGCGCGACGATGCGGCGATCCGGTTTGCGCATCGCAGCGAGTGCCTACTGCACCGTGCCCTGGCGATCGTTCCCGCTCTTGCCGCCGAACAGCTTGCGCACGAACGCGACGAGGCCGGCGATGATGAAGACGATGAACTTCTTCGCGGCCAGCAGCAGCACGCCGAGCTTGGCCAGTAGGCCCGTCTTCGCGGCGATGCCGCCGCCGATCAGCGCGGCGAGGCCGTAGCCGGCGAGCTTGTCGGTGCTCGAATCGTAGTCGGCGTAGCGTGCGCCCGGGTCGAACTCGGCCATCGGCAGCAGTTGCTGCATGCCGGTCTGCACCTGCTGCAGCTGCGGCATGCCGGCGACCGCGTTCAGGCTGAGATAGCCGCGACGACCGAGCACGCGCACGTCGTAGTTCAACGTGTGCTGTTCGCTGCCCTCGAACACCGCTTCCTTCGCCCAGTACAGCTTCTTGGCCGTGCTGTCGTAACGCGGCGGCACGGCCCAGCCGATCATGTGCACGGCGCCGTAACCGGCTTTCTGGCGCTCCGCGTTGCCGTCCTCGGTGTCCTGCTTGATCTGCTTGAGCAGGTCGTCGTAATCGGTCTTGGCCGCGTCCTCGTCGGAGACGTAGCCATCGTCGGCGTACGTCACCACGACTGCCCAGCTGTCGTTCGCGGTGAGCGAGGTCGAGGCCGGCACCACCATGCCGAGGACGCTGTCGTCGGGGGGATTGCCCCACAACTGCTCCAGCACCTTGCGGCTGTCTTCCTTGCCGAGGTAGCGGAACTGCGAGCCGAGGCGGAAATGCGCTTGCGCCTCGGTGACACCGACCTCGCCGGTCAGGAAATGCAGGCCGTCGACCAGTGCCTTCGCCTGCGCGGCCATCTCCGCTTCGGACGGCTGCGGCGCTTCGGCGTGCACCGCGAACGCGGCCGACGCCGTCACCAGGGCCGCGAGCAGCGCGGTCCGGCTCCATCGTTTGAACATGTTGATCCCCATTGCAAGAACGGGCGCCCCCGCGCCCGGTGACGCCAGTGTGCCCATCGCGGGACCGCGACGCCAGCATCGGACCGGAAAATGCGATCGCATTTCCATCCGCGCAAAGAAGAACCCCCCGCAGCGCGAGCGGCGGGGGGTTCGGAGTAAGACCCTGGCGATGACCTACTCTCGCATGCTGAGTGCACACTACCATCGGCGCGTGCGCGTTTCACTTCCGAGTTCG
>JBQCJG010000354.1:0-5100 GCA_051952955.1 Lysobacteraceae bacterium | reverse complement strand
GGGTGAATCTACTAGTGAGCCCCGGTGCCGCATCGCCCGCCCCGCAACGCCGACCCCGGCCGCGGGCGGGGGTTCGTCGTCGTGCGAGGATCGACGCGACGCTTACGGCGTGGCGTTGATCGTCTTCAGCGCGTCGATGATGCCGGTGCCGATCGGCTGCGGCGGCGCGGCGCCGAAGGGCTTCACGTTGGCCTTGATGATCGACTCGCAGGTCGCCGGCAGGCAGTCGGCGCTGGGCTTGGAGTGCATCATCGCGACCAGGCCGGCCACGTGCGGCGACGCCATCGAGGTGCCGCTGTAGTACACGTAGTTGTCGGCGCCCGGCACGGTGGTGCCGGCGTTGAGCGTCGAGGCGATGCTCACGCCCGGGCCCGAGACGTCGACGCCCGCGCCGTAGTTCGAGAACGAGGCCTTGGCGCCCGCGGAGTCGGTGGCGCCGACCACGATCAGGCCCGCGCCCGTGCAGCCGGCCGGGGTGAAGCCCGACACGTTGAGGTTGCTGTTGCCGGCGGCCACGACGACCGTGGTGCCGCGGCTCAGCGCGCCGTTGATGGCGACCTGCATCGCGGAGGCGGACGAGCAGACGCTCTGGCCGCCGAGGCTCATGTTGATCACGCTGGCCTTGTTGGCGCCGACCGCCGGCACGCCGGCGACGGTCCCGCCCGAGGCCCAGGTCACCGCATCGGCGATGTCGGCGAGGGTGCCGCCGCAGCGGCCGAGCGCGCGCACCGCCAGCACCTTGCCCTGATGGGCCATGCCGGCCACGCCGGCGGCGTTGTTGGTGACCGCGGCGACCGTGCCGGCGACGTGCGTGCCGTGCCAGCTGGAGTTGGTGGCCGGCGAGCCGGCATAGCACTGGCCGGCGGTCGCCCAGTCGCCCGGATCGGACGCATCCGTGTCGCGGCCGCTGCCGTCGTTCGCGATGAACGCATCGGAGATGAAGTCGTAGCCGTTGATGAGGTTCGCGACCAGGTCGACGTGCCGGCGGTAGCCGGTGTCGATCACGGCGACGATCTTGCCCGCGCCGCGGAAGCCGGTGTCCCACGCCAGGTTGGCGTTGCTGCCGCCGACGCCGTTCTGGAAGCCGTACTGCAGGTTGTAGTACGTGTCGTTCGGGGTCAGCGTCGGCTGCAGGCGGATGTTCGGCTCGACGTACACCACGTCCGGATCGGCCGCGATGTTGCGCATCAGCGTCTCGGCCTCGACGCGATCGAGCTTGCGATCGGTGCGGACGAGGTCGGCGCCGATGCCGAGCGTGCGCTCGTAGCGGACCGAGGTCGCCTTGGCGCGGCCGAACGCGCGGCTGGCGGCGGTGCCGAGGCGGTCGACCATTTGGGTCTTGTCGCGCTTGGCGACGCTGCCGTCGCGATACGTGACGATGAAGCCGTCGACCGGGCCGTTCGCGGCCAGGCCCGACGCGTCGAAGCGGTTCGCGGCGACGGCGGACGCCGACAGCAGCGTGCCGCAGACGGCGACCGACAGGGCCAGGCGACGCAGGGTCTTCTGTTGGGTGGACATACTCGTGCTCTCCATGTGCGTGAGTGATGGTGTCCGCGCGCGGCCGCCATGCCTGGCGAATCGGGCCGCCACGCCGGTTTCGTTTCCGTGAAACCGGGCGACCTTGCGCGAAGGGCGCTTCTGCGCCCGCGGCGAGAATCGTTTGCGCCCAGGGGCTTGTCAAACCCCGTCGTCGCCGTATGGCGGCGCGTTCCGTGATGCGCGTTCCGCGATCCCGGGATTTTTTTCACGGCGTCCTGACGAACGGTGCGCGAACCGGGTGCGCGTGGCGCGGAGGCGCAGGAAGGCCCGTTTTTCCGGATGTCTGCGCGACGCCACGCGCGCGACGGCGGCGCGATCGGCCGCATGAATCGCGCCGGCGGAAAACGTGTGCGATGTCGTATCGGCACGGTGTCGGTGCAATCGATGGCGCGCGATCGGCGGCGCCGATGGCGACAGGCAACGAACGGATCGGCTTGCCGGTCGCGGCTGCCTGCGACCCGCACGGCCTGAAACCGCCTGAAGGCGCACGCGTCGACGATCGCCGGACACGACGACGCCCGGCACGGGCCGGGCGTCGTCGGCATGTCCGCGGGGGTCGGTGGCGTCACTTCACCCGTTCGACCTTCGCGCGGGTGTTGTAGCCCTGCACCGCGAGGTACCAGCTGTTGCCGATCCTGCTCGGGTTGATCCGCACCTCGGGGTTCTCCATCCGCGCGCCGACGAGCGTGGCCTCGTCGGTCTGGCGCCAGACCTGGCCGTTGTCGAGCGTGTATTCGCGGCCCTTGCCGAAACCGCGGAACGGGCCGGCGATGTGCGCGACCACCGGCTCGTCGGAGCCGAAGTGGAAGAAGCCGCGGTTGTCGTCCTCGACCTTGTCCTTGGCTTCGGTCGCCGCCTCGGTGGCGACGGTCTCGATCTTGCGGCCCAGCCACTGGTTGAGCTTCGCCAGTTCCTCGGACGAGAGCTTGTCGAGGCCCGCGGCGCGGAATTCCTCGGGCGACATCTCGCGCTCGATCGGCTGCGCCTGGCGGGCGAGGGCGGTCGTGGGCACCAGCACCGCGGCGGAGACCGCGACGGACAGGGCGACGGACAGGAACGTGCGAAGCATCGACATGACGGGCCTCTGGGGATTTCGCTGGCGACGGGACCGGTCTAGTGTAGGCGGACCCCACCTCGCTTGAACACGCGCGTGTCCGCCGTCGCCGAACTTCCGTCCGTCCTGCTGTCGCTGCCGCCGGCGGCGTCGCTGCCCGCGCCGCTGCGGCTGGCGCTGGCGCAGGCCGCGGGGCCGGACCCGGTCGCCGCGATCGATCCCGCCGTGCTGGCGCGGCTGGAGGACATGCTGGCCGCGCTGGCGCTGCTGAACGCCGACGGCGAAGTGGTGCTGGCGACGATCCTGCACGAACTGCCCGAATGGGAAGCGCGGCTCGCGCCGCGGCTGGCGAAGGAGTGGCCCGGCGTCGCCACGCTGCTGGACGGCCAGCGCGCTGCAGCGCAGGTGTGGACGCTGCACGCCGCCGACGCCGGCGGACGCAACGCCGAAGGCCTGCGCCGGCTGCTGCTGGTGATGGTGAAGGACCTGCGCGTGGTGCCGATCCTGCTGGCGCGGCAGCTCGCGCTGCTGCGTGCCGCCGCTGCGCTGCCCGAAGCCGAACGCCGCGCGCTGGCGCAGCTCACCCGCGACATCCACGCGCCGCTCGCGAACCGGCTGGGCATCTGGCAGCTGAAGTGGGAGCTCGAAGACCTCGCGCTGCGCCACCTCGAACCCGAGACCTACAAGCGCATCGCGCGCTGGCTGGACGAGAAGCGCGGCGACCGCGAGCGCTACATCGAGACCGTGAAGCGCCAGCTCGGCGACGCGCTCCGTGCGCAGGGCGTGGACGCCGAGGTCGCCGGCCGGCCCAAGCACATCACCAGCATCTGGAAGAAGATGCAGAAGAAGGGGCTGTCGATCGACGGACTCTACGACCTGCGCGCGGTGCGGGTGATGGTGAAGGACCTGCCCGCCTGCTACGCCGCGCTGGGCGTGGTGCACGCGCTGTGGACACCGATCCCGAGCGAGTTCGACGACTACATCGCGCGGCCCAAGGCCAACGATTACCGCTCGCTGCACACCGCCGTGGTCGGGCCCGAGGGCAAGACCCTGGAGGTGCAGATCCGCACCCACGAGATGCACGCGCAGGCGGAACTGGGCGTCGCCGCGCACTGGCGCTACAAGGAAGGCCGCAGCGCGCCCGCCGACGCCGGGCTGGACCGCAAGATCGAATGGATGCGCCGGCTGCTCGACGCCGGCCGCGACGGCGGCGAGGCCGAAGGCCTGTCCGCCGCGTTCGACAGCGAACTGATCGAGGACCGCATCTACACGCTGACGCCGCAGGGCGACGTGATCGATCTGCCCGCCGGCGCCACGCCGCTGGATTTCGCGTACCACGTGCATACGATGGTCGGCCACCGCTGCCGCGGCGCGAAGGTCGACGGCCGCATCGTGCCGCTCGACTACCGGCTGCGCAGCGGCGAGCGCGTGGAGATCCTCACCGCCAAGGCCGCCGAGCCGCGCCGCGACTGGCTCGTGGCGGCGAACGGTTTCCTCGCCAGCGGCCGTTCGCGCGACAAGGTGCGCGCGTGGTTCCACAAGCTCGACCGCGTGCGCAACGTGCAGGCCGGCAAAGAGCTGCTGGAGAAGGAACTACGCCGGCTGTCGCTGCTGCAGGCCGACCTCGCGCCGATGCTGGCGAAGTTCAACGCGCCGACGCTCGACGATCTGTACGTGCTGGTGGCGCTGGGCGACGTCGGCCCGCACCAGGTCGGCCGCGCGCTGCTCGACCACGAGCGCGCCGCGCAGGCGCCGGCCCACGATCCGGTCGAACTCGCGCCGCGCCCGCCGACGAAGCCGCGCGGCGGCACCGGCAGTTCCGCGTTCACCGTGGTCGGCGTCGACAACCTGCTGGTGCAGATCGCGCGCTGCTGCCAGCCGCTGCCGGGCGAACCGATCTCCGGCTTCCTCACCCGCGGCCGCGGCGTGACCGTGCATCGCGCCGACTGCGCGTCGTTCCTGCGCCTGTCGGCCAGCCAGCCGCAGCGCGTGCTGGCGGTGGAGTGGGGCCGCAGCGGCGGCGGGCACACCGCGTCGGTCGCGGTGGAGGCGGTGGACCGGCGCTGGCTGCTGAAGGACCTCAGCAACCTCATCGCGCAGGACGACGCGCACGTGCTGTCGATCCACAGCGATCGCCTCGAAGGCAGCCGCGTGCGCCTGCGCCTGCAGCTGCGGGTACGCGACCACGACCAGCTCAGCCGCCTGCTCGGCCGGATCGACAGCCTGGCAGGCGTGGAAACCGTGCGCCGCGTCTGAACGTGCGCCGCTGGCCGTCGCGGCGGCGCGCTATGCTCGCGCGGTGACCGCCGGCCGCGACGACCTTCCGTCCCGATTCGCCCACGCGCTGCGTCGGCGCTGGCCGCTGTGGCTGGCGTCGGCGCTCGCCGTGCTGCTGCCGCTGGCGTGGTGGCTGCGCGGCCCATTGGCGGAACGCCTGTGGCCCGCGGCCGAGGTCGAGCGCCTGCGCATCGAGGCCGATGCCGCGCTGCGCGCGGGGACCCTGAGCG
>JBQCJG010000353.1:0-17742 GCA_051952955.1 Lysobacteraceae bacterium | reverse complement strand
CAGGTCGACCTGGAAGACGATGCGCGGCCGCTCGCCGGGCTGGTCCAGCACGTACTGCAACGGCGTGTTCGAGACCAGGCCGCCGTCCCAGTAGTGCTCGCCGTCGATCTCCACCGGCGGGAAGCCCGGGGGCAGCGCGCCGCTGGCCAGGATGTGGCGCACGTCGATCCGCTGCCGCGCCGAATCGAAATACGCGAAGTTGCCGGTGCGCACGTTCACCGCGCCTACCGACAGCCGCACCGGGCCCGCGTTGATGCGATCGAAATCGACCAGGGCTTCCAGCGTCTCGCGCAGCGGCGCGGTGTCGTACACGCTGATCGCCTGCGTCGTGCCCGGCAGCGCGAACATCGCCGGCGGCCACTGCGGCACGAAGAACCCCTGCACCCCGAACAGCAGCGCGCGCAGCGCACTGGCCTGGTTGAAGGCTTCGCCGACCAGCGCGCCGGCGTCGACGTCGGGCACCGGCAGCGCGTGGGTCACGCGTTCCCAGAACGCCTGCAGGCGCTCGGTGCGATGTTCCGGCGAATTGCCGGCGATGAGCGCGGCGTTGATCGCGCCGATCGAGATGCCGGCGACCCAGTCCGGCGCGTCGCCGCGGGCGTCGAGGCCCGCGTGCACGCCGGCCTGGTACGCGCCGAGCGCGCCGCCGCCCTGCAGGACCAGGATGCGTTCTTCTCGGGCGCCGGAGGTGGACATGGTCGATCCTGGAACGTCGCGGAGACAGGCGCCGCAGGTGCGGATGTTGCAGTGCGGCGCGGCGCCACGCTAGGCCGCGGATCCTGAACACTGCGGGACGTCGGCAAGACGACGGCGCGCCGCCCGGCGCATCGGGCGCTTCGCACGGCCGGCTACACTGTCGCGATGAGGCATCATCCCGAGATCCCGCTCGGCCGCGAGGTCGCGTATCCCGGGCAGTACGACCCGACCCTGCTGTTCCCGATCCCGCGTGCGCAGGCGCGCGCCGAGATCGGCGTCGATGCCGCGGCCCTGCCCTTCGTCGGCCACGATCGCTGGCACGCCTACGAACTGAGCTGGCTCGACGCGCGCGGCAAGCCGGTGGTCGCGACCGCGACGCTCGCCGTGCCGGCGACCTCGCCGCACCTGATCGAATCGAAGTCGCTGAAGCTGTACCTGAATTCCTTCAACGGCGGCCAGCGATACGGCAGCGCCGAAGCGGTGCGCGCGACGATCGTCGCGGACCTCTCCGCCGCCGCGGGCGCGCCGGTCGACGTCGCGTTCGGGCTGCCGCCGTTCGTGGAGGGCACGGACGGTGCGGTGTCGATCGACGGCCTCGACATCGAGATCGATCGCTACGGGCCGCCCGATGCATCGCTGCTGTCGGCCGACGACGATGCGCTCGTCGAGGAGACGCTGCACTCGGCATTGCTGAAGTCGAATTGCCCGGTCACCGGCCAGCCCGACTGGGCCGGCGTGCGCATCGCCTATCGCGGGCCGCGGATCGATCGCGCGGGCCTGCTGCGCTATCTCGTGTCGTTCCGCGACCACGCCGAATTCCACGAGCAGTGCGTCGAGCGCGTGTTCGTCGACCTGCTCGCGCGCTGCCGTCCGCAGGCGCTGTCGGTCGAAGCGCGCTACACCCGGCGCGGCGGCCTGGACATCAATCCGTGGCGGGCGACGCCGGGTGTCCCGACGCCGCCGGCCGGGCGCGACGCACGCCAGTAAGCGCCCTTCCGGGCGCGCTGCGCGAACGATTCCCGGTCCGGAAAAGCATCGGGGATCGATATGGTTTCTTAACAGGGGGCGTGGCAATGTGGCCGCGCCATTCCGGCAGGAGCCCGTCACCATGAGCACCCCCGACAAACCCGACTTTTCCAACGTGCAGTCCGGCTTCACCACCACCGAAGAAGTGATCGGTGGCAGCGGTGGCGGCGGCGGCACCGGCGAGCAGACGTACACCATCGAGAAGGGCGACACGCGGTCGGCCATCGCCAAGCGCTTCTACGGCAAGCCGAAGTACTGGCACCAGATCTACGAGGCCAACCGCGACACGATCGAGGATCCGGACCGCATCTTCCCCGGCCAGACGATCAAGCTGCCGGCGATCGACATCGACGGCGACGGCGATCTCGACGATCCGACGCTCGGCTGAGCCGGGCGCCGATCTTCCAGGAATTCCTTCGCCCGTTACGAGGACACTGCCATGACCCACCCCACCAAGACGTCGTTCCACCGCGCCCTGCTCGTCGCCGCGGTCGCCAGCGGCGCCATCGTCGGCTGCAAGAAGAAGGAAGAAGCGCCGCCGCCGCCGCCCGAACCCGCCGCCGCGCCTGCAGCGACCCCCGCGCCGCCGCCGGCGGCGCGCGCCGCCACCGCGTCGGTGGTGTCGGTCGACCTGGGCACCGCCGTCGGTCCCGACCTCAAGCTCACCGCGTCGGGCACCACCTTCAAGCCGAAGGACACGATCTACGCCGTCGTCGGTACCACCACCAGCGACCCGGCCGCCACGGTCCCGGGCAAGCTGGGCGTGAAGTGGACCTTCGACGCCATGAACAACGGCAAGGCCGAGCCGATGACCGTGAACGAGGAAAGCAAGGACATCGGCTTCACCGGCGCCGGCGCCACCGAGTTCCACATCAGCAAGCCGGACGGCTTCCCGGTCGGCAAGTACAAGGTCGACGTCATGCTCGACGGCAACGTCGTGCAGACGAAGGAATTCACTGTCGCCAAGTGACGCCCGCGGTATCGCAACCTACGCGCAGGGCGCGGCTCCGGCCGCGCCCTGCGTCGTTTCCGGCATCCGGGTCCGGGCATGTCGCGACGCGGTCGATTACCCTATGCGGCCCACGAAAACCGCAGGCGCCGCCATGTCCACGCCCGAATTCCTCGACGACGCCCGCCTCGAGCGCCTGTCGGAACTGCTCGACACCCGCGCCGTGCCGTTCAAGGGCTTCAACCTCGAAGCGCTGGACGGCTTCCTGTCCGCGCTCGCCGTCGGCCCCGAGGACGTGCCCGCGGACGAATGGCAGCCGGTCGTCTGGGGCGGCAAGCCGCCGCGCTGGGACGACGCCGCCGAAGCCGCCGATGTCGCCGGCCTGCTCGCGTCGCACCAGGCGATGGTGGTGCAACGCGTGCGCCACGGCGCCGACGACCTGCCCGACGCGCTCGCGCCGCTGCTGTGGTTGCCCGAAGACCCGTCCGAACACGAGGACGACGACCTCGACGTCGGCCGCGACTGGGCCTACGGCTTCTTCCGCGCGGTGGAACTGCGCGAGGCCGCGTGGGAAGCGTGGCTGGACGAACACGACTGGATCGACGAGATCTTCGGCATGCTCGACCGCCTCGCCAGCGGCGAAGTGCTGGGCGAGGACCCGACCGCGGAACCGACGCCGCTCGAATACCGCGAGCGCCTCGGCATCGTGATGGAACTGCCCGACATGCTCGCCGACCTGCACCACCACCGCATCGACGCCCTCACCCCGCGCACCCCGATCCGCCGCGAGGCCACGCCGGAACGCAACGACCCGTGCCCGTGCGGCAGCGGGAAGAAGTACAAGAAGTGCCACGGCGCGTGAGGTCCTGAACGCGCTGGGGCGCGTATGCCCTGCGCGGATGCGTCTTGCGGCGTTTCGTAGGCCGGGTGCTCTGTACCCGGCATCAACGCCGTGACGATGCTGGGTCGATGACCCAGCCTACGGTCCTGTTTGATCGATGGCATTGAGGACCGAATCGGACGCCGCGGACAGGACGCGGAATCGAGAGCCTGCTTGCGCGGTCAAGAGCGGCCATCCGAAGGGCTTACGAATACGGGGGTGATAGGAGCATTGCGAGAATGTCATCGCGGCCTCGGCCTTCCGCCAGCGATCGAGGCGTGTGTCCTTCAGCTTCGACATCGATGGCGGCACCACGCTCCAGCAGCAACTTCACGATGTCGGTGAGCCCCATTTCTGCTGCTCGATGCAGCGCCGTGAAACCACGATGGTCGCATGCGTTCGCATCGGCGCCCCGGTCGAGAAGCAGGGTGGTCCCTTCCATGCTGGCGGCCTGCACGGCGTTCATCAGTGGCGTCGCGCCTTCGTCCGAGCGCACGTCGACGGATGCGCCGCGGTCGAGCAGCAAGCGCATGATCGCGCCATCCCGCGCGGCGATCGCCCAGTGCAGTGGCGCCAGGCCGTCGGCAGCCAGCGCGTCGATCGCAATCCCTGATTGCAGGCACTGGTCGATGGCGGCAGCCTGCCCGCGCGCGACAGCGATGTGCAGCAGGGAGTGCGTGCGCAGGACGCGATCAGGATCGCGCCGGGGAAAGGCGTGTGGCGTCGCGAGCTGCGCCTGATTGCCGAACGCCGACATGCACCACATGGCCGCGGCCGTCGCATCCGCTTCGATGCCGGGAGGCAGCGGCGCTGGATAGAGGTCATGGAGCGCATGGCTGCGCAGCAGGTAGTCAAGGGCCCTGACGGTGAAATCGGGTGTCTCGTCGATCGCACACATCGCGCCGCGGATCCGGGTGATCTCCACATGACCATCGCGCGCTTCGACACGCGCGACCAGCGCCACCGTGCGCGACCAACTGCGTACCGCGATGATTTCCCCTTGGCGGAAGAACAGGGCCCACTTGTGCTCCATCATGCGCGGCACGAACAACACGCCGTCGAACAACACGTGATCGACGGGAAAACGCAGCGATGCTTCCACGATGCGTTCCGAAACGGGCGCCTGTCCAATGAAACCAGTGCCATCGTCATTCCCGAACGACACCGCATTCGTCGCGCACTGCGGGTCCGTGCTCGTGGACAGCATGGTCAAGGTCACCGGCCGCACGTCAAGCACGCGGACGCCCCAGGGATTGTCAGTCGCCTCGATCCACTTCAAGGCAGGCACTTCCTGCTCGGACGCTGCAGGCATGTCCTGCGACGGGGGTGGTGTCCGTGCCGGGGTCGGAGGGGAGGGCTCGCCCTTGCCTCCGAAAATGCGCCTGATCTTGTCCCAGACCATCGACCGCTTCCGTCTGACTTGAGATCGGAACTTGTAGCGGATTCACGGTTGTGTTTCCAGCGCGTAGGGTGGGTGAGCAAAGCGAACCCCACCATCAGCGTGTTTCAGCCGTCGTATCTTCGAGCGAGAGTCATTGCCGAGTCCGACCGCGCATTGGCGGGGTTCGCTGCGCTCACCGCCACCCTGCAGCGTCGGCTCGAACACCGGATGCCCCGGCAGTCGCGGGCGCACGCCCCGCAGGCCCGACCGGCGTCGCGCTTCGCCGATGCCGCCCTCCGCACCCGGGTCGACCGCCTTCGCCGGGACCACGCCTTACAATCGCCCCCGGCGCCACCCGTCGAAGGGGAAGTGATGGACCGGATCGAAAGCATGCGCGCGTTCGTCGAGACCGTGCGCTTCAACAGTTTCGCCGCGGCCGCACGGGCGCTGGACGCGCCGCGCTCCAAGATCAGCAAGCAGATCCAGGCGCTGGAGGACGCGCTCGGCGTGCAACTGCTGATGCGCACGACCCGCAGCTTGCACCTCACCGCGGCGGGGGCCGAGTACTACGAATCGGCGCGCGAGATCCTCGCGGCGCTCGAGGACGCGGAACAGCGCGCCCGCGCCGGGACCGGCACGCTCAAGGGCCCGCTGCGGATCAACGCGCCGATGTCGTTCGGCTTGCGCGTGCTGGCGCCGCTGCTGCCGGAGTTCCATGCACGGCATCCCGAACTCGACCTCCAGATAATGCTGAACGACCAGCTGCTGGACCCGATCCAGGGCGGTTACGACGTCACCGTGCGCGTCGCCGACCTGCCCGATTCCTCGCTCGCGGTGCGCCCGATCATGCCGGCGCCGCGCGTGCTGGTCGCGGCGCCGGCCTACCTCGAACGCGCGGGCACGCCGCAGCGACCCGGCGACCTGGAACGACACGCCTTCCTCGAATACGGCTACCTGCAGGGCGGCATGACGCTCGCGCTCGGCCGCGACGGCGTATCGGAGCGGGTGAACACCTCGGGGCCGCTGTGCTCCAACAACGGCGACCTGCTGGCCTGCGTCGCGGAGGCCGGCGTCGGCATCGCGTTGCTGCCGAACTTCATCGTCGACGCCGCCCTCCGCGAAGGCCGGCTCGTGCAGGTACTGCCGGACTGGCAGGCGCCGGCCATCATGGTCAACGCGCTGTTCGCCTCCGCGCGCCGCGTGCCGCTGAAGACGCGCATGTTCATCGACTTCCTGGTCGAACGCCTGGGCCACGCGCGCTAGGCGCCACGACTGCCGCGACGGCGGCACGCTCGTCCCCGATCCGGGTGCGATCGACTTCCCCGCCATTGTCCCCCGCGCGGGAACAATCAAATTCCTCGCTCCGGCTTTGTCCCGCCTCGACCGCGCGATAGCTTGCCGCCCGAGACGCGTGCCGCACCGGCACGCGGCAAGAGGAGACGCCCCATGACGAACGCGAGCCCCGTCGCCGGCAAGACTTTGCTGGCCCCGAACGACCACGCCGTGATCCTGATCGACCACCAGTCGCAGATGGCCTTCGCGACCAAATCGATCGATCCCGTGCTGTTGCGCAACAACACCGCCCTCGTCGCCCGGAGCGCCGCGGGATTCGGCGTGCCCACGATCCTGACGACGGTCGCGGAAAAGACGTTTTCCGGCCCGATCTTCGGCGAGATCACCGAGGCGTTCCCGCACCAGGCCACGATCGACCGCACCACCATGAACACCTGGGAGGACGGCCGCATCACCGACGAAGTGAACCGCATCGGCCGATCGCGCCTCGTGTTCGCGGGCCTGTGGACGAGCGTGTGCATCGTCGGCCCGGTGCTGTCGGCGCTGGACCAGGGCTTCGAGGTCTACGTGATCGCCGATGCGTGCGGCGACGTCAGCGACGAAGCGCACGAGTACGCCATGCAGCGCATGATCCAGGCCGGCGCGCGGCCGATGACCAGCCTGCAGTACCTGCTCGAACTCCAGCGCGACTGGGCGCGCGGCGACACGTACGGCGTGACGACCGGCATCGCCCAGGCCAACGGCGGCGGCTACGGCCTCGGCCTGATCTACGCGAAGCACATGTTCGGCGGCGGCGAAGGCCACTGACGCACCGTCCTCCGCGCGGCGCCGCCCCTCGGCGCGCCGCGCTTCGCTGCAACGGGGCACCGGAATGAACGACACGCACCGCGCGCGCACCGGCGCGCACGACCTGGGTCTGCTGCTGCTGCGGCTGGTCGTCGGCGGCTTCCTGCTGCCGCACGGCCTCGGCAAATTGTTCGGATGGTTCGGCGGACCGGGCCTCGACGGCTTCGCCGCCGAGCTGCAGGGCTTCGGCCTGCCGTCGGCGGCGCCGCTGCCGCTGCTGCTCGCCGCCGTTCAGACGCTCGCCGGCCTGTGCGTGGCGATCGGCCTGTTCGCGCGCGCCTCCGCGCTGCTCGCCGCCGGCTTCCTCGCCGCCACGGTCGCGCTCAATCTTGCGCACGGCTGGTTCTGGATGCACGGCGGCATCGAATATCCGCTGATGTGGACGCTGGCGATGGCCGCGATCGCGCTGCTCGGCCCGGGCGCCCATGCGTTCGACGCGCGGCGTCGCGCGGGCGGCGTCGCGTGAGTACCCTGCCGGACGACGCCTCGCGCCGGCGCTTCGTCGGCGCGCTGGCGACCGGCGCCGCCTTCGCCGGTGCGTCGATGCACGGCTTCACCTTCGCAGAGGAACCCGCCATGGCAGACCTGATCATCCGCAACGCGAAGGTGACGACGCTCGATCCGGCGCTGCCGTCCGCCACCGCGATCGCGATCGCCGACGGCGTGATCGCCGCGGTCGGCGACGACGCGACGGTGATGGCGAAGCGCGGAGACGCCACGCGCGTGATCGACGCCGGTGGCCGCCGGCTGATCCCGGGGCTCAACGACAGCCACACCCATCTGATCCGCGGCGGCCTGAACTACAACCTCGAACTGCGCTGGGACGGGGTGAAGACCCTCGCCGACGCGATGGCGATGCTGCGGGCGCAGGTCGCGCGCACGCCGGCGCCGCAGTGGGTGCGCGTGGTCGGCGGCTTCAGCGAACACCAGTTCGCGGAAAAGCGCCTGCCGACGCTGGAGGAGATCAACGCGATCGCGCCGGACACGCCGGTGTTCATCCTGCACCTGTACGACCGCGCGCTGCTCAACGGCGCGGCGCTGCGCGCGGTGGGCTACGACAAGGACACGGTGGCGCCGCCCGGCGGCGAGATCCGGCGCGATGCACGGGGCAACCCGACCGGCCTGCTGCTGGCGAAGCCGAATGCGCTGATCCTGTACGCCACGCTCGCCGCGGGACCGAAGCTGCCGCGCGAGTACCAGGTCAATTCGACCCGGCAGTTCATGCGCGAATTGAACCGCCTCGGCGTCACCTCGGTGATCGACGCCGGCGGCGGGTTCCAGAACTATCCGGACGACTACGAGATCATCCAGGCGCTGCACCGGCAGGACGAACTCACGGTGCGCATCGCCTACAACCTGTTCACGCAGAAGAAGGGCGGCGAACTCGCCGACTTCGAGCGCTGGACCAAGATGCTGGCGCCGCGCACCGGCGACGACATGCTGCGCCACAACGGCGCCGGCGAAATGCTGGTGTTCTCCGCGGCCGACTTCGAGGACTTCCGCGAGCCGCGCCCGGAACTGCCGCACGGCATGGAAGGCGAACTCGAGGACGTGGTGCGGCTGCTGGTGCAGCAGCGCTGGCCGTTCCGCATCCATGCGACCTACGACGAGAGCATTGGCCGCGTGCTCGACGTGTACGAGAAGGTGGACCGCGACGTGCCGTTCGACGGGCTGCACTGGATCGTCGACCACGCCGAGACCGTGAGCGATCGCAACATCGACCGCATCGCGGCGCTCGGCGGCGGCATCGCCGTGCAGCACCGCATGGCGTACCAGGGCGAATTCTTCGTCGAGCGCTACGGCGCGCAGGCCGCCGAGCGCACGCCGCCGGTCAGGCGCATGCTCGAAGCCGGCGTCCCGGTCGGCATGGGCACCGACGCGACCCGCGTGGCGAGCTACAACCCGTGGGTCGCGCTGTACTGGTTGACCACCGGCAGGACCATCGGCGGCACCCGCCTCTACGGCGAAGGCAACCGGCTCGAACGCGAGCAGGCGCTGCGCCAGTGGACCCACGGCAGCGCGTGGTTCTCGCACGAGGAAGACCGCAAGGGCGTGCTGAAGGCGGGGCGGTTCGCCGACTTCGCCGTGCTGTCGGCGGACTTCTTCGCCGTCGACGACGAGGCGATCCAGGACATCACCAGCGTGCTGACGGTGGTCGGCGGCAAGGTGGTGCACGGCGAGGGCGAGTTCGGGCCGCTGGCGCCGCAGCTGCCCCCGCCGATGCCCGACTGGTCGCCGGTCCGCCATTTCGGCGGCTACCAGACGGCTTCGCTGGCGCAGGCGTCCGCAGCGTTCGCGGCGGCGCATCGGCACACGCACGGCGACGGTGCGGCCTGCAAGGTCCATGGCCATGCGCATGCGGCGCACCACGACGTGCCCGTGAGCGGATTCCAGGGATTCTGGGGCGCGCTCGGCTGCGCGTGCTTCGCGTTCTGAGGTCGCGGCATGAAACGCATCGGCCTTCCCGACCTCCTGACCTTCAACGGCGGCTACGTCGACGCCGCCGGCTTCATCGCCCTGCATGGCCTGTTCACGGCCCACGTCACCGGCAATTTCGTGACCATCGGCGCGAGCCTGGTGAACGGCACGGCGGGCATCGTCGGCAAGCTGCTGGTGCTGCCGGTGTTCTGCCTGGTGGCGCTGCTGGCGCGCGCGACGAGCCAGCGGCTCGCGGCGTCCGGCGGGGATGCGGTGCGGGCGCTGCTGCTCGCGAGCGTGGCGATGCTGACCATGGCCGCCGCCATCGCCTGGGTCGCGGGCCCGTTCGCCGTCGACAGCGCCGGCGAGATCGCCACCGGCATGACGCTGGTGGTGGCGATGGCGATCCAGAACGTGCTGCACCGCGTGCACTTCCCGAAGGCGCCGCCCCCCACGCTGATGACCGGCAGCGCCACGCAGATGATGATCGACCTCGCCGATCTGTGGCGCGGCGGCCTCGCGCCCGACGCGCGCGCGGCCCTGCGCGCGCGCAGCGCCACGCTGGGCCGCGCGGTCGCGATCTTCGCGGCAGGCTGTGGGCTCGCCGCGTTGGCGTACCTCGCGATCGGCCTCAAGGCGTTCGTGCTGCCGCCGGTCATCGTCGCGCTGGGGATGCTGCCTGCCTTCCGCCTCACCCAGGAGACGCGCGCATGAACCCCAGATTCCCGATCGGGATCGTCCTGGCGGCGCTGATCGGGATGGGATGCCGGGTCTTCGGCATTCCGTCGCCCGCGCCGCCGCTGCTGATCGGCGCGCTGCTGGTCGTCGCGATGACGTCGGGCTACCAGCTCACCGACCGCTGGCTCGCCCGGCGCTACCTCGCACGCGACACCACGGCGAACCCGGAGGCACGGCGATGACCCTGGCGCTGGTCGGCCTCGCGGCCGCCTTCCTGATCGGTGCGGGCTGCCGCCTGCTCGACATCCCGTCGCCGGCCCCGCCGAAACTGCAGGGCGCGCTGCTGGTGGTGACGATGACGCTGGGCTACCTGCTGGGCGGCTGGCTGTTTCCCTGAGCCGCAGCGGATGCGCGGCGGCGTACCGCATCGCCGATCGCGCCGATGCGCCGCCGCAGTGGCATCGCGATCAGGCGGCGAGGCGCACGTCCGGCAGGTCGAACACCAGCACTTCGGCCTGGTCGCCGGCCGCGAGGGTCACCGTCGGCTCGTCTTCGAACATCAGCGCATCGCCGGCCTGCAGCGCATGGCCGTTCACGGTCACCGTGCCGCGCGCGACGTGCACGTACCCCAGCCGCCCGGGCGCGAGCGCGTGCGCCGCCGTTTCCGCGCCGTCGAACAGCCCGGCATACAGGCGGACATCCTGATGCAGGGTGACCGAACCGTCCGCACCGTCCGGGCTGACCACCAGGCGCAGCCGCCCGCGCTTCTCGGCGTCGGGATACCGCTTCTGCTCGTAGGACGGCGCGAACCCGCCGCGCGAAGGCAGGATCCAGATCTGCAGGAAATGGGTGGTGGCGTCCCGGCTGTGGTTGAACTCGGAGTGGGTGATGCCCGTGCCGGCGCTCATGCGCTGCACCTCGCCGGGATGGATGCTGGACGATGTGCCCATGGAATCCTTGTGCCCCAGCGCACCCTCGAGCACGTAGCTGATGATTTCCATGTCGCGATGGCCGTGCGTGCCGAAGCCGGTGCCGGCCTGGATGCGATCCTCGTTGATCACCCGCAGCGGGCCCCAGTGGACGTGCTTCGGGTCGACGTAGTCGGCGAACGAGAAGCTGTGCCACGAATCCAGCCAGCCATGGTGGGCGTGACCGCGCTCGTCGCCCCGGCGCAGGATGATCATCGGAAACCTCGTGGTGTCCGGCGTGCGCCGGCGGTGGTGGACGGAACGGATGTGGACGGAACGCATGTGCGGGTGCGCCGGGCATCGCCGGCCGCGCTCGCAGTATGGCAACGGCGGCCATGCGGACAAGGCGGCGGATCGTTGAATCACCGTTTCCTGATCGGAATCAATGTGCGGAAGCGTCCTGCAGTTTCCTCGCGTCAGGCCTTCGCCGACCGGGCTTTCCACGCCGCCAGCAATGCCTGCTCCCGCTCCGGCGTCAGCCCCGCCTTGAGCGGCGCGTCGCGGCGCGACTCGGGCTGTGCGTCGAACCACGCCAGGGTCGCGGTGGTGGTGTCGGCGAGACTGCGGAAGGTCAGGCCGGCGGCGATGGCGCGGGCGTTGCTGCGGCGATGGAAGCCGGCGGTGTCGCCGGTGCCGGGCAGCCACACCGGCAGGTCGGTCCAGCCCGAGACGCCGTGCGCTTCGAGGAAGTCCGCGGGCACGAACGTGCAGGTCGCGCCGGCGCGGGTCGAGGCGCGGATGCCGTACAGCAGCGCGGCGGTGTCGAGCGGATAGTCCGGACCGAAGGCATTGAAGACGCCGTGCGTGCGCGTTTCCGCGAGCCGCACCATCCATTCGCCGAGGTCGCGCGCGTCGGCGAACGTCACCGGGTCGCGGCCGTCGCCGGGGCACAGCACGTCGCCGCCGCGGCGCATGCGCAGCGGCCAGTAGGTGAAGCGGTCGGTCTCGTCGCCGGGGCCGACGATCAGCCCGGGCCGCAGGATCGTGGTGAGGTCGCCGAAATGCTTGCGCGTCTCCGCTTCGGTCGCGGCCTTGAGGCCGGGATACTTGCTCAGGTCGGCGCGCAGGCCGGGCGCGGTTTCCTGCAGCGGATCGCCGTCGAAGGTCGCCAGCGGCGCGCTCTCGTCCTGGCCGGGCGTCGCGCTGTCGGCGTAGGCCGAGACGCTGGACACCATCGTGTAGCCGCCGACGTGGCCCTTCAGCACCGCGGCCGCGTCGCGGATCCACGCCGGCACGCTGCTGGGGTTGTCGATGCAGGCGTCCCAGCGGCGGCCTTTCGCGACCTCGGCCTTCAGCGAGGCGTAGTCGTTGGTGTCGCGATCGCCCAGCAGCTGTTCGACATGCCCCGGCCACTCCGGCTGCTTGCGGCCGCGGTTGAAGATCGTCACCCGATGCCCACGCGCCAGCGCGTAGCGCACCTGGTGCGGACCCATCAGGCCGGTGCCGCCGAGGATCAGCAGATCGAGCGGCCTGTCGGCACGGGCGACCGTCGTGTCGGTCGTCGTCGCGGCGTTGGAGGCCGTGGCGTTCGCTGCCGCGCGACTAGAAGTGGTCGACAAGGCGGGACCGGCGACCGCGGCGGCGCCGAGCGCGCCGAGGCGGAGGACATCGCGACGATGGATCGGCATGGCGCGCTCCGTGCGGCAGGGGACGAGGCTTCGATCCTGCGCCGCGGGCACCGCATGCTCCCGTGCCGGAAGTCAGTCGACGGCGGCGCCGCAGGTCCCGCCGATCGTCGGGCTTCCCCCACTTCCCCCGACCCGCGACAATGGGCGTCTGGCCGGCGCGCCGTCGGCCACCAAGGAGACCGTTACATGGCCGATTTCACCCCCGTGGTGCCCGAAGGGGGCGCCCGGATCACCAAATCCGCGGCCGGGCTGAATGTCCCGGACCGCCCGATCATCCCCTTCATCGAAGGCGACGGCACCGGCCCGGACATCTGGCGCGCCAGCGTCCGCGTGCTCGACGCCGCCGTGGCCAAGGCCTACGGCGGCCAGCGCAAGCTGGAGTGGATGGAAGTCCTCGCCGGCGAAAAGGCGTTCAACGCCACCGGCAGCTGGCTGCCCGACGCCACCGTCGACGCCTGCCGCGACTACCTGGTCAGCATCAAGGGCCCGCTGACCACGCCGGTCGGCGGCGGCATCCGCTCGCTCAACGTCGCGCTGCGCCAGATGCTGGACCTGTTCGTCTGCCTGCGCCCGGTGCGCTGGTTCGAGGGCGTGCCCTCGCCGGTGAAGAAGCCCGGCGACGTCGACATGGTGATCTTCCGCGAGAACACCGAGGACATCTACGCCGGCATCGAGTTCGAGCCGGGTTCGGCCGACGCGCACAAGGTGCTGGAATTCCTGCAGAAGGAATTCCCGAAGGGCTTCGACAAGATCCGCTTCGGCACCAAGGCCAAGACCGACGACTGGAACAAGGCGCTGGAAGGCATCGGCGCGCCGGGCCGCGACCTGCCGGTGCAGGTCGGCATCGGCATCAAGCCGGTGTCCTACCTCGGCACCGAGCGCCTGGTGCACAGCGCCATCGCCTACGCGATCGAGAACAAGCGCAAGTCGGTGACGCTGGTCCACAAGGGCAACATCATGAAGTACACCGAAGGCGCGTTCCGCGACTTCGGCTACAAGGTGGCCCGCGACTTCTTCGGTGCGGTCGAACTCGACGGCGGCCCGTGGCACGTGATCCCGGAAGGCAAGCCGGGCGCGGGCCTCGTGATCAAGGACGCCATCGCCGACGCCTTCCTGCAGCAGATCCTGCTGCGGCCGAAGGAATACGACGTGTGCGCCACGCTGAACCTCAACGGCGACTACCTGTCCGACGCGCTGGCCGCGCAGGTCGGCGGCATCGGCATCGCCCCGGGCGCCAACATCAACACCGTGACCGGTCACGGCGTGTTCGAGGCGACCCACGGCACCGCGCCGAAGTACGCCGACCTCGACAAGGTGAACCCGGGTTCGGTGATCCTGTCGGGCGAGATGATGCTGCGCTACATGGGCTGGACCGAAGCGGCCGACGCCATCATCAAGGCGATGGACGGCGCGATCGCCAGCAAGCGCGTCACCTACGACTTCGCCCGCCTGATGGACGGCGCGACCGAGGTGAAGTGCAGCGAGTTCGCGGACGAGATCATCAGGCACCTCTGATCCCGTCGCGGTTCGCGGCACGCAGGAAAGCCCGGGGAAACCCGGGCTTTTTGCATGGCCGGGCCGCACGATGCGGCGGCGCGCACACCGGTGCCGACCGCGACGCGGCGCCGCGTTGAGACAGGACGCCGGAACGCCCACACTGTCGCGATGGAAACGCAACAACTCCTCTTCCTCGTGATCCTCGTCGCGTCGCTCGCGCTGTTCGTCAGCGAGAAGCTGCGCGTCGACCTCGTCGCGATGCTGACCCTGCTGGCGCTGTCGCTGACCGGCATCCTCGATGCGAAGCAGGCGCTGTCCGGCTTCTCCAGCGAGCCGGCGATCATCGTCGCGACCGTGTTCGTGCTGTCCGCGGGCCTGTCGGCCACCGGCATCACCGACCGCATCGGCGCCGGCATCGCGCGCGCGGCCGGCAGCAGCGAATGGCGCACCAACGCGGTCGTGATGCCGGCCACCGCGGCGCTCGCGGCGTTCACGCACCACGTGATGATCACCGCGATGATGCTGCCGATCCTGATGCGGCTGGCGCGCGAACAGAAGCTCGCGGCCTCGCGCGTGCTGATGCCGATGTCGCTGGCGGCCTCGCTGGGCCCCACGCTGACGCTGATCAGCGCGCCCGCCTTCCTGCTTGCCAACGACCTGCTCAAGCGCGACGGCCAGCCCGCGCTCGACATCTTCGCGATCACGCCGATCGGCGCGACGCTGGTGCTGCTCGGCACCGCCTACATGCTGGTGATGCGCTGGCTGGTGCCCAAGCGCAGCGGCGAGGGCGGCCAGCCGGACTACTTCCGGCTCGACCACTACTACACCGAGCTGGTGGTGGAAGCGGAGTCGCCGTGGGCCGGAAAGGCCCTCGCCGCGTTCGAGAAGGCGTTCGGCAACCGCCTGCACGTGGTGGAGCTGGCGCGGCCGGGCTCGCACTGGCATCGCCCGCCGGGCGACGTGCCGCTGGAGGCCGGCGACGTGCTGCTGGTGCGCGCCTCGCCGGACGAGATCGCGTCGGTCGCGCAGGAGCCTGGCCTCGCGCTGCACGCCGTGGCGAAGTACGGCGAGCGCGGCGAGCAGGACGACGCGGCCGCGCCGGTGCGCGACGAACAGCTGGTGCAGGCGATCGTCGCGCCGCGCTCGGAATTCATCGGCCGCAGCGTGGCCAGCATCGACTTCATGCGCACCCTGGGCGTGGCCGTGGTCGGCCTGTGGCGCAAGGAAGGCTGGCTGCACGGCGTGCTGTCGGACACGCCGCTGCAGGAAGGCGACCTGCTGGTGCTGTGGGGCCGGCCGCAGGCGCTGGAACCGCTGGCCGCGCACCACGGCTTCCTGATGCTGATGCCGTTCGAGGGCCGGCAGAAGAGCCGCCGCCGCGCGCCGCTGGCGCTGCTGATCATGGTCGCGGCGATCGCCGCCTCGGCCACGGAGCTGCTGCAGCCGCAGATCGCGTTCCTCGCCGGCGCGGTGGCGATGGTGCTCACGCGCTGCGTCGGCGTGGAGCAGGCGTACCGCGAGATCGACGTGCGCATCTACGTGATGATCGCCGGCGTGATCCCGCTGGGCATCGCGATGGAGCGCACCGGCACCGCGGCGCTGTTCGCCTCGGTGCTGGTGGACACGCGGCGCAGTGGCCGCCGCTGGCGCTGCTGCTGGTGATGTTCGCGGCGGCGGGGCTGCTCACGCAGATCCTGTCCGATGCCGCGACCACGGTGCTGCTGGCGCCGATCGCGGTGGCGCTGGCGCACGGGCTGGGGCTGCCGCCGACGCCGTTCGTGGTGTGCACGGCGATGGGTGCGGTGGCGTCGTTCCTCACCCCGATCGGCCACCACGGCAACCTGCTGATCCTCAATCCCGGCGGCTACACCTTCGGCGACTTCCTGCGGGTCGGCATCCCGCTGACGCTGATGATCGCCTTCGCGACTGCGTGGCTGTCGCGCTGGCTCTGGCTGGGCGGTCCGCTGCTGCCGGGGTGATCGCGGCGACCGTCGATGCGGGCGCGAACGGCACCCGTCTCCAGGGTGCCGTCTTCACGATGCCGTCCTGAGCGGTGCCGTCACGGCGTCGTCGCCGCGGCCTCGGGGCAGGCAGCGGCGCACGGGGCCGCCGTGTTCGCGGGCGACGGCGCGGCGGGCGCGTCGTCGCCGTCATGCAGCAGATGGCCGTGCAGGAACAGCAGGTTCTTGAACATGTCCACGGTGGCCTCCTCGGGCGTCCGGTCGGGGTGCGGGTTGAATGCCGCACAAGTTAGCCGCAGGATGGACGCGCGAAAATCGCGCGTTTTTCGCAGCAGACTTGAACCGGATTCAACGGAGGCCGCCATGTCCCGTCCCCCGCTGCACGCCCTGCAGGGCTTCGCCGCCGCCGCGCGCAGTGGCAACCTCACACGTGCGGCGGCGGCGATGCATCTCACCGTGAGCGCGCTCAGCCACCAGATCCGCGCGCTGGAAGCGCGACTGGGCTATCCGCTGTTCGTGCGCGGATCGCGCGGCATCGCGCTCACCGACGGCGGGCAGCGCCTGCGGGATCGCATCGGCCCGCACCTGGAGGCCATCGAACAGGCGCTGCGCCCATTCGCCGCGCCGCGCGACGACGTGCTGACCGTCAGCGCGATCCCGTCGATGGCGTCGGCCTGGCTGGTGCCCCGCCTGAGCGATTTCCTCACCCGGCATCCGCGGATCGAGTTCAACCTGCGTTCGACCTCGGACCTCGTCGACTTCGAGCGCGATCGCGAGGTCGACGCCGCGCTGCGCAGCGGCAGCGGCCACTGGTCGGGCGTCGTCGCCGAGCACCTGTTCGACGAATGGCTGGTGCCGGTCGCCAGCCCGGTGCTGCTCGCCCGCCTGGGACGGGCGCCGACGGACGCCGCGCCCGACGCCGGGGCGTTGCTGCAGTGGCCGCTGCTGGGCGATCCGCGCGGGCACTGGGACCGCTGGTGCGCGCACCATGGCCTGCCCAGGCCCACGCGCTACGTCGCCCGCTTCGACGACGGCGATACCCTGCAGCGCGCGGCGGTGGAAGGCGTGGGCGTGGGGCTGGCGCGGATCACCCGCGCGCGGCCGCTGATCGACGCCGGGCTGCTGCGCCCGCTGGCGACGGAGGCGATCCGCGCCGACTTCGCCCATTACCTGGTGTATCCGCCGCGCATGGCGTCGCATGCCGGACTGGCGGCGTTCCGCGACTGGCTGCACGCGCAGGCGCGCGCCTATGCGGCGATGCCGGTGCCGATGCCCGTGGCGGCACCGGCATCGCGTCGCCGGCGCAAGTGAGCGCGCGGCCGCGCCGCGATCCCTCGCCGAAACGAAAAGCCCGGCATTCGCCGGGCTTTTCCTTGCGCTTTCGGTAGATACCGTCTTGCTCACCCCCGCGCAAGGCCCTGCGTGGCGAACGGGGTCTGGTGCTTGAGCACCCCGAAGACGATGCTCATGAGCTTGCGCATGACCGCGCAGACCATCACCAGGCCGGGCTTGCCGGCCGCT
>JBQCJG010000352.1:0-7825 GCA_051952955.1 Lysobacteraceae bacterium | reverse complement strand
TCGGCGGCCTGCGCGCGCGTGATCCAGCCGCGCTCCGCGCCCACGGGATAGGCAGTGAGCGCGTAGCCGATCGCCGCGACGCTGGCGAAGGGCCGCGCCGGATGACGATCCGGCGCGAGCCCGGTGTCGGCCGGCGTCGTTTCCCAGAAGTAGTCGAACGTGCGCCGCTCGATGTCGTCGAAGAGAGGCGGCAGCGGCCGTCCCCCGGAATAAGAAGACGCCGGGTCGGGAACGGGCGCCGTCGTGGAGAGGTGACGGCAGCCCGAGGCCACGGAGAGAGAAAGGCACAGGCCCAGCCCGGCGATGAGGCGAAACACCCTGCGAATCAATGCGTGCTCCATCGGAAATCCAGCGCCCGCCCGGCCGGGTGGCCGGGCGGGGACGACATCACCAGTCGAAGCCGAACGAGATCTTCAGCTGGCGCGGCGGCCACACGGTATCGCGATTGCTGCGGTTGCCGAAATTGGCGTTGGCGTCGGTGGGACCACCGCGCCACGTGTCGTAGTTGATGTAGTTGTGCCAGTTGAAGACATTGAACATGTCAGCGCGGGCGTAGAACTTGATGCCGGCGCCCGTGTCCCAGTCCTTGCGCACCGCGAGGTCGAATTGCTTGAAGCCGATGGTGTCGCCCGGCGTGAAGGGATCGAAGAAGCAGTTGTCGAAGCTGGTCGTGTCGTGGCAGTTGACCGCTTCCTTCGGCGTCGGACTGGCGAGCGTCAGCTTCGCGGACAAGGTCACGCCGCCCAGCAGGTAGATGCCGGTGCCGACGAGGCGATGCTTCGGGATGCCCAGCGAACGCGTGAACGGCTGGCCCTGCTGGCCGGAATAGTCGAACAGGTAGTGCTCGTCGCTGTTCGCCGCGTTGTTGCGGTTTTCCTTGGCGTCGCTGTAGGTGTAGGCCAGCGTGAAGCCCCAAGGCGAGGCCTTCGAGTACGGCTTGTCGACCGACAGCAGCAGCGAATTGATCTTCGTCTCGATGCCGTTGTCGGCGAGGATCAGCGTCCCGTAGCCGGGGATCGGGAAGCCCCAGGGTTGCCCGCCCCAGGTTGCGCCCGGGTTCGCCGGGTTGCGGAAGCTGCCGTCCGGCCAGCGGTTGCCCAGCGAGAACTGGATACCGTCATGGCTGCGGATGTGCACCAGCGTCGCCGACGTGTTCCAGTCGTTGCCCCAGACCGTGAAGACGTTGCGCATGCCGATGCTGAACTGGTCGGAATACGGCGTCTTGATGTCGTTGTTGATGAGGTTGACCTCGGCGCCGAGGTTCGGGTTCGCCGCGACCAGCGCGTTGAGCGTGGACGGGTTGTAGTAACTGGTGTTCCAGGCCAGGCAGTTGCCGGTACCGACCGTGCAGGGATGATCGGCGGTGTTGAAGAAGAACGTGTAGCGCGGGAACGTGCTCTTCGACTGCTCCAGCGCGAGGTAATCGAACAGGTTGCGGTCGTAGGCGCGGCCGGCGCCACCGAAGATCACGTGACGCTCGTCGCCGGACAGGTCGTAGGAGAAGCCCAGCCTCGGCTGCCAGGCGCCCTTGAAGGCGCTGCGGTTGCTGCCCGAACTGATGTAGTCCTTGATGTCGTAGTCGACGTTCGGCCCGTGGATGTTGGACCAGCCGCGCAGCGCCGTCACCAGGTTGGCCGGGGTCACGTAGTTCTCGAAGCCGGGCGTGCGTTCGTAGTCGTAACGCAGGCCGAGGTTGAGGGTCAGCCTGTCGGTGACGTCCCAGTCGTCCTGGAAGTACAGCCCGTACTGCTTGTTGGTCGAGCGGATGTCGCGATCGGGCGAACCCGGCAACTGCGAACCGAACTCCACGCGATAGGGAACGAAGCTCGCCAGCGTGGTGCGCCCCGCATCGACGTTCTCGAGATAGTCGACGCGGTACTGCGGGTTGTACGGCTGCTGCTCGAAGGCGTTGATCTCGACCGACTTGTACTTGACGCCCATCTTCATCGTGTGCCGGTCGATGCCGGTGAACGTGAAGTCGTCCTGCAGCGAGTGGCCCTTCTGGCCCTTGTCCTGGTAGTCCTGGCCGCCACCGATGTTCAGGATCGTGCTGCCGTCGCTGTTGCCGCTGCGCGTGTTGACGATCTGGTAGCCGGGCCCGATCGTCAGCGGCCGCGGGTTGAAGGCATCGTCCTCGGACGTGAGATGGAAGTCGTTGAGCCAGTTCTGGCCGCTCCACTGCCAGCGCAGGTCGACGCGGGTGCTGTCGTTGTTCTTGCTCGAACCATAGTCGCGCGTGTTCGGACCGTCGCCGATGCCCGTCTGCTCTTCCTCCGAACGACGCTTGGCCGAAAGCTCGATCAGATGGTTGTCGTTGAGCTGCCAGGTCAGCTTGCCGAAATACGTGTCCTCCTCGAACGGCGCACCACTGGCGCCGAGGTACGACCGCAGTTCCGGCGTCAGCAACGCAGGATTGAAGGCGTTGTCGCCGATGCGGACATCACGCGGACGATCGATGTCCTTGGCTTCGTAGGTGACGAAGAAGAACAGGCGGGCCTGCAGGATCGGACCGCCGTAGGCGACGCCGTACTGCTGTTCGCTCGACGGGATGCGACGGTCGTTGTCGTTCTCGTTCGGCGTCAGCGAACGCATCTTGTCGGAGGTGTAGTCCCAGAAGAACTGGCCCTTGAATTCGTTGGTGCCCGAGCGCGTCGCCGCGCTGACCGCGGCGCTGCTGATCTGGTCGTACTCGGCCTTGTAGTTCGACGAAATGACCTTGTATTCGCCGATCGCCAGCTGCGGAAACGGGTTGCCGCTGGACGAATCCTGGCCGCTGATGCCGCCCTTCAGCACGTAGTTCTTCTGGCCGACGCCGTCGATGAAGACATTGATGCCGTTCGAGCTCTGCGCGCCGCTGCGCAGCTTGCTGGAACCGTCTTGGCCGGTCTCGAAGATCATGCCGGGCACGGTGTCGGCGAAGGCGAGGAAGTTGCGCGACGCCTGCGGCAGCGCTTCGATCTGCCGCTGCGATACGTAGGTCGCGACTTCGGACGTCTTCGCCTCCTGCAGCGCCGTGCCGACGACCTTCACCGTGTCCAGCTCGTTCCCGCTGCCGGCGGTGTCCGCGGTGTCCGCAGCATCCAGCGTCACCGTCTCGCCGACGCGCAGGGTGATGTCGCGGCGGGTGGTCTGCCCGCCGGATTCGACGCTGACGCGGTAGGTGCCCGGCGGCAGGCCGGGCAGCGTATAGCCGCCGCTGCCGCTGGCGGACACCGTGCGGGTGAAGCCGGTGGCGGTGTTGGTGGCGGTGACCTTGGCGTCTGCGCCGGCCTGGCCGCGCAGCGTGGCGCCGGTGGACTGCGCGAATGCCATCGGGGCGCCGATCAGCAGGCAACTGGTCAACGCCGCGCTCAACAGCGAGCGCTGGAGCCGACGGGGTGTCTGACGACGTGTTGGGTTCATGACTGCGCCCCTCCCGAGGGCATGCGTGTACTGAAATGGGTCGAATCGCGATCGGCGTGACTGTAAACGTTTACATCCTGACTCAAAAAAAATCCCCCCGTGTTGCGCGTCATCGCGGTGGCGAAGGATCGCCTGCTGCGGCTGCGGCGCTGGACTCGCGCACGATCAGTTGCGGCACCAGCGGCGCCAGCGCGGCGCGCACGTCTTCGCCCGCATACACGTCGAGCAGCACGCGCATCGCATGCGCGCCCAGCTCGGCGATGTTCACCTGCATCGTGGTCAGCGACGGCATCACGTAGCGCGCGAGCGGGATGTCGTCGAAACCGGCCAGCGCGATGTCCTGCGGCACGCGCACGCCGGCCTGGTTGAGCGCGAAGAGACAGCCCAGCGCCATCATGTCGTTCGCGGCGAACACGGCCTCCGGCCGCGTTCCCGAGGCGAGCAGTTCCTGACCGGCCCGATGGCCCGCGGCTTCGCTGAAATCGCCGGGCAGCACGATCGGCTCGGCGGCCGGATCGGCGGCGGCCAGCGCATCGCGATAGCCGCGCAGGCGTTCGTGCGCATCGAAGTTGTTCCGCGGGCCGGCGATGAAGGCGATGCGGCGATGGCCGCAGGCCAGCAGGTGTTCCACCATCCGCCGCGCACCGCCGTAGTTGTCGATGCCGAGCGCGATCTGCCCCGAGTCGATCGGCTGCGAATTGATTAGCACCGTGGGCAGCGCGGCGAGATGGTCGCCGATGGCCTCGAGGTCGCCCGTGTGCGGCGACATCACCAGCATGCCGTCGACGCGACCGCGCATCGCGCGCAGCGCGGCGGCCTGCTCTTCCGGATGGCCGTGGTAGCTCGACACCAGCAGGTGCAGACCGCTCTCGCGCGCCACCTGGTCGATGCCGCGCATCAGTTCGGAGAAGAATTCGCCGTGGATGTCCGGCAGCACCACGCCGATGGTGTGGGTGCGCCGGCTGCTGAGGCTGCGCGCGGCATGATGCGGGCTGTAGCGGAGTTCGTTGGCGACCGCGAGCACGCGACCGCGGACGGCTTCGGTGACGTTGTCGTGGCCGTTCAGCGCACGCGACACGGTGGCCACCGATACCTTGGCCGCCCGCGCCACGTCTCTGATCGTCACATTCGATGCCATCGCCGGCTCATGCTGACTGGAATCCCCGTGGCCGCAATGTAACCGTTTCCAAAAAGCGATGCAAAGCGCCTGCAACGCATCGGCAGGCGACCGCGGAGAAACGTCGCAATTGATTGATTTTGCTGCATTATCGCGGCTGGATCTTCATCGCTTCCCGGGCCTGCGCCGATGCTGCATCGCAGCATGGACGAGATGAATAAGCGCCCGGGCTGCGAGGCCGCGTCGGTCGCATGCCGGCGACATGCGGCATCGCGCTGTTCACGCGCCGTCGGCGGGCGTCGCCTGGATCGACAGCGCATGGATGTCGGTCTGCATCAGCGTGCCGAGTGCGTCGTACACCGCGCGATGGCGCGCGAGCGGCGACATACCTGCGAACGCGGCGCTGGCGATGCGGACGGTGTAATGCCCTCGTCCGTCGCGCGCACCTTCGTGACCGACGTGGCGGTGGCTGTCGTCGATCACTTCCAGACGCGTCGGCGACAGCGCGGCCTGCAGGCGGTCGCGGATCGCCTCGACGCGGAGCGCGCGCGGGAGCTGCCCTTCGATCCCGCCGCTCATGGCAGCACCGGCCGGAACGGGCGGACGTCGACGCGGGCATAGACCCCGGCCTCGACATAGGGATCGGCCTCGGCCCAGGCGCGGGCGGCATCGAGGGTCTCGAATTCGGCAACGACCAGACTGCCGGTGAAGCCGGCCGGGCCCGGGTCCTCGGCGTCGATCGCCGGGTGCGGGCCAGCGATCAGCAGGCGGCCGGCATCGCGCAGGGCCTCCAGACGGGCGAGGTGCGCGGGCCTCGCCTGCCGGCGGGACGACAGCGAGTCGGGCACGTCGTGGCCCTGGATGGCGTACCACATGGTGCAGGTTCCGAAGTGCGGGGACGACAGGATAGTGGATCGCGCGATGCCCGATCGCCGCACCCGCGCTGCGGCTCGGCTGGACAGCGGGCGCGCCACCCCGTACCCTTGGCCATCGTTTCGAGGCCGGCAACGGCGTATCCTCGATGGCGCAAGGGGTCCGAGCCGGCCCGCAGGCGCCTCGACCGAGGAGCCCGCCGTCCCCACCCGGCCCCTGGCCCACGACCTCCTCCCCGCATCGCCCTGCCGGACGCAGTGGCCCGCCGGGCGCATGGTCGGAGCCTTCGATCCGCTCCGCACGATCCGTCCCCGTCCGCATGGGCCGGTGTGCGTGTTGAACCCGACATCACCGAACGAGTCTGCCGAACCCGCGTCGCCGGCGATCCAGGGGAGGATCGAACGACGCCCATGGCGACGACCCGCGCAGCGCGGACGCCGGACCTGGGCCCGCCTCCCGCATCGCACCGCCGCCCCTCGCCAATGCCATGACCCATCCGTCGCATGAGCACTGAAACCGCGCCCGCACCGGCCGACCCCGTCGCGCAGGCGCCGCAGCAGCACGAGATGGCGCTGGCGATGGTGCTCGGGCAGCCGGTGCTGCAGATCCCGCAGGACCTCTACATCCCGCCGGACGCGCTGGAAGTCATCCTCGATGCGTTCGAGGGTCCGCTCGACCTGCTGCTGTACCTGATCCGCCGCCAGAACCTCGACATCCTCGACATCCCGGTCGCCGAGATCACCAAGCAGTACGTCGAATACATCGGCGTGATGCGCGAAATGCGCTTCGAACTGGCCGCCGAATACCTGGTGATGGCCGCCATCCTGGCCGAGATCAAGTCGCGGATGCTGCTGCCCCGCCCGCCCAGCGAGGAAGGCACCGAGGAAGATCCCCGCGCCGACCTCGTCCGCCGGCTGCAGGAATACGAACGCTTCAAGCAGGCCGCCGAGGATCTGGATGGCCTGCCGCGCATGGATCGCGACACCTCGGCGGTGGCCGCCTTCGTGCCGGACCGGGCCAGCGTCAAGCTGCCGCCGCCGGTGGAACTCAAGGAGATGCTGCTCGCCCTGCACGACGTGCTGAAGCGGGCGGAGCTGTTCACCGGGCACTCGATCAAGCGCGAGGCGCTGAGCGTGCGCCAGCGCATGACCGACGTGCTGGACCGCCTGTCGAACGGCAGCTTCCATCGGTTCGAGTCGCTGTTCGAGCCGCGCGAAGGCCGGCTCGGCGTGGTGGTGACCTTCCTGTCGATCCTCGAACTCGCGAAGGAACACCTGCTCGACATCGTGCAGGAAGCGCCACTGGCGCCGATCTACATCAAGTCGCTCGCGACGGGCACCGACGGCGAGGTCGCCGTCCCCGAGCTGAGCAGCGAATTCGACGACGACGCGGTCGAGCCGGCCGCGCCCGGCGACGCGCCGGCGCCGGCGGCCTGAGCCGCTCCTTCCCACATCGACCGTCCCATGGATCAAGCCCTCATCACCCGCATCGTCGAAGCCGCGCTGCTCGCGGCCCAGCAACCGCTCACGCTGGTGCAGCTGCGCGCCCTGTTCACGCTGGACGAGCCCGCGCCCGAAGGCAGCCTGGAGCAGGCACTGGACGACCTGCGCGCCCAGTGCGCAGACCGCGGCATCGAACTCGTCGAGACCGCGTCCGGCTACCGCTTCCAGGTGCAGGCCGACGTGCATGCCTGGGTCGCGCGGCTGTGGACCGAGCGCCAGACCAAGTACACCCGTGCCACGCTGGAAACGCTGGCGATCATCGCCTACCGCCAGCCGATCACCCGCGGCGAGATCGAGCAGGTCCGTGGCGTCGCGGTCAGCAGCAACATCATCAAGGCGCTGGAAGAGCGCGAGTGGATCCGTTCCGTCGGCCATCGCGACGTCCCCGGCCGCCCCGAACTGCTGGGCACCACCCGCACCTTCCTCGACTATTTCGGCCTCAAGAGCCTCGATCAGTTGCCGCCGCTGTCCGAACTGAAGGATTTCGGCGAACTCGATCCGCAGCTGGCGTTCGAGGATCCGGACGCCCCGAAGACCGCCGCCATGCTGGCCGGCACGATCGTGGCGGGCGTCGCCGACGATGCGGCGGCCGCGGCCGACGAAGACGCGGCCGGCGACGATGCCGCACCGGAAGCCACTTCCGATTTCGAAGCCACGCCGGAGGACATCCCGTCTTCCGAAACCGTCGATTCCGACGAATCCCGTCCCGATGAACCCCGTGACGCCGATGCGGCGTCCGACATCCAACACGACGCTCTCGTCGCCGATGACGACAGCACTGGAGCCTGACATGAAAGAACACGCCCCCCGCACCCTTTCGCTCAAACGCGACGCCGCGGTCCCCGATGAAGGGCCCCGCCTCGAGGAACGCCTGCACAAGGTGCTGGCCCAGGCCGGCCTCGGCTCCCGGCGCGCGCTCGAACAGCGCATC
>JBQCJG010000351.1:0-5828 GCA_051952955.1 Lysobacteraceae bacterium | reverse complement strand
GTTTTCCACACGCCCCCCCCCCGCCGGGGGCTGGGGGTTAGCGCTGCTACGCCGCGAACACTTCTGGTCCTTCTTGGTGACCTTGGCGGCCGGCACTTCGGCCGCAGCCGGGGCGTCGGCGGACTCGGCCTCTTCCTTGCCGTGCTTGGCGATCACGACCGCGAGATCGTGTTCCTTGCCCAGCTTCAGTTCCGGGATCGAGATGCCGGCCGGCAGCTTGATGTCCGAGAGGTGGATGATCTGGCCGACGGCCAGCGTCGACAGGTCGACTTCCAGGAACTCCGGCAGGTCCTTCGGCAGGCACTCGATCACGACTTCGTTCAGCTCGTGGGTGACGACCACTTCGGCCGACTTGCCGGCCGGGGACTTGTCTTCATTGAGGAAGTGCAGCGGCACCGCGGTGCGCAGCGCTTCGTTCTCGTTCACGCGCTGGAAGTCCAGGTGCATGATCTGCTGCTTGAACGGATGGCGCTGCATGTCGCGCAGCAGCACCTTCTGCACGTCGCCGCCGAGGCTCAGGTCGAGGATCGACGAGTAGAACCACTCGTGCTGGCTGGCGAGCCAGATGGCTTCGTGGTCGATCTGGATGCTGACCGGCTTCAGTTCGCCGCCGTAGACGATGGCGGGGATCTTGGCGGCATGGCGAAGGCGGCGGCTCGCACCCTTCCCTTCGTCCGTGCGGCGTTCGACCTTGATTTCGTGGGTAGTGGCCATGTTGGACAATTCTCTTGCTTGCGATGAAGCCGCCTCGCGGCGGCGATGCGACTCCCCCGCGACCAGGGGAGCCGGGTTCCGGCCGGAGCCGGGGATGCGGCAGGTCAGTCCACGTAGAGCGAACTGACCGATTCGCCGAACGCGACCCGGCGGATCGTCTCGGCGAGCAGCTCGGCGACGCTGAGCTGGCGGATGCGGGGGCAGGCGCGCGCCGCGTCCGACAGCGGGATGGTGTCGGTGACCACCAGTTCGTCCAGCTGCGACTTGTTCACGTTGTCGATCGCCGGACCCGACAGCACGGGGTGCGTGCAGTAGGCGATCACCCGCTGCGCGCCCTGCGCCTTCAGCGCCGCCGCGGCGGCGCAGAGGGTGCCGGAGGTATCGACGATGTCGTCGACCAGCACGCAGGTCTTGCCGTTCACGTCGCCGATGATGTTCATCACCGTGGCGACGTTGGCGCGCGGCCGGCGCTTGTCGATGATCGCGAGGTCCGCGTCGTCGAGGCGCTTGGCGATGGCGCGGGCGCGGACCACGCCGCCCACGTCCGGCGACACCACGATCAGGTTGTCGGTGCCGTAGGCGCGCCAGATGTCGGCGAGCAGCAGCGGCGACGAGTACACGTTGTCGACCGGGATGTCGAAGAAGCCCTGGATCTGGTCGGCGTGCAGGTCCACCGTCAGCACGCCGTCGGCGCCGGCGGCGGTGAACATCTTGGCCGCGACCTTGGCGGTGATCGGCACGCGCGAGGAGCGCGGGCGGCGGTCCTGGCGGGCGTAGCCGAAGTACGGCACCACCGCGGTGACGCTGGCGGCCGACGCGCGCTTGAGCGCATCGATGATCACCAGCAGCTCCATCAGGTTCTCGCCGCTGGGCGCGCACGTGGGCTGGACCACGAACACTTCCTGCCGGCGCACGTTCTCCTCGATCTCGACCTGGACTTCGCCGTCCGAGAAATGCGAGACCAGGGCCTTGCCCGGGCGCACCCCGAGTTCCCTGCAGACGGCATCGGCCAGCGGCCGGTTGGCATTGCCCGAAAAGATCAACAACTGACGATCGTCCTGCATGGGGGTGCTCCGCTTCGCTCTGACCTTGGCGGTGGAAGGGGCGGCGATCGGACTTCCGGCCCGACATCCGCTTCGCGTCGCGGGCAAACCCGCGTTCGGCGCTGCGCGCCTCGCATCCGCGCTTCCTGCCGCGGACGACCGACTACCTGACAACCGACGACGAACGACTGCGGAAAAACGGGTTCGAACGAATGACGTGGAACGAGTGCGATGGAACGAGTGCGATGGAACAAGTGCGATGGAACGACGTGCGTTGGAGCGGACTGCCGAAGACCGGGATGGCAGGGGCGGAAGGATTCGAACCTACGAATGCCGGGATCAAAACCCGGTGCCTTAACCACTTGGCGACGCCCCTCCGGAAGGTCTCGCGACGGTCGTCCGGCCCGTCTTCACGGACACGCCGGCCGGCATCGTGCACCGCCATGCCGATGACGGCATGGCCGCCCCCGTGTCAGCGGGCGTTCGCTGCTTGCGTGTCGAGCGCATCCAGCAGGGGCGAGCGCGGCACGCCGGCGGCGATCCAGGCGCGTTGCGCCGGCGACAGCCGCGGCAGCAGCGCCTCCAGCGCGCTTACGGCGGATCCGCGGTCGGCGAATTCGACGAAGCACACGCTGCCGGAGCCGGTCAGACGCGGCGTGCCGACGCTGCGCAGCAACGCGAACGCGGCCTCGACGGCGGGTTCGCGGCGACGCAGGACCGGCTCGAACGCGTTGCCGAGCGCCTGCCCTTGCAGGAATGGGTCCGAAACGAAGTCCGACATTGTCGCGGGCGCGGCATTGCGCGTCAATTCAGGCGCCTGGAACAGACCGGCGGTCGCGGCGTGCACGCCGGGCGCTAGCAGCAGGTACCAGGCCGGCGGCAGGTCGATCGGGGTCAGGCGCTCGCCCAAGCCTTCGGCCCACGCGTTGCGCCCGCGGACGAAGACCGGCACATCGGCGCCCAGCTTCAGGCCTAGGTCCGCGAGGGCGTCTTCGCCCAGTCCGCAGCCCCATAGCCGGTCCAGCGCGCGCAGCACGGTCGCGGCGTCGCTGGAGCCGCCACCCATGCCGGCACCGGCCGGAATGTATTTTTCGACGACGATGTCGGCGCCGAACGGCACGTTGGCCGCCGATTGCAGCGTTTTCGCCGCAAGTACCGTCAGGTCGTCGTCGGCCGCCACGCCCGGCACCGACGGGCCGTGGCGAACGATCCGGCCATCGCCGCGGACCCGCAGGCGCAGGGTGTCGCCGTGGTCCAGCAGCCGGAACACGGTCTGCAGCAGGTGGTAGCCGTCGTCGCGACGCCCGACGATCCGGAGGAACAGGTTCAGCTTGGCGGGGGCCGGCCAGACCGACCAGCCGTCGGCGTGGGGAAACGGATCTTCGGACATCGGACTCACGGCGCGGCGAAGGTCCAGTCCTCGATGAGCAGCCGGACCCGGGCCCGACCGCCTTCCGTCTCGGCTTCGACCTTCGCCGGCAGGTCGGGGCCGCCGGCCGCGCCCGGACGCCAGCCGGTGTAACGCACGGTCCAGCCGGCCTGCTCGAACTTCGACGGACGGCCCTGGGTGTCGTATTCGACGGCCGCAAGCGGATAGGCATCCGCCGGCATGCCGCGCACCCAGTCGCTGATCTGCTGCAGCGGAACCTGCCAACCGGTCGTGTCCCGCAGCAGGGCTTCGGCGTCCTCGCCCTCGCGCGGGCCGCCTTCGAGGCCGTCGATGCGGCCGGCTTCGGAATGCAGGTCGCCGCTGAGCCGCCAGCTCTGGCGGGTGATCGGCGCGCTCAACGCGATCTCGTAGCGGCGGGCGTCGTGCTGCTGCCATTCGATGCGGCCGTTGCCGCCGCGGCCGCCGCTCTCGATCGCGGCGCGACCGGTGAACGCCCAGGCCGGATACGCGGCCCACCACGTGCGGCGCGCGGCATCGGCGGCGGTGACGGCTTCCGCCGTCGGCGGCGTGCGGACCGTGTCCGCGGTGGTCGCGCAGCCGGCCAGCATCAGGACGAGGCCGGCGCCCGCGAACCATCGGGACATCACGTGTCGTCCGCTCATGCCGCGGGCTTCGCCGGCGCCGGCGGCAAGGTCGCGCCGGTCGCTTCCAGCCCCCGCGGCACCGAGCGGCTCTTCGGGTCGATCTCGCGCGCTTCGGCGAAATACTTCATCGCCTCGTCCTTGCGGCCCAGCTTCCATAGCACCTCGGCCACGTGCGCGGCGATCTCGGCGTCCTTCTGCTTGGTGAAGGCGCGGCGCAGTTCGGTCAGCGCTTCCTCCGGCTTGCCCAGCCGGTAGAGCACCCAGCCGTGGCTGTCGATGATCGCCGCGTTGTCGGGCTGCGCGGCCAGCGCGCGCGAGATCAGTTCCAGCGCCTCGCGATAGCGGTCGGTGCGGTCGGCCAGCGTGTAGCCGAGCGCGTTGAGCGCGCTGACGTCGTCGGCGTCGATCGCCAGCACGCGGCGCAGGTCGGCCTCGGCGCGGGCGATGTCGTCGCGGCGTTCCCACATCAGCGCGCGGGCGTACAGCAGTTGCACTTCTTCCGGGAACGCGGCCAGGCCGCGGGTGAAGGCGTCGAGCTCGCCGGCGGCATCGTCGTCCTGCTGGCGCAGCTCGGATTCGACGAGGTAGGCGTCGCGCTGCGTGTCCTCGGCGGCGGAGGCGTCCGACTGCAGCTCGCGCAGCCGCGCATAGGCCTCGTCCGGACGCTTGAGCTTGTGCAGGACGCTCGCGCCGCGGAGGCGCGCCTGCCAGCGCTGCGGGCCGCCGGGGACGCTGGCGTACCAGTCCAGCGCCTGCGGGTACTGCTCCATGTATTCGGCGATCTGGCCCAGCAGCAGGCGGCGATCGGGATCGGGCGCCGCGGAGTTGCGCTGCAGCTCGTCGTACACCTTCGCGATGCCGGCCTTGTCCTCGGCCTGCGCGAGGTAGGCGGCGCGCAGCGTGTAGCTGCGGTCGCTCTGCGGACCTTCGGCCAGCACCGCTGCGGCGCGCGGATTGTCGCCCATCGCGCCGTATTCGCGGGCGACGGCGGCGCGCAGTTCGGGCGTGGCGCGCGGACCGGCGAGCAGCGTGTCCAGCACCTTGCGGGCCTCGTCGTCCTTGCCGGCCTCGCGCAGCTGGCTGGCCTGCAGCAGGCGCACCGCCGGTTCGTCCGGGAAGCGCGCGATCACCCGCTCGACGATCTTCGCGGCCAGGTCGTCGCGCTGGAGCTGCTGCGAGAACTCGCCGAACGCCAGCCACGCATCGAGGCGGTCGGGCACGGCATCGAGCAGGCGGCCGAGCAGCCGGCCGGCGAGTTCGGGATCGCCGGAACCCGCATCCAGCGCCAGCAGCGCGTGGCGCCAGCCGTCGGGATCGGGCTTCGCCCCGCGCTCGCCGCGCATCAGGCCGTCGAGGAGGCGAAACGCAGTGCGCTCGTCCTTGCGGCGCAGCGCCAGCCCGGCTTCGGCGGCGCGGATCGCGGACGTCGGCGCGCCGACCCGGGCGCGCCAGAGTTTCAGCGCGGCGGCGGCGCTGGCGTCGTCCTTCGCGAGGATGGCGATGCGGGTGGCGCGCTCGGCCAGCACCGCATCGCCATCGGCGGCCCGGGCGGCCTGCAGGTACCAGTGCGCGGCCTCGTCCAGCTTGCCGGCCTGCAGCGCATATTCGCCGGCCATCGCCGGCATCAACGGATCGGATGCGGGGACCGGCGGCTTCGCGGACGCGGCCCCGGCTGCCAGCGCGAACGCCAGGCCCAACCCCGGGAGCAGCGACGCCGGACGCGGGCGGCGCGACGAAAGTGGCAGGCAGGAACGTGGGGGCATCGACGGGAGGGCCGTACAATACGAAGGATCGCCAGCTTACCCGAACCGCCTGAACGGACCTGACCAGGTCGTTCCACCCCACCCCATGTCCCATCTCGTCGCCCTCGGACTCAACCACCAGACCGCGCCGGTGTCCCTGCGCGAGCGGGTGGCGTTCTCCGAACACAGCCTGCCGGCCACCCTCGCCGCGCTGCGGGCGCTGCCGGGCGTGGAAGAGCTGGCGCTGCTGTCGTCCTGCAACCGGACCGAGATCTACCCCCTCACCGGCGGCGAC
>JBQCJG010000350.1:0-3330 GCA_051952955.1 Lysobacteraceae bacterium | reverse complement strand
AAAACCGTAGGCAACAAAAAACCCGCCTTTCGGCGGGTTTCTTGTTTTGTCTGGCAGCCCCGGATGGATTCGAACCACCGAATGCCTGAGTCAGAGTCAGGTGCCTTACCGCTTGGCGACGGGGCTGTAGTGCAGCGGACCGCGATTGTAACGCGAAATCGGGGCCGCGGGCCAGTCGGCACCGGGACCCGACGGGTCCCGATGCGACGAAGCCGGATCAACGCTTGGAGTACTGGGTGGCGCGACGGGCCTTGTGCAGACCGATCTTCTTGCGCTCGACCTCGCGGGCGTCGCGGGTCATGAAGCCGGCCCTGCGCAGCTCGGACTTCAGGGTGTCGTCGTATTCGACCAGCGCGCGGGCGATGCCCAGGCGGATCGCACCGGCCTGGCCGGTGGTGCCGCCGCCGGTGGCGGTGACGACGACGTCGAACTTGTCGACGGTCTTGGTCAGTTCCAGCGGCTGGCGCACGATCATGCGCGCGGTCTCGCGGCCGAAGAACTCGTCCAGCGGACGATCGTTGACGGTGATGTTGCCGGTGCCCTTGCGCAGGAAGACGCGGGCGACGGAGGACTTGCGACGGCCGGTGCCGTAATTCTGCTGAGTAGCCATCGGTTAGAGTTCCAGGACTTGCGGCTGCTGGGCGGCGTGCGGGTGTTCGGAACCCTTGTACACCTTCAGTTTCTTGTACATGGCGCGGCCGAGCGGATTCTTCGGCAGCATGCCCTTCACGGCGATCTCGAGGACGCGCTCCGGATGGCGCTCCAGCGCCTGGGCGAGGGTCTCGGTCTTGAGGTTGCCCACGTAGCCGGTGAAGCGGTGGTACTTCTTGTCCAGCAGCTTGTTGCCGGTGACCGCGATCTTCTCGGCGTTGATCACGACGAAGTAGTCGCCGGTATCGACGTGCGGGGTGTAGACGGGCTTGTGCTTGCCGCGGAGGCGGTAGGCCAGTTCGGCAGCCAGACGACCGAGCGTCTTGCCGCTGGCGTCGACGAGGTACCAGTCGCGCTGGACGGTCTCGTTCTTTGCGGTGAAAGTCTTCATGAAGGAACTCTGGTTGGGGCGCGCCCTGAGGTGCGCTGGTCGGGCCGGTTCCGGGTCGGCAGGACCGCCGGAACGTCGCCACGCGTTGTCGTTGGATCGTCTTCGCGGACCCGGACCGGGGCCGCAAAGAAGCGGGATCATAGCCCGGCAGCCCGGTCGTCGCAAGTTGCGGGGAGCCCGGCCTCGCGCGGGCGGGCGGCTTCCCGGAAGATGGCGGGATGAACGCTCCGGCGCCTCCTGCCCCGTCCCTGGCTGCCCTCGCCGACCGCTGCGTGCAGTGCGGACTCTGCCTGCCGACCTGCCCGACCTACCGTCTCGCCGGGCTGGAAGCCGAGTCGCCGCGGGGCCGGATCGCGCTGATCAAGGCGCTGGACACCGGCACGCTGGCGCCGGCACCCGTCATCGACGCCCACCTCGATGCCTGCCTCGGCTGCCGCCGCTGCGAGGCGGTCTGCCCGGCCGGCGTCGACTACGGCGCGCTGCTGGCCGGCACGCGGGCCGCGCAGCGCGCACGGCGACCGACCCGCGTGCGCCAGCGCGCGATCGAAGCGCTGGCGGCGCGGCCGCGGACGCTGGCGAGGCTCCTCGACGCCTATCGACGCATCTGGCCGCTGCTGCCGCGCGCCGCGCGGCCGTTGCCGCGACCGCCGGCACCGGCAGAGCCCGGCGCCCCGTGGCCCCCCCCCCGCTCCGCACCGGACGCGGTCGCGGCGCTGTTCCCCGGCTGCGTGGCGCGCGGCTACGACGCGACGCTGTTCGCCGCCGTGGCGCGACTGGCCGCGGCGGCCGGGATCGCGATCGAAACGCCACCGGCGCAGACCTGCTGCGGCAGCCTGCACGCGCATGCAGGCGCGGCCGATCGCGCCGCGACGCTCGCCGACACCAACCGCACCGCGTTCGCCGGCCACGCGCTGGTGCTCGGGCTGTCCAGCGGCTGCCACGAGGCGCTCGCCGATGCATTGGCCGGCCGGGCCGTCGTCCGCGACGCCATCGACGTTCTCGCCGAACGCGCCGACCGGCTCCGGTTCGCCCCCCGCACCGAACGCATCGCCCTGCACCTGCCCTGCACGCAGCGCAACGTCGTCCGCAGCGACGGCGCCCTGCGTGCGCTGCTGGCGAAGGTGCCCGGGCTGGAAGTCGTCGAGCTCGATGCGGGCTACGGCTGCTGCGGCGCGGCCGGCACCGCGATGCTGGACGATCCCCCACGGGCGGCGACGTTCAGGCAGCCGCTGCTGGACCAGCTCGCCGGCAGCGACGCCACGGTCGTGCTGAGCGCGAACATCGGCTGTCGCCTGCACCTGGCGAACGGCACCGCCGTGCCGGTGCGACATCCCCTGGAATTCCTTGCAGAATGTCTGGCATGACCGCGACCCGACAGCTCAGCCCCCTCGACCGCCTGCTCGCCGACGCGCAGAACGCGCTGGAGACCGTCGCCGGCGCACCGCGCGCCGCGCGCCCGAACCCGGGCGAGCGCGAGGCCGACGTGGTGCTGGACGACGCCGAACGACGCCACGCCGCCGGCCTGATGCGCATCAACCACGTCGGCGAGGTCTGCGCACAGGCGCTGTACGTGGGCCAAGCCGCGGTCGCGCGCGACCCGGCCACGCGCGCGCAGCTGCATGCCGCCGCGCAGGAGGAAACCGACCACCTCGCGTGGTGCGCGGACCGCCTGCGCGAACTCGACAGCCGCCCCAGCGTGTTCAACCCGCTGTGGTACGCCGGCAGCTACGCGATCGGCCTCGCCGCCGGCCTGCGCGGCGACGGCTGGAACCTCGGCTTCGTGGTCGAGACCGAGCGCCAGGTCGAGGCGCACCTCGAAGAGCATCTGCGCACGCTGCCCGCGGCCGACGCGCGCAGCCGCGCGATCCTCGCGGTGATGAAGGACGACGAAGTCCGCCACGCCGACCACGCCGAGGCCGCCGGCGCGCGCAGGCTGCCGCCGCCGATCCCCACGCTGATGGCCACGGCGTCGAAGCTGATGAAGGCGGTCGCGTACCGACTGTGATCGCGTCGGGCGGAACGCGGGTCGCGAACACGAAAAAGCCGGCGTTCGCCGGCTTTTTCGTTGGCCTGGTCGGAACGATCATTCGACCAGGTTGCGTCCCTGGTACAGCTCCTCGATCTCGCGGCGCAGGCGCGCCTCGACCTTCATGCGTTCCTTGAACGACAGGTTCTTGGCCTTCTCCTCGAACAGGTACTGGTCGAGGTCGAAGTCCTTGAGGTGCATCTTGGTGTGGAACAGGTTTTCCTGGTAGACGTTCACGTCGAGCATTTCGTAGCGCGACTTG
>JBQCJG010000349.1:0-9586 GCA_051952955.1 Lysobacteraceae bacterium | reverse complement strand
CCCTCCCGACCTCCCCCTGCGCTGCGCGCAAGGGGCGGGGGACATCCGTCTTCCATGAGGCATGCAGCGGAGAACGTCGCGCCCCGGGCCGGTTCGGCGGAGCCCTCCCTGTCGCTGCAGGCGATGGGAGGGTCGGGGAGGGGGCGACCCCCTCCCGGCCTCCCCCTGCGCTGCGCGCAAGGGGCGCCGCGCATTCGACCCCCTCCCGACCCCCCCCTACGCTGCGCGCAAGGGGAGGAGAACATGCGTTGTCCCTGTGCGTGCAGCGGAGAAACGTCACGCCCCGGGCTGTTTCGCCTGAGCCCTCCCTGTCGCCGCAGGCGATGGGGAGGGTCGGGGAGGGGCACTGCGCATTCGCCCTCCTCCCGACCTCCTCCTGCGCTGCGCGCAAGGGGAGGGCCATGTGGCCCTGGCCGCCGCGGCCTCAGGCCGGGAAGCGCGCGGCGACCTCGTCGGCGGTCGGCATCGCCGCCGCGGCGCCGGGGCGTTCGGTCGACAGCGCGGCGTAGCGGTGGGAGGCGCGCAGGTGGGCGGCGAACGGGACGTCCGGGCGCAGCGCCAGCGAGGCGGCCAGCGCGCCGTTGAAGGCGTCGCCGGCGCCGGTGGTGTCGACCACCGCCGCCGATTCGGCCGGCAGCCGGTACCACGCGGTGTCGTCGCCGCGCAGCGCGCCGTCGGCGTGCGAGACGAGGCAGCCGGCGGCACCGAGCGTCACCACGACGGTGCCGCCGGGCAGCAGGTCGCGGCACAGCGCGTGCAGGCGCGGCGAGTCGAGGCTGGCGAGGTCGCCGCCGTCGATGCGCTCGCCCAGGTGGCGGGCGAACAGCCCCGCGCATTCGGTCTCGTTGGGCGTCAGCACGTCGGCCAGCGCCAGCACCTCGCGCGGCACCGCGATGTTCGCCGGCGCCGGGTTGAGCATCGCGATCGCGCCGTGTTCGCGCGCCAGCCGCAGCGCCGCACCGACCGCGTCCAGCGGCGATTCCAGCTGGACGAGGACGACCGCCGCGGCGTCGACGGCCTCGGCCTGGGCGTCGACGAACGCCGCCGACAGCGCGGCGTTGGCGCCTGGGCCGACGACGATGCTGTTGCGGCCCTGGGCGTCGACGAAGATGCCGGCGGTGCCGGTCGGCACCGCGCTGCGCTGGTCGCGCAGGTCGATGGCGTCGGCGGTCGCCAGCGCGCGCGCCAGCTGGCCGCCGAGGTCGTCGCCCAGCGCGCAGACGAAGGTCGTCGCGGCGCCGCTGCGGGCGCTGGCGGTGGCCTGGTTGAAGCCCTTGCCGCCGGGGCCGCTGGCGTAGTCGCCGGACAGCGTGGCGCCGGGCGCGGGCAGCGTCTCGCTGCGCCAGACGTGGTCGACGTTGAAGGAGCCGACGACGATGACCGGCGCGGCGGGGGTGGCAGGACGGGGCATGGGGAGATTCCTGGAACGTGCGCCGCCGCCGCCTCCGGAGCGCACGGGAGGCGGCGGGCGGGACATGGCATGGAACGGAGGCGCCGCCGTGCGGCGGCCTTCCGGGGGCGGCGTCAGCGCAGGCCGATCAGCACGCCGGCGATGGTCGCGGTCATCAGCGTGGCGATCGAACCGCCGAGCACCGCGCGCAGGCCGAAGCGGGCGAGGTCGCCGCGACGCTCCGGCGCAAGGCCGCCGATGCCGCCGATCTGGATCGCGATCGAGGCGAAGTTGGCGAAGCCGCACAGCGCGTAGGTCAGGATCAGGCGCGAATGCTCGCTGATCTGACCCGGGCCGTCGCCGACCGGCGTCTGCGACAGCTGCAGGTAGGCGATGAACTCGTTCAGCACCACCTTCTGGCCGATCAGGCCGCCGGCGATCACCGAGTCGTTCCAGTCGATGCCGATCACCCACGCGATCGGCGCCAGCACGTAGCCGAGGATCAGGCCGAGGTTGAGCCGCACCTTCTGCGCCGCGACGTCGACCGCGCCGTCGTTGAGCATCATGTTGAGGCTCTGGTAGCCGGGCAGGTGCAGGTCGCCGAACCAGCCGATGATCGCGTTGAGCATCGCGATCAGCGCCACGAACGCCAGCAGCATCGCGGCGATGTTGATCGCCAGCTTCATGCCGTCGGACGCGCCGCCGGCGGCGGCGTCGATGATGTTCTTGCTGTCGCGCTCGACGTGGATCGTGACCTTGCCGCCGGTGAGCGGCGTGCCGGTCTCGGGGATCAGGATCTTGGCGATCAGCAGCGTCGCCGGCGCGGCCATGATCGACGCGGCCAGGAAGTGCTTGGCGTAGATCTGCTGCTGCAGCACGTCGGTGCCGGCCAGCATGCCGATGTACACCGCCATCACGCCGCCGGCGATGTGCGCCATGCCGCCGATCATCATCGTCAGCAGTTCGGACTCGGTCATGCGGTTGATGTACGGGCGCACGGTCAGCGGCGCCTCGGTCTGGCCGATGAACACGCTGGCGCAGACGCTGGTGGTCTCGGCGCCGGATACCTTCATGACCTTGGTGATCGCCAGCGCCATCATCTTCACGATCCACTGCATCACCCCGAGGTGGTACAGCACGGCCATGAACGAGGCGAAGAAGATCACCGTCGGCAGCGCGTGGAAGATGAAGACGAAGCCGTACTTGTCCTGGTCGGCGAAGCCGCCGAGGATCATCTTCGAGCCTTCGTTGGTGAAACCGATCAGCTGGACGAAAACGGCGCCGAGGCCCTCGAAGATCTTGCTGCCCCAGCCGGTCAGCAGGACGAAGCCCGCGAACGCGATCTGCAGCGCCACGCCGGTGCCGACGAGTTTCCAGTCGACCGCCTTCTTGTTGCTCGAGAACAGCCAGGCGATGCCGAGCAGCACCGCGAGTCCGAACAGGCCGAAGCCGATCCGCATCAACGCATCCATCCCCACTCCCCAAACCTGACGGCAGAATCGGGGCAGGGTAGGGCAGCCGGCCGGGTCGGGCAACTGGGCAGGGCGGGCGGCCCTTCGCCGGCGCGGGCGTTCAGGTATCCCGGGCGATCACCCGATTGCAGCCCTCGCGCTTGGCCACCTGCAGCCGGCGGTCGGCGCTGCGCAGCAGCGAGGACACGTCGCTGCCGTCGGCCGGATAGCTGGAGAGCCCGCCGCTGAAGGTGATCTTCAGCGGGTCGCCGCCGCGCTCGGGCACGAACGGCCGCTCGACCATCAGCTGGCGCAGGCGGTCCAGCCGCTCCCAGGCGTTGCCGATCGGGCAGTTCAGCAGCAGCACGAATTCCTGGCCGCCGATCCGGATCAGCCGCTCCTTCGGCTGCAGCATCTCGCGCATCGAGCCGGCGATGTGGCGGATGGCGCGGTCGCCGGCGAGATGGCCGTAGGCGACGTTGACCCGCTTGAAGTCGTCGAGGTCGAGCAGCGCCAGGGTCAGCGACGTGCCTTCCTCGCGCACGGTTTCCAGCACCCGCGGCATGCGCTGCACCAGCCAGGCGCGGTTGGGCAGGCCGGTCAGGCCGTCGCTGCCGGAGGATTCGATCAGCCGCTGCATGCGGAACACCACGGTCGCGGTGAGCACCGTCATCATCAGCAGCAGCACCTGGCGCTCGACCTGGCTGCCCAGCGACACCGAACCGTAGTCGACCGACACCAGCTGTTCCGGCGCATCGGCCGCCATGTACAGCACGGCCACCAGCGCGCTGTTCTGCACGATCGACAGCGCGCCGGCGTACAGCGTCAGCCGGCCGTCGTTGCGCAGCGCGGTCATGCTGATCGAGATCAGGTAGAAGGTCCAGATGATCAGGCTGTTGAACGGCGCGACCGGATCGCCGAGGTGCAGCAGCGCCAGCGCCAGCGTGGTGGTGGTGACGTCGTAGGTGGTGGTCGCGTACGGCAGCCAGGTGTGGCGGCGGCGGTTGCGCGCCAGCGCCAGCCAGATCTGCGCGCAGAGATTGATGAACACCGACGCGCCCAGGCCGATCACGAACTCGGTCACGCTGCCGGCGCCCTGGTTGCCGATCATCGCCACCGGCACCAGCAGCAGCGCCAGCACCGACAGCGTGGCGCGCACGCGCGCGACCAGCAGCTCGCCGCCGGCGCCGAGGTCGAGCATGACTTCGTCCGGCCGCGCGAACAGCGTGCGCAGCAGATCGCGTTTCCAGTCGCCGGTGATGCTCATGCCCTCGGATGCCTGCCGTTGCGTGCCCGACCTCGATCGGCGGACAGCATAGCGTCGCCGGCCGCGGGCGTCCCGCGCCGTCGCGGACGTGGCAGGATGGCGGCTCGTCCGATCGATCCAGGGAAGATGCGATGACGTTCCGACTCGGTGACCGGCGCCCGTTCGCCGCCCGCCTCGCGCTGCTGGCCGGCCTCGCCGCCTGCGGCATCGCCGCCGCCGCCGACACCGCGCCGCGCTTCGACCAGCTCTACATGTTGCAGCCGCACAACAGCTACGACCACGGCGCGCAGCTGACGCTGTGGCTGTCCGCCGGCTACCGCACGGTCGAGCTGGACGTGCAGGACCAGGACGGCTGGTGGACGAACGCCCGCGGCCCGTACGTCGCGCACGACGGCGGTCCCGTGAACAGCAACTGCCGCGGCACCGCCGATCGCCTGGCCGACTGCCTCGACGACATCGTCGCCTGGCAGGACGCGCATCCCGGCGAACTGCCGATCGTGGTCTTCGTCGACATGAAGACCCGCTTCGACAATGCGCTCACCGCGTGGGACGCGTCGAAGATCGATGCGCTCGATGCGTACGTGAGCGGTTACCTCGGCGCGCGCCAGTACCGCTACGCCGACCTGCGCAACGCGATCGCCGCCGCGCCGGGCGCGACCGCGCGCGAGAAGCTGATGGCGGCGGGCTGGCCGAGCGCGGATTCGCTGCGCGGGCGGATGATCGTGGCGTTCACCGGTGGCCGCATCGGCGCGGTGAACCAGGGCATGGACGCGATGATCGCGCTGCGCGGTGCGTCGACCCGCGCGTTCCTGTGCCCCGACGTCGACGCCGCGGACCCGGACGAGATCTCGGGCACGGTCGACGGCATGTCGGCCGCGGCGTCCGCGCAGATGCTGTGCGCGAACGTGCAGGCCGGCGACCACGACCAGACCGTCGCCAACCGCTCGGCCCAATACCGCCAGCTGATGCACCTGTGGGGTGCGGCGGGCGGCTTCGCCAGCACCGACTATGCGCCGGTCTACATCGCCGTCGCCCACGGCGCGACCGCGGTGGGCATGGACGTGACCGAGTCGCTGTCGGCGACGCGCGTGTACGTGCCGGCGTGGACGTCGAGCCTGCCGCTGGTCGGCACCCGCCGCGGCGTGCCCGGCTACTTCACCCTACGGCCGAACAGCGCCGGCGGCACCCGCTGCATCGGCACGCGCGCCAACGGCTACGGCAACGGCGTGCAGATCGACCAGGAAACCTGCACCGGCGGTGCCGACCAGCAGTTCGTCTACACCGCGGAAGGCCAGCTGCGGCCGCGCGGCAATAACGTCTACTGCATGGACATCTCCGGCGGCACCGCGGGCAACGCCAAGGCGATGCACCTGTGGGACTGCGACGGCGGCGATTCGGAGAAGTGGCTGCTGATGCCCGACGGCCGCCTGCGCAGCCGCACCAACACCGCCTACTGCGCGGCGGTGCCGGGCGGCGTCACCACCACCGGCACCCAGCTGAAGACGGAAGCCTGCAGCAGCGCGACGTCGCAGCAGTTCGAGCGCGTGCCGGTCGCCGACTGGGCCCAGACCACGTTCTGACGGACCACGTTCCGAGCCCGGTCGCGCGCGGCCTCAGCGCACGGCCTCGCCCGCGGACGCGGCCGGTGCGGTCGTCGGCATCGCACCGACCGACACCCCGTTCACCGCGACCCATGCCGCCAGCGCCAGGAACAGCGCCGCCGCGGCCATCCGCGCCGCCTTCAGCGGCAGCTTCGCCGCGAACCTGCTGCCCAGCGCAACGACGGGCACGTTCGCCAGCAGCATGCCGATCGTGGTGCCGAACACCACCGGCCAGAGCGTCGGCGACTTCGCCGCCAGCACGATCGTCGCGATCTGGGTCTTGTCGCCGATCTCGGCCAGGAAGAACGTGATCACGGTGGCGACGAACGCGCCGTGGGCCGGCAGCTTCTCGCCGTCCTCGTCGATCCTGTCGGGCACCAGCGTCCACAGGCCGATCGCGGCGAAGCTGGCGACCACGATCCAGCGCAGCGTGTCGGGCGTCAGGTGCGAAGCGATCAGCGCGCCGACCCAGCCCGCCAGCGCGTGGTTCAGCACGGTGGCGACGAAGATGCCGGCGATGATCGGCCACGGGCGACGGAAGCGGGCGGCCAGCAGCAGCGCCAGCAGCTGGGTCTTGTCGCCGATCTCGGCGATGGCGACCGTCAGCGTGGACACGCCGAGGGTGGAGAGCGAGGACAGGTCCATGGGGAACTCCGGGGCCGGGCTTCGCGCGGAGGCGAAGGCAAACGCCGCGCAGCCCGGCCCGGGTTGGCGCGACGCCTGCCTTCGGTCTTGCCCGCGGTCGCCGTGCGACCGTTCCGCGCCATGGCCTGCGGGCCAAGTGTGTTGACGCGGGGACCGGCCGTGGCCGGTGGGCTACTCCCCGGAGGAGGGAGCGCGCAGTGTAGCGGGTCGGCGTCCGCGATGCCCGCGGGTACACTGGCCGGCCCCGCCTCGGTCACGGAACGCACCATGCAGTATCGACGTCTCGGCTCCACCGGCCTGCAGGTCTCCGCGCTGTCGTTCGGCGCCTGGATGACCTTCGGCGGCCAGATCGGCCGCGGCACCGCCCGCGAACTCATCGCCGTCGCCTGGGACCACGGCATCAACCTGTTCGACAACGCCGAAGGCTACGCCGACGGCGAGGCCGAGCGGGTCATGGGCGACGTCATCGTCGACCTGCGCCTGCCGCGCGACGGCTTCGCGATCACCAGCAAGGTGATGTTCGGTTCGGCGAAGGATCCGCGGCCGATGCAGAAGGGCCTCTCGCGCAAGCACGTGCGCGACGCCTGCGACGCCGCGCTGAAGCGGCTGCGCGTGGACTACCTCGACCTGTACTTCTGCCACCGCCCCGATCCCGACACGCCGATCGAGGAAACCGTGTGGGCGATGGACGCGCTGATCCGCCAGGGCAAGGTGCTGTACTGGGGCACGTCCGAATGGACCGCGGCGTCGATCCGCGAGGCGACGAAGATCGCCCGCCAGCACGGCCTGCACCCGCCGTCGATGGAGCAGCCGCAGTACAACCTGCTGCATCGCGAGCGCGTCGAGCTGGAATACGCGTCGCTGTACGCCGAACTCGGCCTCGGCACCACGGTGTGGTCGCCGCTGGCCTCCGGCCTGCTGACCGGCAAGTACGCCGCCGGCGCGCCGGCCGATGCGCGCCTCGGGCTGGAAGGCCAAGGCTGGCTGCAGCGGCTGGTGATGGGCCCGGAAGACGCCGATCGTCCGGGCCGCGCGGGGCGCTTCGTCGCCATCGCCGAGGAACTGGGCGTGCCGCCGGCGCCGCTGGCGATCGCCTGGTGCCTGCGGAATCCGCACGTGTCGACCGTGCTGCTGGGCGCGAGCCGCGTCGAGCAGCTGCAGCAGAACCTGCAGGCCTTGGCGCTGGTGGACAGCGTGGACGACGCGGCCTGGCGCCGGATCGAGGCCGCCACCGCCGCCTGAGCGTCTGCGCCCGCCTGGCCCGAACGAAGGACGCCCCGCCGAAGCGGGGCGTTTTCGTGTGCGCAGCGTGGGTGCGCGCCGCGGCGCTCAGTCCACGCGTGCCGGCGGAGGCGGCGGCAGCGGCGCTTCGGGCACCGGAGGCGCCGCGCCGACCTGCGGCGGCATCGGCGGCGTCGGGGGCAGGGGCGGCAAGTCGGACAGCGGTGCCATCGGCGGCATCGGCGGCATCGGCATCGCGCCGATCGGCATCGTCTGCGGCACCCTGATCTTCGCCGACGCGGCCTTGCGGTCGCGCAGGTAATCCACCGGCACGCGGCTGTCCGCCGGCTTGCCGCGCAGCGCGTCCATCACTTCGCGCGGCGTACCCACGCGCTTGCCGTCGACGCGCTGGATCACGTCGCCGGGCTCCAGGCTGTCCAGCGCCGGGCCCGCGCTCAGCACCAGCACGCCCTGGTCGGTGCCGAAATAGCGGCCGAGCTTCGCGTCCACCGACGCCAGGTTCAGGCCGTTCCAGCGGAAAGCGTCCAGCAGCCGCAGTTCGCCGTCGGGCAGCTGCGCCGGGAAGGCGCCGATCGGCCGCTGCCGGGCGCAGTCGCGGTCGCCGCCCTTGCATTCGATGCGGATCACGCGGCGTTCGACGCCACCGCCGATCGGCATGGCGCCCGGCGCCATGGCATCCGGATCCGGCCCGATCGTCTCGATCTCGATCCGGCGGCCATCGGCACCGGGCACGCCCTCGATGCGGCGCACGACGACGTTGCCGCCCGGCCGCAGCATCCCGCCGTCGCCGGTGAACACCGCCAGTCGCTGGTCCACTTTCGGCGTGACCGACACCTCGGCCTCGCGCCCGTCGCGGGCATAAGCGAGTGTCACCGCGGTCTTCTCGTCGATGCCCTGCAGCAGCGCGCGCGCCGCGTCCACCCGCGCCTCCGGCGACGCGCCGGCGATCGGCTTGCCGCCGATGCGGAGCAGGCGATCGCCCGCCTTCAGGCCTGCGGCCGCGGCGGCGCCGTCCGGCGTCACGCCGGCGATGCGCACGCCGGCGTCGGCGTCCGGCGCCAGCAGCACGCCGACGACGGCGCGATGCCCCATCCGCTTGAGGACGACCTCGCAGCTCCCCTTCCCGGGGTGGGCGTCGCAGAAGTCCGACCACGCCGACAGCTGGCGCGGGTCGATCCCGCGACGGTCCTGCTGCAGATCGCCGAGCGCCCGGTCGACCGAGGCGCGGCCATTGTCGCGGACGTTGTTGGGATCGTCCTGTGCGGTGGTGGTCATCGAGCCGGCCATGGCCAGCGTCAGGGCGACGGACAGTACAGCGAAGCGGATCCGGGACATGGCGGTTTCTCGCGGAGGGTGGGGAAAGGAAGGGCGCGGGGGATCAGTCGACGCTGACCAGTTGACCGTCGAAGGCGCTGCCGCTGGCGGCGAGCGCGCGCAGCTGGCTTTCCAGGCCGACGGCGCGTTCGAGCGTGTCGACGCGCGCCCGCCACAGCCGCAGCTGTTCGCTCGCGGGCAGCGCCGGCTGCGCGAGGTGCGCATCGATCGCCGCGAGGTCGGCGTCGTAACCGCCGGCCAGCGCCGCGGCCGGGCCGCTGTCGACGCGCGTGTCGCGAGCCAGCGCGAGCAGGCTCTCGAGCTGCGCGGAGGTGGCGTAGAGCGTGTCGAGCGTGTCGCTGCCGGGCGATGCCGGTGGCGCGTGCCGTACGCGGCGCGTGCGTTCGCGATGCGCGGGGTGCGCGACGCGGGCGAGGCGATGCGCGGTGTCGGCCGCCGACGTCGCGATGCGCGTCGCCACGGTCGACGGCGTGGTCGACGGCGTGGTCGACAGCGTGGACGGCGATGCGGCGGGCGTGGTCGCGGCGATCGCGGTCGTCGCCGCATCGGCCGTCGGTGCAGGCGGTGTCGATGCCGTCGCGGCCGGAGCGCGTGCGGCGGCCGCGACGCTGCGCGGCGACGCGTCGGTGTCCGAGCGATCTTCGCCGCGCCGCAG
>JBQCJG010000348.1:0-6244 GCA_051952955.1 Lysobacteraceae bacterium | reverse complement strand
CCGCTCGCGCGGCCGGTCTTTCTTTTGCGTCGATGCGAGACCGGATCAGCCGCGCGCCAGGACCACCAGGCGGTCGTAGGCGCCGTTGAACGTGTTCTGGTCGCCGGGGAACGTGCCGGAATCGGCGAACTGCCAGAAGGTGTAGTAGCTCCACGCGTACGGCAGTGTGCCGACCGAGGTCGAGTAGCGCGCGACCCACAGCGGGCTGGTGCCGCTGAAGTTGCCGGCCGTGCCCACGCAGGTCGACCACCAGCTGGTACTGGTGTAGATCACCGGATAGCGGCCGGTGCGGGTCTTGTAGCGGTTGCTGAAGGACGAGATCCACGAGGCCATGCCGGCCTTGCTCAGGCCGTAGCAGGTCGAGCCGTAGGGGTTGTATTCCATGTCCAGCGCACCCGGCAGCGTCTTGCCGTCCGCGGACCAGCCGCCGCCGTGGTTGACGAAGTAGTCGGCCTGGGTGGCGCCGCTGGTGGTGTCGGGACGCGCGAAGTGGTACGAGCCGCGGATCATGCCGACGTTGTACGAACCGTTATACTGCTGCGTGAAGTACGGATTGGTGTAGTACGTGCCTTCGGTCGCCTTCACGTAGGCGAAGCGCGCGCCGTTGTTGTAGGCGGCGGACCAGTTGACGTTGCCCTGATAGCCGCTGACGTCCATGCCGGCGACCGAGCCGACCTTGGCGATCGACGGCGTCACGCCGTGGCGTGCGAGCAGCGGCACTTCGCGCAGGCGGATCTGCGAGCCCATCGGATGGTCGTTGGCGACGATGTAGGTCGCGACGGCGGTCGGGATCTCCGGATTGAGCTTGTCCAGCCAGTCGGCTTCGACGCCCGGCGCGGGCGCGGCTTCGGCGGGTGCCCGCGAGGTTTCGTACGACGCGCGGGGCGCCTGCCGCGGGGCGGCCGTGGCGGTGGCGAGGGTCAGGACGGCGAGCGCGACGAACAGGGCCGTGCGCGCCGGGGCGACGCGCGACGAGGGGTGTGACGGCATGCGGTATTCCTCCATGAAGACATCAGGGACCGGCGCACGCGTACGGGGCGCCGGCGGGTGTCGTTGCGATGCGCGCGTCGGGGGCGATGTCCGTGGGGTGCCCGAGGCGCCCTCGGAAGATAGGGGACGACTGTCCTTTCGTTCCGTGACGGAAATCGCTTTCCAGATGAGAGGCAGGCCCGAATGTTCTCGATAACAACGCCTGTCACGGTTCCGCGACCCTGACGATGCGTCCCGGGGTGAGACGGCGCCTCCCGATGCGCTGCGGTGCGATGTGCGCCGGACCGGGCGCGCGGTATCCGTCCAGCGCGGGGCGTCGCGGACCTTCATCGTGGTGCCGGGCTCATCGTGGTCGATCGCGTTCGCCGCGTCATCGACGACGCCAGGCTGCCCGCACGGCCGCCGGGTTTCGTCGCCGGGCATGTCGTGCGCGGATGACGCGATCGAGACGGGAATCGCGCGGCGGGCAACGGCAACGCCGCACGGATGCGTCGTCGTCGTGCATGCGATCGCGCATCGTGCCGCCGCGTGCACGCGCAAGCGCGATGCCTCCGCTCCGATGCCGCGCGCCGTCGTCGGGACCGACGCATGTGGCGCCATGGCGATTCCAGTATATTTCCGGCATCACGGACACGCGGACGACTTCCGGAGCGCTCGATGCCCGCACGCAAGATCGCCTTCCTCGCCAGTCCCGTTCCCGATGCGCAGAGCGTGCGCGCCGCGCTCGTCGCGCGACACGGCCATCATGCCCCCGAGGACGCCGACGTGCTCTGCGCGCTCGGCGGCGACGGGTTCATGCTGCAGACGCTGCATCGCTTCGGCGCCCTCGCGCGGCCGGTCTACGGCATGAAGCTCGGCACCGTCGGCTTCCTCATGAACCAGTACGGCGACGACGACCTGCTCGCGCGCCTCGACACCGCCGAACCCGCCGTGCTGCGCCCGCTGGAGATGCACGCGCACACCGAATCCGGCGCGACCGTGGTGTCGCTCGCGTACAACGAAGTCTCGCTGCTGCGGCAGACGCGGCAGGCCGCGCACATCGCGATCGAACTCAGCGGCCAGACCCGGCTCGACGAACTGATCTGCGACGGGGCGATGGTCGCGACTCCGGCGGGCAGTACCGCCTACAACTATTCCGCCGGCGGCCCGATCCTGCCGCTCGGCAGCGGCGTGGTCGCGCTCACGCCGATCGCCCCGTTCCGCCCGCGGCGCTGGCGCGGCGCGCTGCTGAAGGCCGACACCGAAGTGCGCTTCCGCGTGCTCGATCCCTACAAGCGCCCGGTCAGCGCCACCGCCGATTCGCACGAAGTCCGCGACGTGGTCGAAGTCGCCGTGTGCGAGTCCCGCGACCGCACCGTGACCCTGCTGTTCGATCCCGAGCACAACCTCGAGGAGCGGATCCTCAGCGAGCAGTTCGTGGCATGAGCCGGCGGCGAGGCCGCGCTCAGGGCGCGTCGTAGCGCATCGACAGCGCGCCGCTCTCGCGATCAAGCACGAAGCTCAGCGTCGCGCGCTGCGCGCTGCGGTTGCGGAACAGCGCGGTCTGCTTCGGCGGCAGTTCCAGCGAGAAGCGCTTGCCGGGCAGGGCGGTCGCCATCGGCGTTTCGCGGCCGTCGGCCAGCAGCAGGACTTCGACCTCAACGCTCCCGGCGTTACGTCCCTCGAGCCGCAGCGGCGTCGTCTGCTCGCCGCCGAGCATGAAGGTGCGGCCGGGCTCGATCCAAGTGGTGCTGGCGGCGACCGCAGTGCCGAGCATGCCCGCCAGAGCGAGGGCCGCGAGCGGGCGGGCGAAACGGACGATGGCCATGCGGGGCTCCTCTGCGGTGACGCCGCGGGATGGGCGTCTGCAGGCGGGGATACGGCGCCCCGCGCGACGCGGATGCAGCCGGACGCAAGGCCGAGGGCAATGCTTCCCGTCGCCGATGGTGAGACGCCGTCGCGGCATACTGTGCGCATGACCGACGCCGCACCCGCTTCCGATCCCCTCGTCATCGCCATCTCCTCGCGGGCGCTGTTCGACCTGGAGGAGGGCCATGCGCTGTTCGAGGCGCAGGGCGTCGATGCCTATGCCGACTTCCAGCGCAGCCGCGAGGACGAACTCCTGGCGCCGGGCATCGCCTTCCCGCTGGTGCGCAAGCTGCTCGCGCTCAACGCCGATGCGCCGAAGGACGCGCCGCGGGTCGAGGTGATCCTGCTGTCGCGCAATTCGTCGGACACCGGCCTGCGCGTGTTCAACGCGATCCAGCACCACGGCCTGGACATCCGCCGCGCGACCTTCACTTCGGGCGCACCGACGTGGCCGTACGTGAAGCCGTTCGGCGCGCACCTGTTCCTGTCGGCCGATGCCGAATCGGTGCAGCGCGCGCTGGAGCACGGCATCGCCGCGGCCACGCTGCTGCCGTCGCCGTCGATGGCGCGTGCGGGCGAACCGGGCGCCGACGACCGCATCCGCATCGCGTTCGACGGCGATGCGGTGCTGTTCGGCGACGAGAGCGAACGCGTGTCGCGCGAGGGCGGGCTGGAGGCGTTCGCGCGCCACGAGCGCGAGCGCGCGCACGAGCCGCTCTCGGGCGGGCCGTTCCGCGGCTTCCTCGACGCGCTGCATCGCCTGCAGTCGGCCTATCCGGTCGAACGCTGCCCGATCCGCACCGCGCTGGTCACCGCGCGCTCGGCGCCGGCGCACGAGCGCGTGATCCGCACGCTGCGCGAGTGGGGTATCCGTCTCGACGAGGCGCTGTTCCTCGGCGGCCGGCCGAAGGGGCCGTTCCTGCATGCATTCGGCGCCGACATCTTCTTCGACGACTCGCCGCACAACATCGACTCGGCGCGCGAACACGTCGCCGCCGGGCACGTGCCCCACGGCGTGATGAACCGCTGAGCGTCCGCGGCGCTCAGGCGGCCTGTGTCTCGGGCAGCACGAAACCAATACTCGTCCCTTCGCCGATCCGGCTCACCGCGCGGATCTCGCCGCCGTGCAGACGCACGATGCGGTTGGCGATCAACAGGCCCAGGCCGCCGCCGCGCCGCGCGGCCATGCGCCGCAGCGGGGAGTCGCGTTCGAGCAGGCCGGGCAGGTGCTCCGGCGCGATGCCCGGGCCGGTGTCCTCCACGCGCACTTCGACGCCGCGCCCGCACGGACGCGCGCGCAGGCGGATCTCGCCCTGCGCCGGGGTGTGCCTCAGCGCGTTGTCGACCAGGTTGCCGATGGCCCGCTCGATCATGCCGATATCGCCGCACACGTGCAGCGCGCCGTCGGGGACATCGGCGACGATCCGCATCGACGCGGCCTCGGCGCGCAGCGCGAACTTCTGGACGATGTCGTGGACCAGCTCGGAGACGGAGAAGCGTTCCGGCTGCGGCTGCGCGTCCTCGCATTCCAGCCGCGCCAGCTCGAACAGCTGCTGCGACAGCCGCGACACGCGCCGGCTCTGGCGCACGGCGACGTCGAGGTAGCGGCGGCGCTCCTCCGCCTCCAGTTCGCCGTCCAGCCGCACCAGCGTTTCGAGGTAGCCCTGCATCGAGGTCAGCGGCGTGCGCAGGTCGTGCGAGACGTTGGCGACCAGTTCGCGGCGCAGGGCGTCCTGTCGCCGCAGTTCCGCCATCTGCGCGTCCAGCCGTGCGCGCAGCGCGTCGAAGGCGGCACCGAGGCGGTCGATCTCGTCGCCGCCGGCCGCGACCGCCGGGCGCGCGCCTTCGCTCGCCAGCGACGCCGCGGCGAACGCCTCGATCCGGCCGATCGTGCGCTGCAGCCGCCGCGTGATCAACGCGAACGCGCCGAGGCCGACGATGATCGCCAGCAGGATGGCCACGGCCGCGATCCACAGCGCGCTGCGCAGGACGTAGCTGTGCCACTGGTGCGCGATCATGTCGCGATAGCGATCGTTGAGCAGCACGATGTAGACGTAGCCGCGCACCCGGCCCGCGGCGTCGCGGATCGGCGCGGCGCTGAAGATCTCGCGTTCGCCCCGGTGCCGCGGATTCTCACCTTCCAGCGGCAGCGCCGCGCCCGCCAGCAGCGCCCGCACCGGGCGCAGGTCGACGCGATCGCGTGCCGGGCGCACGCCGGCGCCGACCACGCGGCCCGCGGGGTCGAGCAGGTAGACCTCGATGTTGGGATTGACCGCCATCAGGCTGTCGAACAGCGCGTGCCCGGACGCCGTATCGTCGAGCAGGCCGGGCCGCTTCGCGATGTTCCCGGCCAGCCCGAGGCTCATCCGCTGCAGGGTCTCGTGCTGGTGGCGCTTCGCCGCGGCATAGCCGACGCCGGCCAGCGCGAGGCCGAGCGCGAGCACGATCGCGGCGAACACCAGTGCGATGCGCGCATACAGCGAGGACGCGATCACGGCGACGCCGTCCGCAGCGGTGCCGGCGCGATCGGTTCCACCGGGAGCGGTTCCATCGGAATGGGTTCCGCCGGCGCGGCGAAGCGATAGCCCACGCCCCAGACGGTGAGGATCCATGCCGGCGCGGACGGATCGTCCTCCAGCTTGGCGCGCAGGCGGTTGATATGCGAATTCACGGTGTGCTCGTAGCCGTCGTGGCTGTGGCCCCAGACATGGTCCAGCAGCTCGCTGCGGCGGAACACGCGCCCGGCGTGCCGCGCGAAGAACGCGAGCAGGTCGAACTCCTTGCCGGTCAGCGACAGGCCGCGTCCGTGCAGCGCGACGGTGCGCGCGATCGGATCGATCCGCAGCGGCCCCTGGACGATCGCGCCGGCGCGGCGGTCCGCCAGCGCCTCCGCCGCGGACATGCGCCGGCGCACCGCGTGGATGCGCGCGATCAGCTCGGGCATCGAGAACGGTTTGACGAGGTAGTCGTCGGCGCCCAGTTCCAGCCCCAGCACGCGATGCGCCTCGCTGGACTTGGCGCTGAGGATGATGATCGGCAGGTACTGCGGCCGCGCGCGCAGTCGGCGGCAGACCTGCAGGCCGTCGATGCCGGGCAGCATCAGGTCGAGCACGGCCAGGTCGACGGACTCGACGGCGAGCCGCGCCAGCCCGGCCTCGCCGCTGGTGTCGACCACGGCCTCGAAGCCTTCGGCGCGCAGGTTCAGCGCCAGCATCGCGCCGATGTCGGGGTCGTCCTCGATCACCAGCACGCGCGGGCGCACGGGCGCTGGCAGGGCGGCAGCGGGCGGAACGGCGGGCGTGGCGGCAGGGGGCATCGCGTTTCACGGGGCGGGGCGGCGGGGACAGGGAGGCGGCCGGCGGGCGTCCGGTTGCGCCGCGGCGACGCGACGACGGTGCGCGCGTCG
>JBQCJG010000347.1:0-16643 GCA_051952955.1 Lysobacteraceae bacterium | reverse complement strand
GAAATCGTCTTCGACCCCCAACCCCTGCACAAGGACGAACAGACACGCATATCCGACGACAGCGGCAGCAAGCGCACTCCCGACGATAATCGCGCCACGTTCGCTCACCCCACCACCTCTTCCACCGGCAGCGACCGCAGGTTGTAGGTGCTGGCCATCGACATGCCGTAGGCGCCGGCGTCGGCGATCAGCACGACGTCGCCTTCCTGCGTCGCGGCCGGCAGCATGCGCGCGCGGCCGAACACGTCGCTGCTCTCGCACACCGGGCCGACGACGTCGAACGCCCGCACCGCATCGTCGTCGATGCGCGAGAGATTGCAGATCGCGTGGAAGGCGTCGTACATCGCCGGGCGGATCAGCGCATTCATTCCGGCGTCCAGGCCGATGCGGCGCACGCCGTCCTTCTCGACCACCTGCGTGACCCGCGCCAGCAGCACGCCGGCCTCGGCGACGAGGTAGCGGCCCGGCTCGATCGCCAGCGCGAACCGCGGATACGCGGCCTTGATCCCGGCCAGACCCTCCGCGAGCGCATCGACGTCGAACGGCCGCGCGTCGGGCGTGTACGGCACCGGCAGGCCGCCGCCGATGTCGATGGTCTCGACCGTGCCGATCTGTTCGGCCAGCGCGGCGAGGTCGGCGTAGACCTCGCGCCAGTGCGCGACGTTCTCGATGCCGCTGCCGAGGTGCGCGTGCAGCGCGACGACGCGGGCGCCGAGTCTGCGCGCGGCGTCGACGAAGGCGCCGGCGCGGGCGATGGGCAGGCCGAACTTGGCCTCGCTGCCGCCGGTGCGCACCTTCTCGTGATGGCCGTCGCCGCGGCCGAGGTCCAGCCGCAGCCACAGCGCGCGATCGCGGAAGACGTCGGGCCAGCGTTCCAGCGCTTCGACGCTGTCGACGGTGACGTTCGCGCCGAGCGCGAGCGCGGCGACGTACTCCGCGCGCGGCGCGAAGCTCGGTGTGAACAGCACGCGTGCCGGATCGAGGCCGGGCAGCGTCGCGAACACGTGTTCGAGTTCGGCCAGCGACACGCACTCGAAGCCGAAGCCTTCATCGCGCAGCGTGCGCAGGATCGCCGGATGCGGGTTCGCCTTCAGCGCGTAGAAACGGCGATCGACCGCACCGACGCCGGCCAGCGCGCGGGCGCGGGCGCGCACGGTCGCGAGGTCGTACACGTAGGTCGGCGTGCCCTGCCCCGCGCGCGCGACCAGCGCGGCGGCCTGCGCCTGCCACCACGGCGCCGGGCGCTCGGGGCGGCCGTGCGCGATCTCGGTCCAGCTGGGGCCGAACACCGCCGCGTCCTGTACCGGCATCGCGCCGCTGCGGATCAGTTCGCCGTGCAGCTGCGGCAGCAGGCCGTCGGCGTCGGCCTCGTCGATCACGAACGTCAGGTTGAGGTCGTTCGACGACTGCGAGATCAGGTGCACGCGCTCTTGGCCGAAGGTCGCCCACACGTCGGACAGCTTGTGCAGCAGCGAGCGCATGCCGCGGCCGACCAGCGTGATCGCCGCGCACGGCGCGATCACCTTCACCCGGCAGACTTCGGCGAGGTCCGCCGACAGCCGGTTGAGCACGTCGCTGCTGACGAGGTTCTCGCTCGGATCCAGCGATACCGTCACGTTGGTTTCCGACGAGCCGATCAGGTCGATCGACAGGCCGTGGCGCTTGTAGCGCTCGAACACGTCGGCGAGGAAGCCGACCTGCTGCCACATGCCGATCGATTCCATCGACACCAGCACGATGCCGTTGCGGCGGCTGATCGCCTTCACGCCGGGCACGGTGGCGACGCTGGCGTCGATGCGCGTGCCCGGCAGGTCCGGGCGTTCGGTGTCGAGGATCGCCATCGGCACGCCGGCGTCGCGGCAGGGCGCGATCGAGCGCGGGTGCAGCACCTTCGCACCGGTGGTCGCGATTTCCTGGGCCTCGGCGTAATCGAGCCGGCTGAGCAGGCGCGCGTCGGGCACTTCGCGCGGGTTCGCGCTGAACATGCCGGGCACGTCGGTCCAGATCTCCACCCGCTTCGCCTTCAGCAGCGCGCCGAAGTACGCGGCCGACGTGTCCGAACCGCCGCGGCCGAGGATCGCGGTGCCGCCGTCGGCGTGCCGGGCGATGAAGCCCTGCGAGATCAGCAACCGCGGGGGCTGCGCGGCGAAGCGTTCGCGGAACGCGGCGTCGCCCTGGTAGCGGCAGTTCACCGACAGCCGCTGCGCCCAGTCGCTGGCGTTCGGCAGCGAGACCCCGTCGAGCCAGCCGCGCGCGTCGCACCAGCCGATGTCGTGGCCCTGCGCGTGCAGGTAGGCCGCTCCGATCGTCGACGACAGCAGTTCGCCCTGCGCCAGCACCTCGGCCTGCCAGTCCAGCGGCCGGGTCGCGGCGCGCGCGTCGTCGCCGAGGCCGCGCAGCGCGGCGAGGCGTTCGCCCAGCACGACGTCGGCATCGAGATCGAGGTCGGCGCAGAACGCGCGGTGGCGCTCGACCAGCGCGGCGATGCGTTCGGCGATGCCATTCCCGTCGGCGATCGCGGTGAGTTCGTTGGTCACGCCGGACAGCGCCGACACCACCACCAGCACGCGCACGCCTTCGTCGTCGGCCCGTTTCTTCGCCAGGCGCCCGATGGTGTCCCAGCGGTGGCGGCGCGACACCGAAGTGCCGCCGAACTTGAGCACGACCCAGGCGGGGCCGGCGGAATGCGTATCGGGCATCGGAAGGGGGCGGATAGACTGAGGGGGCCGGCGCGTGGCCGGACGCCAATTCTATGCGAACCGGACCGCCCGCCATGAAGTCGTTGCGTTATCTGCAGATGGACGTGTTCGCCGATCGCCCGGGCGCCGGCAACCCGCTGGGCGCGGTGCTGGACGGCGACCGCTTCGATCCGGCCCGGATGCAGGCCTTCGCGGCCTGGACCAACCTGTCCGAGACCATTTTCCTGCTGCCGCCCACGCAGCCCGGCGCCGACTACCGCGTGCGCATCTTCACGCCATGCTCGGAGCTGCCGTTCGCCGGACATCCCAGCGTGGGCGCGGCGTGGGCGGTGCTCGACGCCGGCCTCGTGCCCGCCGGCCGCACGACGCTGGTGCAGGAATGCGCCGCCGGCCTGCTGCCGGTGCGGGTGGAGGTCGACGGCGACACGCGCCGTACCCATGTCCGTGCCCCGCGCGCCCGGCCGGTCGACGAGGCCGTGCCGGCGGCGCTACTCGCGGCGGCCATGGCCGGCATGAACTGCGGCGGGCTTGAGCCCGCCCTATGGTGCAACGGGCCGCGCTGGTGGGTGGTCGCGCTGGCCGACGCCGCGGCGGTACGCACGCTGGCGCCGGACCTGCCTGCGATCGCCGCGCTGTGCCGGGCGACCGGCGCGACCGGGCTGGCGGTGCATGCGCCCGAGACGCGCGACGGCCACGACCTGGTCGTCCGTGCATTCTGTCCGTCCGACGGCATCCCCGAGGACCCGGTCACCGGGAGCGCGCAGGCCGCGATCGCCGCGCAGCTCGCTGCCGCCGGCCGCCTGCCCGGGCGCCACGGCCGCTACGTCGGCAGCCAGGGCCGCGAGCTGGGCCGCGACGGTCGGGTGTCGGTCGAAGTCGATGCCGACGGCGAGGTCTGGATCGGCGGCGCCACGCAGCCGGTCATCCGCGGGACGGTCGACGGGTGGAGCGCGTCGTGAAAGGATGCCGCCGATGACGATCTATGCCCTGCAATACGAACTGCGCCCGGCGCCGCACAGCGAGGACTTCGCCACGGTCGGCGGCGCGATCGTGAACTCCTTCGTGCGCGCGGACACGCCCGAGGCCGCGCACGCGGCGGCGATGGCCTACCTCGATGACCAGGCCTGGGAACTGGTCGCGGTGGAGCATCCGCCGCAGCCGGTGGACCGCGCGCGCTGCGAGGACAACCCGGAATTCCTCGACGCCTTCGACGAGGCCGAGGCGCACGGCGAATGCCACCTGTTCCACCTGTGGCCGCCCGAGGACCGCGACGGTGCGCCACTGCATTGAACCGGCTGCATTGAACCGGCCGCATCGAACCGGCGGCACTGACCGCACGACCCGGCGCTGCTAAGCTGCCCCGCCCCGCTGACCGCCACGCCCATGACCGCACGCCGCTATGTCCAGGTCGACGTCTTCGCCGACCGCCCCGGCGCAGGCAACCCGCTCGCCGTGGTCCTCGACGCCGACGGCCTGAGCGACGCGCAGATGCAGGCCATCGCGAAGTGGACCCGGCTGCCCGAGACCACGTTCGTGCTGCCGGCCACCGATGCCGACACCAGCTACCGCATCCGCATGTTCAGCCCGCGCCGCGAAGTGCCGTTCGCAGGCCATCCCAGCGTCGGCACCGCGCACGCCGTGCTCGAAGCCGGGCTCGCCGAACCGAAGGACGGCCTGCTGGTGCAGCACGGCATCGCCGGCAAGCTGCCGCTGCGCGTGACCGGCACGGGAGCGACGCGCACGATCGCGGTGCGCACGCCGCGCGCGACCGTGCGCGAGATCGCGACCGCGGACGATCCGCGCCTGCGCGACGTGTTCGCCGGATTGCCGCTAGGCGCGCTGCCGCCGGTGCTGATGGACGGCGGCCGCCGCTGGTGGATCGCCGAACTCGCCGACGAAGCGACCCTGCGCGCGGCGACGCCGCCTTGGCCGGCGATCGGTACGCTGGCCGAATCCACCGACAGCATGGGCCTGTGCGTGTTCGCGCGCAGCGCCGACCCGGTCTACTACCTCGCCGTCCGCGCCTGGGTCGGCGCACCGGCGCAGTTCGAGGACGCCGCCTCCGGCGCCGCGAACGCCACGCTCGCCGCGTGGCTGGCCGCGCAGGACGCCCTGCCCGGCGACCGTGGCTTCTACCGCATCAGCCAGGGCCGCGAAGTCGGCCACGACGCCATCATCGAACTCACCGTCGACGCCGACGGCGACGTCTGGTCCGGCGGCCGGGTGTGCTCGGTGGTGCGCGGCGCACTCGACTGGCCCTGACGCCGCGGCGTCGCACCCACTGGACAGCGCCGTCGCGGACTGGCGAAGCTTGCACGCACCGCGCGCCCACGCGCCTGCGACAAGGTGTCCTCGCCCATGTCCCCGACCATTCGCACCGCCACGCTCGACGACGCGGACGCCATCAGCGCGCTGGTGGCGGGCCTCGCGCACCACTTCCTGGAAGACCCCGATGCCGAGGCGGCGCAGCCGTTCCTCGCGACCCTGACGCCGGCCGCGACCGCCCAGCGGATCGCCTCGCCCGATTTCCGCCACTACGTCGCGGAAGACGAGAGCGGCGTCTGCGGCGTCATCGCGCTGCGCGGCGGATCGCACGTGTACCACCTGTTCGTGCGCGAGGACCGGCACCGCCGCGGCATCGCCCGGGCGCTGTGGACGCACGCGAGGGCGCTGTCCGGCCACGACACGTTCACCGTACGGTCGTCGCTGTACGCGGAACCGGTGTACGCCGCGCTCGGCTTCGTCCGCGAAGCGCCCCCGCGCACCGACAACGGCGTCACCTGGGTCGCGATGCGCCACGCCGGGGCGTGAACATCGGTCCGCTTCGCCGGCGCGTCACGCCGGCAGGGCATCGAGCCAGTCCGTGACGTGACGCCACAGCGGTGCGTTGTCGCGCCGGAAGAACCCGAAATGCCCGATCCGCCCCCGGTGCCCGGTGTGCGCATCGAGTTCGCGATGCTCGGCGCGCGCAGTCGTGAACTGCGCGAGCAGGCTGCGCACCGCGCGCGGCGGCGCATAGTCGCGGTCGTCGGACACCGACAGCATCAGCAGCGGCCCGGCGTAGCGCGCATACGCGCTGCGGTCGAGCGTGTCGTCAGTGAACAGATAGCCGCGACGCAGGCTCCAGCGGCGCCAGTCGCGGATCACGCCGCGCGGCAGCGGCTGGCCGATGCCCGCCCACGCCGGCAGATGGCCGAAGACACCCAGCAGCAGCGGCAGCGCCGCGTACCAGGCGAAGAACAGCCGCGGCCACTGCCCGCGCGGATAGTCCCGCCAGTCGCAGCCGCCGGCGGCGATCAGCACGAGCGCGTCGACGTCCACGGTCCCAGCGTTCAGGCCCGTGAGGTGGCCGCCGGCGCTGTGGCCGACGATCGCGATCGGCCGGTGCGGCGCCCGCTGGCCCGCGTGGGCCAGCGCGGCGGCCTGGTCCAGCCGGCCCCAGTCGAGCATCGTCGCCGGGTCGCGCCGCACTGGTCGCAGTGCGGAATCGCCGACGCCGCGCGGATCCCACAGCAGGACGTCGGCGCCGCGCGCGGCCAGTTCGGTCGCGAACGCGCGGTAGAAGCCGCGCGGCACGCCCGTGGCCGAATGCATCACGATGGTCCGGCGCGAGGTCCCCGCGGCAGGGATCCATTCGCCGTGCAGGACACGGCCGTCGGCGGCGGAGAACTCGGTTGTTTCCATGATCGGATTCCGGCGGAAGGGGGCCCGGAAACCATGGTAGGGTGTGGACCCGACTCCACAGTCAAGCCCCCATGCGCATCGGCGAACTGGAGCGACGCAGCGGCCTCGGCCGGGACACCCTGCGCTTCTACGAGCGGTCCGGCCTGATCACGCCGCCGCGCCGCCAGGCCAACGGCTACCGCGACTACGACGATCACACACTGGCCGAACTGCACTTCATCCGCACCGCGCGCGAGCTGGGGTTCGCGCTCGACGAGATCCGCGTCGCGATGCCGTCGCTGCGCGCCCCGCCCGCCCGCTGCGACACGTTGCTCGCGAAACTGCGCGAGCGCCGCGAAACGCTGGAGGCCGACGTCGCGCACCGGCAGGGCCTGCTGCGGCGACTGGACGCACTGATGGCGCGGTTCGGCGGCACCGACTCATAGTGCGCTGACGGGCTCAGCCGAGCCGTCTGGCCAAGATCAACCCGAGCACGTACAGGGCGAGCACGAGGCTGCCGACGAAATACGGAATCGGCGTGTCGACGTGAACGCGAGAAGCATGCACGGCGATCGCGATCGGCAGGCACACCAACGGAAGGATTGCGATCCACTTTCGGCGGTAAAGCGCCCATGCTGCAACCAACGTCAGTGAGGACAGCAGGAGCAGCGTGGGCCTCAAGATCTCGCCCAGCGGAAATGACGACCCAGTGTCTGCGTACGTGATCACGGCGAGCAGCAGCGGAAAAGCCAAAAAAAACAGGCTGTGCAGGACACACACGACCAGCGGCAGCCAGACGGCCACACCGCGTTTCGGCCGACGACCGCGCTCCGCATCCTCGATGCGCCCCGTCGGGGGCGCATACGGATTCATGTCCCGAACCGCCCCAGCGGCGCGCCGGCCAGCAGGTGCAGGTGGATCTGGAACACGGTCTGGCCGCCGTGGTCGTTGCAGTTCATCACGATGCGGTAGCCGTCGTCGGCGAAGCCCTGTTCCTTCGCGTAGCGGGCCGCGGCAACGGCGAGGCGGCCGACCAGTTCGGCCTGGTCCGGCTGCACGTCGTTAAGCGTCGGGATCGTCGCCTTCGGCACGAACAGCACGTGGATCGGCGCCTGCGGCGCGATGTCGCGGAACGCGATCACGTGCTCGTCCTCGAAGACGATGGTCGCGGGGATCTCGCGGCGGATGATCTTGTGGAAGATGGTGTCGGACATGGGCGCCTCCTGTGCGTCGGCCGATTGTACGGCCGGCGACATCGCATGCGACCGGAGCCGGTTCGATCGGCGTGTTCGATCGGCGTCCGGAAAGATCGCAGACACCTCGACGGCGGGCCGGGGCCCGCCCTACGTCGGCATCTCGCTGCGGCTGCCGAAGGCGTGCGACAGCGTGCCGCGGTCGACGTATTCGAGCTCACCGCCTAGCGGCACGCCGTGCGCGAGGCGCGTCGGCTTGACGCCGTGCTGGCGCGCGAGCTGGGCGAGGTAATGCGCCGTGGCTTCGCCTTCGACCGTCGGGTTGGTGGCGATCACCAGTTCCTGCACCTCTCCCTCGGCGAGGCGCGCAGCGAACGCATCGAGGCCCAGCTCGCGGGGGCCGATGCCGTCGAGCGGGCTCAGCCGGCCCTGCAGCACGAAGTAGAAGCCGCGGTAGCCGGTTGCCTGCTCGATCACCAGCCGGTCCGCCGGCGATTCCACCGCGCATAGCAGGTGCGCGTCGCGCGCGCCGCTGGCGCAGATCGCGCACACCGGCGTCTCGCTGAAATCGCGGCAGCGCTCGCAGTGGCCGATGCGCTCCACCGCGCTCGCCAAGGCATCGGCGAGGCGCTGCCCGCCGTCGCGATCGCGCTCGAGCACGTGGTAGGCCATCCGCTGCGCGGATTTCGGGCCGACTCCGGGCAGGATGCGGAAGGCGTCGATGAGCTGTTCGAGCAGGGAGGCGGTCATGCGATCCGGAAAGGGTTCGCGCGCGGGGATGCGCGCACGGCGCGCGCGCCCTGCGCGCGCCGGACGACCGCAAAAAACACGTTTTTTGCGGTCGTCGCGGAAGCGGCGGCAGGATGCCCCGTCTTCCGCATCGACTCAGAACATCCCCGGCAGTTTCATCCCCGGCGGGATCGGCATGCCGGCGGTGGCGGCGGACATCTTCGCCTGCGATTCGGCGCTGATCCTGCCCACGGCGTCGTTGATCGCGGCGACGAGCAGGTCTTCGGTCGTCTCGGCGTCGGACAGGATGCTCGGATCGATGCGCACCTTGCGGCACTCCATTTTGCCGCTGAGGGTGACGCTGACCAGGCCGTTGCCGGCGCTGCCGGTGGCCTCGATCTTCGCGACTTCTTCCTGGGCGCGCTGCAGGTTTTCCTGCATCTTCTGCGCCTGCTGCATGAGTTGGGCGATGTTTCCGCGCATGGGGCTGGGCTCAATCTTCGAAGGGACGGATGGAATCGGGCACGAGCTTCGCGCCCTGCTGCTGCATCAGGCGCTGCACGTCGGGGTGGCCGAGGAAGGCGTCCTCGGCGGCCGCCTGGCGGGCGTCGCGCTGGCGTTCGTTGCGCTGGTGCAGGGTCTCGACGTGCGCGGCGCGCCCGGTCTCGAACTTCAGCTGCACCGACCCGCCGAGCTGCGCCGAAAGCGCGTCGGTCAGGGCCTTGATCAGGGCCGGGCTGCGCAGGTGGTCGTCGTCCTCGGACAGCGAAAGACGCAGCACGCCGTCGGCATGGGCGAGGAAGGCGGCGTGCGCGGCCAGTTCGCGCGCCGGACCGCGCAGGTCGCAGCAGGCGACGAGGTCGAGCCAGCGGTCGTTGTCGATGTCGCCGATGTGCGCAGGTGTCGACGTCGAGACGGGGGCGGTAACCGCCGCGACGGCCGGACGCGGCGGCTGGGCCGGCGGTGGCGCGCTGACCTCGATCTGCGCGGGGCGCGACGATGGCGACTCGGCGACGCGGCGTTGCGCCGCGGCCGGATTATCCAACGCCACCGGCGGCAGCGGCCGCGACCCTTGCGGCGCCGGCTTCGCGGGCGCACTTTCGAGCGCGGCGCGCGCGGCCTCGGGCCCACGGGCGGACGCAGCGGCCGGGCGTTCCAGCTGCGCGGCGCCCGCATCGGCCGGGCGGAACGCCAGCATCCGCAGCGCGGTCATCTCGAACCCGGCGCGCGGGCTGGGCGCGTAGCCGAGGTCGCGACGGCCCTGCAGCGCCATCTGGTACCACAGCTGCACCACTTCCGGCCGCAGCTGCGCGGCGATCGCATCGATGTCGACACCGTCGGTCTCGACTTCGGCGCCGGGCACCAGCTGCCGCACCTGGATCCGGTGCAGCGCCTCGGCCAGCGCATCGAGCACGCCGCTCCAGTCGGGCGAGAAATCGGCCAGCGCGGCGATCTCGTCCAGCAGCGCCTTGCCCTCGCCCGCCGCCAGCGCGGCCAGCACGGCGCCGACGCGGGTGCGCTCGACCGTGCCGAGCATGGTCGCGACGCCGGCGTCGGTCAGCGTCGCGGCCTCGCGGCCGTCGGCCGCGGCGCAGGCGCCGGTGGAGGCGATGGCCTGGTCGAGCAGCGACAGGCCGTCGCGCAGGCTGCCGTCGGCCGACTTCGCGAGCAGCCGGAGGGCGCCCGACTCGGCCGGGATGCCCTCGGCGGCCAGGATCTTCGTCATCTGGCCCTGGATCTGGGCCTCTTCCAGCCGCTTCAGGTTGAACTGGAGGCAGCGCGACAGCACCGTCACCGGCAGCTTCTGCGGGTCGGTGGTGGCGAGCAGGAACTTCACGTGCCCCGGCGGCTCCTCCAGCGTCTTCAGCAGCGCGTTGAACGCCGACTTCGACAGCATGTGCACTTCGTCGATGAGGTAGACCTTCACCCGGCCGCGCGAGGGCATGTACTGGGCGTTGTCGATCACCTCGCGGACGTCGTCCACGCCGGTGTTGGAGGCCGCGTCGATCTCCAGCAGGTCGATGAACCGGCCGGCGTCGATGTCGCGGCAGGCGTTGCACTCGCCGCAGGGCTCGGCCGAGGTCCCGCGCTCGCAGTTCAGCGACTTGGCGAAGATGCGCGCGATGGTGGTCTTGCCCACGCCGCGGGTGCCGGTGAACAGGAAGGCGTGGTGGACCCGACCGGTGTCGAGCGCGTTGCTGAGCGCGCGGACCACGTGCTCCTGCCCGACGAGTTCGGCGAAACGCCGGGGGCGCCACTTGCGGGCGAGGACGAGATAGGACATCCCGCCATTCTGCCACGCGCACCGCCCCGACCGGACCCGCCGCGCCCCGTCCTTGTCCGACCCGGGGCGGGCCGGTAGAATGTGCGGTCCCGAGGGGCGGCCGGACGCCGCACCGAAGGCATCTCCGGAGAGGTGTCCGAGTGGTTGAAGGAGCACGCCTGGAAAGTGTGTAAGCGTCTAAACCGCGCTTCGGGGGTTCGAATCCCCCTCTCTCCGCCAGTTATCCAGTAGGTAGTGGCTTCGGCCAAGCAGTTCCGGAACTACCCTACTAAAAGACCTACTACGCCTGATGTGCTGGGCGCAGTAAGCGAGAAGGCCACCCGAAGGGGTGGCCTTTTTGCGTCAAGCTTCTTCCTCTACCAACCCGATGATCGTATCGGTCATCTGAGTGAACAACTGCTCCGTGTCGCGTGCCCTCTGCACATGTGCGCCCGTCAAACCATCGTGTGCCGTGCAGTCAAAGATCGGCTTCCTCGCCTCTTGAGAGTACGGCACTAGGCTATGTAGATTCGGGATAGCACCCAAGTTATAGGAGCCGTCATCCCAATCGATGACCTGTCCAAGCGGGCGCAGCTTATCCACAACATTCTCTTGGACAGCCTCTTCCACACGGCCACCAAAAATCTGCCACCCTCGCGTCATGCCCTCGGCGTTATTCCTTGTGTTGTATTGCTGACGCACATACCCAAGGAAGCGCGGCGCACCCTTCGGCAGCTCGATATCCTCGAACTGTCCGGCAGTACGGATGATGTCCCATTCCTGCCGCCAACCAAGAAGCTTTTCGCCCAAGTTCTGGGTGCCTCGGATCGAGAAAAGGTCGGGTGAGATCGGGACAATGAAATCATCGCAAGAAGTCAGCGTCGTCCTATTGAGCGGACCAAGATTTGGCCCCATGTCGATGAATGTCACTTGTGCATCGACCTGCGCCTCAGCCCACTTCACATAGCGGTAAATACCTGACTGCTTCCTCAAGTCCGCCGGGTTGCCACCACGCGCGCGATTCCAAGTGTCGCCCAACGTGTCCTCAAACCGGCTGAGCGCAGGGTCACCCGGCACAAGCCATAGCGTCGGGTAATCTTCGGGCCGAGGCTGCAAGGGTCCCCGGTTCCGGATATCACCCAGACTTTCATGGAGAGGCTCAATCGCAAGGAAGATGCTGTTCCCCCGATCCGGTCTCCACGCACGCTCAACCGCGCTGTCGGGCAAACAGTACGCCGTGAGGTTACATTGCGGGTCGGCATCGACAAGCAAGACACGGATTCCTCGCCGCGCGAGCGAGTACGCGATGTGATAGAGGTAGGTCGTCTTTCCTACGCCACCTTTGTTGTTGAAGATTCCAAGAATCACTTCCCTTCCCCTGTAGCGGTTGCTGGATAAAAGACGCGGTGCCCGAAGTGGGCACCGCGCCATCTTGCTACTTCACCATCCGCTTGTCAGGCGGATCAGACTCGCGGCGTTGCCGCCACGTCTGCAAACTCCGACTCCACACCACATCGTCAGGCGTCAGCTTGCGGAACTCCTCAAGGATGCCCTTGTTGATTCCCCAGTTTCGCTGGCGGTTCTTATACACATGCTGCTCGCCGAAGGTCATGCGTATACCGCGCGCAGCAGAGGACTGCACCAAGCGGTTCTGCCGCCGGTACTGATCGAGCACCCACCGCGCCACGGTCTTCTCATCTTCTGAATGGGTCATATCACCTCCGATGGCCTGCAGAGCTGTCCTCGCCCAAGAGGGACGGGAGGGCGCCACGACGGACGCCTCCCGGGTGCTGCGCTTAGCCCGGAGGGCTGCGCCAATGCTGGCAGACGTACTCCAGACGGCCCTTACGGACCCGGGTATACGCGCACACATGCACCGTCTTGGCGTGGGACATAAGTCCTCCTGCAAGCCGGGTTTGTGAGGGCGATATCGGAATTCCGGGTCCCAGGGCGCTATACTCCCTGCGTTGTACGGGCCGCGGAATCGGCAGAGGGACACCCTCAACTGCCATGCCGTGATGCCGGCACGGAGGTTCGGAACATCGTTGTAGGCACCCTTGCCGGGGTGTTTCCAACTCCGAACCAACCGCACCAGCGTTTTGCCTACCTAGCGCCTCAACTCAAGCCTGTTTCGCGACGGGGAACTTGAGTTGGGGCGTTGCTTTGTCTGGGCCACCCACGGCGGTAGTCAGCGGGCGGCCACGGTCTAATGTCATGACGATTCATCCTCTTCCGCTTCCTCCGGGACCTCTTCGGCCATCGTGTCGCGGTAGTTCTTCAAGATGAACTCCGTCATCTTGATGACGTTCTCCCACTGCTTCTCCGTCATCTGTCCCGGGAGGTAGATGACGCCGTCTTGACCGCCGAAGATCGGGATCGGGATCGCGACCATCCCCTCCCGTGGCGGCTTGGGCTTGCTTCCGTGCCCAAGAGGATCGGGCGCTGCCGGAGGCGCCGTCTGCGGCAGCGGCGTCGGTGTCTTGGACTTTCGCTTCGTTCCGCCGTTGCTCGGAGCTGGGGGCGCCTTCGCGTGCGGGCTGACCTTGATTCCTGCGTCCTTCGCGGCCGACAGGAAGAAACTGATGGACTTCGTCAGCGTAGAACCGCTGATCTCGTACTCGCGGAACTTATCCGCGAGCATGTTGGTCGTCGCACTTCCAAGCGCGAAAGAGCCATCAGTGACCGCGCTGTAGGACTGCTCGACCATCTTCTTGAACATCGCAGCAGCTTCGTTCTCGTTCGCAGCGATGTAGTCGCGCAAAAGCGGAGTTGGAGCGCCGGAATCGTCAATCAGGCTGAACCACTTCATTGCCGCAATGAGAGCCGACTGCTCGGAGCCGGACCGCTTGCTCAGGTAGCTGCGGTCGATCACTCCCGGGATGACCTCATGACTCCGCAGCTCGTCAATGAGCCACTGCCAAGTCTTGTAGGTGATGTAGGGTGGCTTCACGGTCTTGTCGTTCATATGGGTCCTTCCCCGGCCTCAGATGGCACGAGTTGCACAGAGAATGGCATGGTGAACCCAGCCATGCAACTCCTCTCGCGCAAATTATTGTTAATAGAATGTTATTTGCGCAAAACACATAGACGATTTTTCTATGTGTCTTTGAAAATCAATATCTTACATGGCAAAAGAGGTTGTTCAGGTTAATGATCTAGACGAAATTGACCTAGACCGAGTTGACCTTACACCTCCATGTCGTCTTATTCCGCGAGAATCTCGGACTTGTTGGTGCCCGGGCAACGCTATCAACGACCCTTTTTGCGGCTCAGGGGCTTAGGTGAATGATGCGTTCATGGAAAGATCCACCGCGGCCCCTCGCCCAGCAAGGACCGCGGCGCGAGGCGCCAGCCCCGGGAGGTCTGGATGCGCCCGGCCACGAGGCCATCCAGTGAATCGGGTCGTAGGTCCTGCTCCTCGCGCATTTCGAGCTTGGTCCGGGAGACGATCCGCCCGGACTCGATGTGCTGCCAGCGGTAGGTGCGTTCGTCGCGGTGTGTTCAGGTGGCTGCGGTTCACGGACCGGCAGTGAGGAAAAAGCATCATCGACGGAGCTTCGAAGCCCAAAAGGTTAGGGCAAAAAGCCCCGGCCACGCAGATCGGAAGCGGCAACGTCGCAGCAAAAAGTCCCGGCACTGAACCAAGGTGGTGCGACACCGGGGCTGACGTGCCGCAAGCATAAGCTGTTGAGGGCCGGCGGCAGCTTTCAAAGCCGTAACACCGTGGTGAATTCAGCTGATCAACTGGCGGTCGACCCCGTCAAACCGCTTTAGGAGGTCGAGCCTCGCGCACCGCCCCGCGAGAACCGCACCGACAACTCCTTGCGCAGCCCTTCGAGGCTCTGATTGCGACCCGCCACCTTCAGCACCGCATAGCCTTCCAGGGCCAGTGTTATGACATCAGAGCCGAGGGCGACATCGGTGTCTTCGGCACGCTCGGCCAGCCGCTGCAACCGGGCCAGACAGGGACGCAGGCGATCGAGTGCCGCCAGATCCGACTGCGCTTCCTTCAGGTCCACGCTCGGCGGAATGACCTGGGGACTTTCACCCAGCACCGTCAGCGTCTGGCGGCAGAACGATTCGGACTTCGGACCCATCTTGGTCAGCGCACGACGCTGGTCCGGCGTCAGCGCGATCAGCCCCGAGAGCGTGGTTTCCAGCACCGAAAGTGCGCCGTCGATATCCGCCAACTGCGCGTCGGTCAAAGTGAGGCAGAGGAGGCTCTGCCCCATGTCATCCATGCCATTGAAAGCCCGCGGCTTACGGGCCCATGATTTTATCCTAAGAAATATTAAATCCAAGCCCACGATAAAAAGGAAGATGCCACACTGCCCAAAGGCCGAATTGATCTAAAAATCCACGTGCAAGCCAGATGAATCCACAATCATTATTCAGTCAAGTCATACCCCTTAATGAACTTATTATTTAATGGGTCAAAAATAACCAGGTCATCTCTTTGTTCTAAAAAGTCGATCATGATAATAGTATGATTCGTATATTGCATATCATCATCGTCTTCGAACAAAACCCTGACGCGCCTATCCAAAGAAGCGACAGCATCGCCAAAGGGCGATTCTGCGTATTTAGCCATTTCCTGAGAGTCTTCTTTTATATCTTCTCCAACCTCATAGAAAACACGAATCCACCAATCACCCCACGAAAGCAATAAATTATTCTCGCCGGCATCAAAAGGATCCTCTTCAATTTCCATTGAAAATTCATCATCTTCAGAAAAATATTCAGCAAGACTCTTCTCAAGATAATTAATAGAAATTTCAGAATCTTTCTTGCAGATTAGACAGTAAAGGGTAAATGACATGCCTTATTTCCTCCAGTTTCCTTCGTTGCCAATATCCACTTTGTACATCTTTTTGCTAGTCATGTCAAAAAATTTCACCCCGCCGCCCGTGCTTCTTATGTCATTAAGCAGAGGCGCAGATATATATTTAGTATTAGGTCCAATAATTAAATTGAATGGAAGCTTATTGATCTTTGCGTATTCAAAAAAAGCGACCAACTGGGGCGATCTCGAAAGAGACTCGACGTTTTTTATGTCAGTAACCCCATACCTTTTCCCAACAGGCAGGTCCGGTATAAATCCATCAATAGAAACCGGCTTCGACCCCTTTCCTATCGGCGTGCCGATCCACTCTCGAACCATTTTCTCAAATGAATTTCCACTTCTATTATTGGCCCATACTATTTTGGCTTTTTCATACCATGCAGCCGGATCAAGCTTTCTAGCAGAAGGGCGTTGCAAATACCGCTCATACCTCAATTGATGCTCAACAGGAATTGGGCCAAAATCAATTCCGCTTGATACATTTGAATTACCAAGCGGAATTTGCATACGCCTTTGCGTGCGTGAAACCCGCAAGCTCCGTCGCCCGCCGGCCCCTGAAATAAAAGCGTCCGCAGTACTCCCGACATCAAGCGCAATTTGCTTTTGCCTTTCATCGGCGCCATAAATAGTCGCCAAATCATAGGCTATAGCGCCGACAGGACTGTTGGCCAATTGATCCAATTGATACGTTGGATCTCGGCTCTCCCTTTCCATTCTTTCCGCATAACGAACTTCACGATCAGGAACCGTATAATTGGCCCAGCGCCAGGTTTTTCCAATCTTCTCGGCAACCCCTTCATTGCCACCCCAAATATTTCCAAGTGCATTAATAGCATTGTAGTTAGAACGGCCATGCAAAGGTTGCCCAAACTCATCAAGTTCACCTTTGCGTGAACCCACCCCTTCAACATAAAGACCAAGCTTGATATCAACAAGCTCGTCGTTTAGTGCTTTATGAGCCTTGTAATCCAGCATATCAGTACGACCTGAGTGTACTGCATTCCAGTATTGCTGCTCCATCACATCATGGTCAGACAAGACGCTATTAAAGTATTCCTCCGAAACCGGATTCCTGCTTTTTGCGCCAGTAACGCTATTCACAACAACTCCATTAGGGAGCCTAACGACAGGCCCGTTATAGCCGTAAGCAATTATTATCCCGCCCGCGTCGAGCGCAGCCTTTACTTCCGAATATTGTTCGTTATCAACTGAATTTTTTGTCAGATCCGGGGTGGGGAAATTCTTGTCTTTCC
>JBQCJG010000346.1:0-2213 GCA_051952955.1 Lysobacteraceae bacterium | reverse complement strand
AGCGCGCGACGATCTCGTCCATCACCGCGGTGCGCACGATCATCGGCCAGGCCATCGCGGCGCCGTTCGGCATCTGGCGGACGATGGTCTCGCCGCGTTCGCCGCCGAGGCGGCGCGCGTACGGATCGCGGAAGATCGCGTCCGGACGCTCGCTTTCCATCGCGCGGTAGATCGCGACCCACAGCGCGGTGTCGGAGACGTTGCGGATCGCGTTCGCGGATCCCTGCGCGGGCGTGTCGGTCATGTCAGGTCGCTCCGGTCGCGTTGCGGGTCAGCAGCCATTGCACGAGCACGGTGCCGCCGAAGCCGGCCAGCGCCGCGAGGACGAACGCCGGCACCGCCGCCAGTCCCTGGCGCAGCGCGACGGCCAGCACCACGAAGAACGGCAGGCTGCCGAGCACGAACCACAGGATGCCCATCGCCATGTCCGCGACCTGCTTCGGGTCGCGGGTGTCGGCGTAGAGCCAGCCCAGCACCAGCAGCGAGGTCACCGGCAGCGACGCGACCAGCGCGCCCATGAATCCGGGCCGCCGCGCCAGCACGCTCGCCAGCAGCACCAGCGCGACGGTGATCGCGGCCTTGATCAGCAGTTGTGCGTTCATCGCGGCATGGTAGCAGGACGGTCTGCAGGGCCCCGGAACGCGGAACGCCAGGCGCGGGCCTGGCGTTCCGGGGAATCGCGGGCGAGGGAGGCCGTGCGATCAGTTCGCCTTGTGGATCGCGCGCTTGTGCACGGCCATCGCGGCGTCGTGCACGGCTTCCGACAGCGACGGATGCGCGTGGCAGATGCGGGCGAGGTCGTCGGCGGAGCCGCTGAACTCCATCGTCAGCACGCCTTCGTGCACGAGTTCGGACACGTTCGCGCCGACCAGGTGCATGCCCAGCACGCGATCGGTCTCGGCGTGCGCCAGGACCTTCACGAAGCCCGCCGGCTCGGCCATCGCCACCGCACGGCCCACGGCCGCGAACGGGAAGCTGCCGGCCTTGTACGGCACGCCTTCGGCCTTCAGCTGCTCCTCGGTCTTGCCGACCCAGGCGATTTCCGGCTCGGTGTAGATCACCCACGGGATCGTGTCGAAGTTGACGTGGCCCGGCAGGCCGGCGATCAGCTCGGCCACCGCGATGCCTTCCTCGAAGCCCTTGTGCGCCAGCATCGGACCGCGCACGCAGTCGCCGATCGCCCACACGCCGTCGACGCCGGTGTGGCAGTGCTCGTCGACCACGATGCGGCCGCGCTCGTCGAGCTGCACGCCGGTGCCGTCGGCCAGCAGGCCCTTGCTCGCGGCCTTGCGGCCCACCGCGACCAGCAGCTTGTCGACGATGAGGGTCTGTTCGCCGCCGGCGTCGGTGTAGGTGAGGTGGACTTCGCCGTCCTTCACCTCGGCCTTGCCGACCTTCGCGCCGAGCTTGATGTCGAGCTCCTGCTTCTTGAACTCGCGCGCGGCGATCTTCGCGGCCTCGCCGTCGGCGGCGGACAGGAAGTCGGGCATCGCCTCGAGGATCGTGACCCGGGCGCCGAGGCGGTTCCACACGCTGCCCAGCTCCAGGCCGATCACGCCGGCGCCGATCACGCCGAGGCGGTTCGGCACTTCGGTGAAATCGAGCGCGCCGACGTTGTCGACGATGTACTGGCCGTCGAACTTCGCGAACGGCAGCTCGATCGAATCCGAACCGGCGGCCAGGATGACGTTGGTGCCCTTCAGCTCCACCTCGGTGCCGTCGTGCTGCTTCACTTTCACCACGTTCCCCGGCTGCAGCTGCGCGAAGCCGTAGAAGGCGGTGATCTTGTTCGCCTTGAACAGCTGGGCGATGCCGCCGGTGAACTGCTTCACGATCTTGTCCTTGCGGCCGATCATCGTGCCGACGTCGATCTTGGCGTCGGCAAAGCTGATGCCGTGGTCGCCGAAGATGTGGCCCATGTTCCAGAACTGGCGCGAGGAATCGAGCAGCGCCTTCGACGGGATGCAGCCCACGCGCAGGCAGGTGCCGCCGAGCGCAGGCTTGCCGTCCTTGCCGAGCGCGGCGTCGATGCAGGCGGTCTTCATGCCGAGCTGGGCGGCGCGGATCGCGGCGTGGTAGCCGGCCGGGCCGGCACCGATGACGACGACATCGAAAGTCTGTTGTTCGCTCATGTCACTTCCCGTTGAGGTTTGTCTCCTTCCCCCGCTCGCGGGGGAAGGTCGGGATGGGGGCGCGTGCATCAGGCCCCCACC
>JBQCJG010000345.1:0-5242 GCA_051952955.1 Lysobacteraceae bacterium | reverse complement strand
GCGCCTCGGCGTGCAGCATGTGGCCGGCGGCCGGCACGATCTCCAGCCGCGCCTGCGCGGCCGTGCGCGGCGTCCGCGGCTTCGCGGGCGCGGCCGGGGTCGCGACGGCGTCGGCCGGCGCCGCGCCGACGACCGCCGGCGGCTGCGGCAGCGCGCGACCGGCGCCGCGCGACTGCGTCGCCTGTTCGCGCACGACCACCGCGGCTTCGTCCGGCGAATAGCGGTCGATGCCGCTGCCCGCGGGGATGCGCAGCACCGCGCCGGCGCGCAGCCGGTTGGCGTTGCCGCGGATGAACGCTTCGGGGTTGGCGCGCAGCAGCGCGACCAGGGTCTGGTCGAGGTTGCGGCCGCGGCCGACCTCGGCGGCGATGCCGGCCAGGGTCTCGCCCGGGCGCACCGTGCGGGTCTGTTCTTCGGCCACGACCTCGATCGGCGCGGCGGCGGCGACTTCGCTCTCGCTCGGCGCAGGCAGCGGCACCGGCACCGGGGCCTCCGCCTGCAGCACGTTCGATGGCGCCGGAGCCGGCGGCGGCGCGGGATTGGTCGGCGGCAGCGGGACCGGTCTGGGCGCGGTGGCGGCCAGCGGATTCTCGGGTTCCGCCGCCGGCGGGCGGACCACGACGTCGACGGGGTCGACCGTGGCCTCCTGGATCGGCGGCTGCGCCGGGGCGGCCGCGGTCTGCGGCGTGTCCAGCAGCGCGGAATATTCGCGGACCAGCCGACCCTGGCCCCAGTCGACTTCCAGCAGGAAGGTCAGCAGCGGCTGCTGCACCGGCGCCGCGCTGGTGACGCGGACCACCGGGCGGCCACGGGCATCCAGCGCCACCGCGAACTGCAGGTCGGAGACGATGCCCTGCGGCGGCGCGAGGCCGATGCGGGTGAAGGTCTCCGGGGACGCCAGACGGGCCTGGAGGGCCTCCAGTTCGGACGGATCGGCGGAAATGACCGGGATTTCGGCCAGCAGCGGCTGGTCGCGCTGGGACAGCACCTTGATCTGTCCCAGCCCGAGCGCCCACGCCGGCGCCGCCGCAAAGGCGAACGCCAGTGCGAGTAGCGCGCTAAGTGTGGTCCGCAAGTGATTGATCACGCTCGTCCCCTGACACGATCCGGAGACTGTAGCCGGGTCTCCGGGGTCCGTGCAACGTCGGTCCTCAGGCCTCCGCGGCCACCAGTTCGGCGATCTGTACCGCATTCAGCGCCGCACCCTTGCGGATGTTGTCGGCCACCACCCACAGGTTGACCGCCTGCGGATGCGACAGGTCGTCGCGGATGCGGCCCACGTAGACGGGATCGCGGCCCGAGGCGTGGGTGACCGGGGTCGGATAGCCGCCGGCCTTGCGCTCGTCCACCACTTCCACGCCCGGCGCCTGTTCCAGCAGCGCGCGGACCTCGTCGGCGGTGATCTTCTGCCGGGTCTCGACGTTCACCGCCTCGGAGTGGCCGTAGACCACCGGCACACGAACGGCCGTGGGGTTCACTTGGATGCTGTCGTCGCCGAGGATCTTCCGGGTCTCCCACACCAGCGTCATCTCGTCCTTGGTGAAGCCGTTGTCGAGGAAGTCGTCGATGTGGGGGATCAGGTTGAATGCGATCTGCGCCTGGAAGCGCTTGGGTTCGATCTCGTGGAAGTTCAGCAGGTCGGCGGTCTGCCGGCCCAGTTCCTCCAGGCCCGAACGGCCGGCGCCGGACACCGACTGGTAGGTCGCGACGTTGATGCGCGCGATCCCGACCTTGCGGTGGATCGGGCCCACCGCGACCATCATCTGCATGGTCGAGCAGTTGGGATTCGCGATGATCCCGCGCGGGCGCTGCTTCGCCGCCTCCGGGTTCACTTCGCTGACCACCAACGGGACGTCGTCGTCGTAGCGGAAGGCCGAGGAGTTGTCGATCACCACCGCGCCGGCGGCGGCGAACTTCGGCGCGTCTTCCTTCGAGATCGAACCGCCGGCCGAGAACAGCGCGATGTCGACGCCGGCCGGGTCGAAGGTCGCGAGATCGCGCACCATCACTTCGTCGTTGCCGAACTTCACGTACTCGCCGGCCGAACGCTCGCTCGCGAGCGCCACGATCTCGCCGACCGGGAACCTGCGCTCGGCGAGGATCGACAGCATCACCTCGCCCACGGCGCCCGTTGCGCCGACCACTGCCACCTTGAATTGCCTGCTCATTCGGATTTCACCTGGAATGTGGGGGCGTAGGAGCGACGTGAGTCGCGACCCGTCGACGTGGCCGGCGATGCGCGGCCCGGAGGCCGGCCGCGTCGCGACTCACGTCGCTCCTACGAAAAAAGGTCTGGACGTCCTGTCCCGCTGCGGCGCGTCGCTGCCCGTGGGGGGCGAACCGGCGGCGCGCCGCTATCGTTTGGTCTCGGGCATGGCGGTCGAGCCGGGAATCCGCGGCGAAACCTCGCCCACGTCGCCGCATTGCGCGCGATGGCGCAGCGCCTGGTCCATCAGCACCAGCGCCATCATCGCTTCGCAGATCGGCGTCGCGCGGATGCCGACGCAGGGATCGTGGCGGCCGGTGGTGACCACCTCGACTTCCTCGCCCTGCACGTCCATGCCGCGCCCGGGCAGGCGCAGGCTCGACGTCGGCTTGAAGGCGACCGAGCACACGACCTGCTGGCCGCTGCTGATGCCGCCGAGGATGCCGCCGGCGTGGTTGGAGAGGAACCCGTCGCGGGTCATCTCGTCGCGGTGGAACGAGCCCTTCTGCGCGACCGAGGCGAAGCCGTCGCCGATTTCCACGCCCTTCACGGCGTTGATCGACATCATCGCCGCGGCGAGGTCGCCGTCGAGCTTGCCGTAGATCGGTTCGCCCCAGCCCGGCGGCACGCCGTCGGCGACCACGGTCACACGCGCGCCCACCGAATCGCCGGACTTGCGCAGCGCATCCATGTAGGCCTCGAGCGCCGGCACCTGCGCGCCGATCGGCCAGAAGAACGGATTGGTCTCGACCACGCTCCAGTCGAACGCGCCGAGCGCGGCGTCGGGCAGGACTTCGCCGAGCTGCGAGAGATGGCCGCGCACGGTCACGCCGTGACGCTCGGCCAGCCACTTCTTCGCGATCACGCCGGCGGCGACGCGCATGGTGGTTTCGCGCGCGCTGCTGCGCCCGCCGCCGCGCGGGTCGCGGTGGCCGTACTTCTGCCAGTAGGTGTAGTCGGCGTGCGCCGGGCGGAACTGCGCGGCGATGTCGCCGTAGTCCTTGCTGCGCGCGTCGGTGTTGCGGATCAGCAGCGCGATCGGGGTGCCGGTGGTGCGTCCCTGGTAGACGCCGCTGAGGATCTCGATCGCGTCGGTCTCGCGCCGCTGCGAGGTGTGCCGGCTGCGGCCGGTGGCGCGGCGTTCGAGGTCGTGCGCGAATTCGTCTTCGGCGATCGCCAGCCCGGGCGGGCAGCCGTCGATCACGCAGCCGATCGCCGGCCCGTGCGATTCGCCGAAGGTGGTGACGCGGAGCAGGCGGCCGAAGGAGTTGCTCACGCGCGGCGCCTCAGAACAGGCCGGAGGACGCCGCGGTCGGCGCGGATGCGCCGCGCAGCGCCGGGTCGCGGGCATCGGCCAGCTGGCGGATGCGGGCGTGGTAGGTCACCAGGTCGCGGCATTCGGCCACGAACACGCCCATCTGCCCGACCTTGAACTCGACCCAGGCCAGCGGCAGCTCCGGCAGCAGCCGCGACAGCGCGCGCTCGGCCTCGCCGACCTCGCAGATCAGCAGGCCGTCCTCGGTGAGGTGCAGCGGCGCGTCGCGCAGGATGCGCAGCGCGAGGTCGAGGCCGTCGTCGCCGGCGCGCAGGCCCAGCTCGGGCTCGTGCGCATACTCCTTCGGCAGCGCGTCGGTCTCGTCGTTGGTGACGTACGGCGGATTGGTGACGATCAGGTCGTAGTGCTCGCCCTGCACGCCGCCGAACAGGTCCGACTTCAGGAAGCGGACGTTGTCGGCGTGCAGGCGGGCCTTGTTCACGGCCGACAGCGCCAGCGCGTCGTCGCTGATGTCGACGCCGTCGACCTGCCAGCCGGGATTGTGGTGGGCCATCGCGATCGCGATGCAGCCCGAACCGGTGCACAGGTCCAGCGCGCGGCGCACTTCGCGACCGCCGAGCCACGGTTCGAAGCCGGCCTCGATCAGCTCGGCGATGGGCGAGCGCGGCACGAGCGCGCGCGGGTCGGTCTTGAAGCTGAGTCCCGCGAACCACGCCTCCCCGGTGAGGTAGGCGGCGGGAATCCGCTCCTCGATCCGGCGCAGGAACAGCTTCAGCACGTCTTCCTTTTCCGCCAGCGTCACCCGCGACTGGCCGTAGACCGGCGGCAGGTCGTGCGGCAGGTGCAGCGCGTGCAGGACGAGCTGGGTGGCCTCGTCGAGCGCGTTGTCGTAGCTGTGCCCGAACGTGAGCCCGGCCGCGTTGAACCGGCTGGCGCCATACCGGATGAGATCGATGATGGTCTGCAGCTCGTCGGTCATGGCGTGGGGGACTGGTCGCATGGCCGCGGGAGGACGGCGTTTCGGCGCGACCGCGAAGTATAGCCGGCGCGCGGTATCATGGCCCCGTTTTTTCGGTCGATCCGGGCGCCACGCATGTTCAATCGCACCACCCTGCTGATCCTGCTGGTCGCGCTGGCCACCGCCGCGGGGCTCGTCACCGCGGAATTCGTGTTCCGCCCGAAGGCGCCCGCGGGCCCGCCGCTGCAGACCGTGCGCCTGCTCGGCACGCCGCGCGACCTGCCGCCCTTCACCCTGCAGCAGAGCGATCGCACCCAGCTGCTGCCTGGCGAACTGCGCGGCCACTGGACCGTGGTGTTCATCGGCTTCACGTTCTGTCCCGACGTCTGCCCGACCACGCTGGGCGAACTGGCGCAGGCGCAGAAGCAGTGGGAGGCGCTGCCCGACACCACCCGGCCGCGGGTGCTGTTCGTGTCGGTGGATCCGGAGCGCGACACCGTCGACCGCCTGGGCGAATACGCCCACGGCTTCCACAGGGACACGCTGGCCGCGACCGCCGACGTCCCGACCCTGGAGAACTTCACCCGCGCGCTGTCGCTGGTGTTCGCCAAGGTACCGCTGGGCAAGGACGCGCCGCCGGACCAGTACACGATCGACCACTCGGCCACGCTGGTGGTGCTGGACCCGCAGGGCCGGATGGCCGGCATCATCCAGCCGCCGCTGAAGCCGAAGGCGATCGCCGAGGACCTGATCGCGCTGACCCGCAGCAGCGCGAAGGCAGGCGGCTGATGCGCCCGGTCAC
>JBQCJG010000344.1:0-14262 GCA_051952955.1 Lysobacteraceae bacterium | reverse complement strand
CGCTCGGGACCTGCTTCGCTGTGTGGGGTGCAGGCGGCGCGAGGAAAAATAAACCAAAGGCGACTCGCTCGCGGCAGCTAGCTAAACAAGGGAACCAACGAAAAGTCTCAAGGCGGGATCCCGGCGTGCGCCGGGATGACGGGGAGGGAGTGGACGGTCGCTCGTCGTGGCCGCAGACAGCAGGTCCCTCGCCTGCGGCTCGGGATGACAGAGAGAGACGCATCGGGCCCGCCACTCGCAATCCGAAGGCGTCGAAACGGCAAGCGCCCTGCCACGCCGCACCGCACCACAAACGCGCAAGAACGACAACCGCCCCCGTCCCCGGACATCACACCGCCCTCACCCGACATCACATCCCCGCCTCCGCCGATGTGATGTCCGCGTGATGTCCGCGTGAGCGCCCCGTGACGCCGCCGGCGCAGAGTCGGTCCACGCATCGAATCCACCGGGTGCCCCATGGCCTTGCTCGAGGACCGCACCGCCGTCTTCATCGTTCGCATCTGGTGCGAGCGCGGGGACGACTCGGCGCCGGCGCCGGAATGGCGCGGCTCGGTCGAGCACGTCCAGAGCGGCCGGCGGGTGTTCTTCCGGCACCTGGACGCGGTGCAGGAGTTCATGAAGCCGCACCTGGAGACGCTCGGGATCGATGCCCAGCAGCGCTTCTGGGAACGCATCTCCTCGGTGATGGACGACGAGCGCGAGGACACCCCCGCGCTGCCGCACGCCACCGGGACGCGTCCCGCGGAAATCCGTTTCGATCTCGGGTCGGTCGCGGCACGCGATGCCGCCGATCCCGCAGGCAAATCCCGCTAGGAGTCCGTCATGGCCGTCATCCGTGCCAACCGCGAGTCGATCGACGATCGTTTCAGCGTGCTGGGATTCACCGTCCGCTCCGAACTGCCGCTGTACGAGATCGCGGTCGCGACCGAGCCGGAGCTGCTGCGCCCGGACCAGCGCGCGCGCCGCAACGCGCGCAACTTCTTCACCAGCCGCCTGCAGCGGGTGATGGCCTCGCAGCGCGGCGAGTCGGTGTACCTGCTGCCGCCGGACGCGGTGGCGCGCTTCATCGGCCAGTCGCGGCTGTACTTCGGCCTGGCGACGTACCGCGAGAGCGACCGCAGCGTGCCGGTGTCGCTGCGGTTGCCCGATCGCGGCACGATGTACGTCGGCCTGACCGGCCTGACCGAACGCGGCTTCCGGCGCAGCCTGCGCGGCGCGCCGGCGTCGACCTACGGCAGCGGCGGCCCCGAGCTGGGCTGGGGCGGCGACGCGGCGACGCAGGCACCGCCGCCGTCGCGCGACGAGGACCGCGCGCCGGTGCCGGCCAACGCCGCGCGCGCGGCCGCGCCGTCCGCTGGCGGCGCGCCGGCGCCGTACAGCGACGGCTATTCCGATGATCTGTGGAAGCAGCCGCCGGCCGTACCCGCGCCGGTCGCCGAGGCGCCGACGGCGGCGGCATCGCCCGCACCGACCGCGCAGGGGCTGGCGTACCGCGGCAACGGCCGCCGTGCGCCGACTGCGCAGCCGCTGCTGGTGTCGTCGTATTACCACCCCGACAACTTCTGGGACGCGCGGGCCACACAGGCGCGTTTCTTCGTCGACAGCGCGCGCTGGTTCCTCGGCGTCGACGACACCACCGTCATGCCGCACTCGGCGATCTGCCAGGTGCGGGTCGCGCAGGGGAGCGGCGACACCAACGCGGCCACCGCGTTCTTCATCGGGCCGCGCCTGGTGCTGACCGCCGCGCACGTGCTGTACGGACAGAGCGAGGTCATCCTCGTGCCCGGCAAGAACGGCGACGGCACCGGCAGCGCGAACGAGCCGTTCGGGCGTTTCCGCGTCACCAGTGCGGACTGGACGCTGCATCCTTCGTACAGCGGCGGGCGCAACCACGATTTCGATCTGGCCGTGATCTGCGTGCCGGCGGCGAATGCCGCGCCGGCCGGCCGCTACTTCGACATCGTCGAAGAACTGACCCAGTCGCGTCCCGAGGGCGTCGTGGTCGCGGGCTACGCCGCGTGGTGGACGGCGAACACGCCGGTCGAGCAGTACGTCAACGACAACATCGACCCCAACAAGCAGCACATGATGGGCGGCTACATCCGCGCGCTGCCGACCGACGAGACGTTCTCGTATGATCTGCAGACGCTGGGCGGCACCAGCGGCTCGCCGGTGTACTGGATCGAGCAGGGCGCCACGCCGCGCGCGCATCTGGTCGGCGTGCATGTCGACGAGTTCGACAGCACCACCAACCTGGGCTGCCGGCTGACGGCGGCGAAGATCGCGTGGATCCGGGGCGAGGCCGCGCGCCGCGGCCAGACGGTGTCGTTCTCGCTCGGCGCCCGCGGCACGCGCGCGCTGTCGGTCGACGACGACGACGCCAGCCACGACATCGGCGGCGCCATCCCCGATGCGCCCGCGAGCGCGGCGCAGGGCTGGACCGGCGCGCGCGGACTGACGCTGACCGCGCCGGAATATCCGCAGGCCGATCGCTTCGAGCCCGCGAACCCGGGCAACTACCGCGCCGTCACCGGCACCCGCACGATCGACAAGGTCGTCATCCACATCACCGACAGCGGCGCGAACATCTCCAGCCCGATCAACTGGTTCAAGGACCCGCGCGCGAAGGTCAGCGCGCACTACGTGATCGGCCAGGACGGCACCATCGTGCAGATGGTCGCGCACAACGACGTGGCCTGGCACGCGGGATCGGCCAACGGCACCAGCATCGGCATCGAGCACGTCGCCAACACCCGCGGCCTGAATCCGACGCCGGCGCAGATGTGCGCGTCCGCGGCGCTGGTCACCTGGCTGTGCGACACCTACGGCATCCCGGCCGACCGCCAGCACATCCTCGGCCACTGCGAGGCGGATTCCCGCACCACGCACACGGCGTGCCCGAACGCGGTGTGGGACTGGACCTACTACATGGGCATGATCACCTCGCGCACGTGCTACGTGCCCGCGAGCATGAGCCCGAACACCGGCGCGCAGTCGCTGGGCCTGCGCGCGCCGGCGCGGATGCTGGCCGACGACGCCGGCGACGATCCGGATGCGTACGGCATCGTCGACGACGAACCGGTCGAGGCCGAGGCGATGGCGCAGGGCCTGCGCTATTCGCGTGGCCTGACTGCCGAGCAGCCCGATTACCCGGGTGCGAGCCGCTTCGTGCCGGCGCACCGCAACAACTACCGCGCCGGCCGCAAGCGCGGCGCGGTGGTCGACCGCATCGTCATCCACATCACCGCGGGCGGGCCGAACATCGACGGCACCATCGGCTGGTTCCAGAACGGCAACCACGTCAACGCCCGCACCGGCCGCCCGGCGCCGAGCAGCGCGCACTACATCATTGGCCGCGACGGCGAAGTGGTGCAGATGGTGCGCAACGCCGACACCGCCTACCACGCCAGCAGCGCGAACTCGCGCAGCATCGGCATCGAGCACAACGGCAACAAGCCGAGCAGCCGCAACCGCCGCGACCTGCCGCCGACCGAGCGCCAGTACGAAGCCTCGGCCGCCCTCGTCGCCTGGCTGTGCGCGCAGTACGGCATCCCGGCCGACCGCGAGCACATCCTCGGCCACCACGAGATCTCGCCGGGCGACAACCACGACTGCCCGACGGATTACTGGGACTGGGACCACTACATGACGTACGTCGACGCGGCCGTGGCGGCGCTCGCCCGCGCGTCGGCGCCCGCACCCGCGGCGCAGGGGCTCGGGTGCCGCGGGTATTCGCGCGCGCAGGAGCTGATCGTGCCGTTCTACGATCCGGCCGATCCCGCGTCCGCGCTGACCTGCCAGAACGACGCCTTCAGCCAGGCGCGGGAGGAATGGTTCGTCGGCGTGGAGAACACGCAGGCGTTCCCGCACTCCGCGATCTGCCTGCTGGAGATGACCGACGGCAGCGGCCGCACGTCGTTCGGCACCGGCTTCTACATCGGCCCCAACCGCATCCTCACCTGCGCGCACAACCTCGACGGCAAGGCCAGCGTGCTCATCGCGCCCGGCAAGAACGGCGCCGGCAACGAGCCGTTCGGCAGCTGCACGGTGGCGTCGTCGTCCTGGCGGGTCTCGCCGCGCTACGCAACCGGCCACAGCTCGGACGACGACCTGGCGGTGATCGACGACGTGCCGCTGGCCGCGCCCAACAGCCAGTGGTTCGAATTCCTCAACGCCACGCCGTCCGACCGGCTGCCGCTGGTGGTCTGCGGCTACTCGCGCAAGTCCGACGTCTCGCCGGAACTCACCGCGCTGATGGACGGCAACAAGCAGCATCTGCACGGCGGCTATGCACAGCGGATGCCGACGCCGGAGACGATCGACTATCCGATCCTGACCCTGCACCGCGCCAGCGGCTCCCCGGTCTACACCATCGAGAACAGCGGCGGCACGCTCAAGGCCAAGGTCTGCGCCGTGCACGTCAGCGGCGCGCCCGCCGCCGACGGCCTCAATCGTGGCTGCTTCCTGACGCCGGCCAAGCTCGACTGGATCGAAGGCCGCGCGGCGAGCTTCTCGCTGGGCGCATCGAACCGGGCGGTGGCGCGGCCGCTGGAGATCCCGCTCGATCCCGGCGCCGGCGGCCGTTCGATCGACGTGTCCGCGCTGTCGCCGGGCGACATCATCGTCTCGACCGCGCGCCATCCGGTGTCGTTCGCGATCCGCGCCGGCACGCTGTCGTCGATCAGCCATGCGATGGTCTACGTCGGCGACGGCAACGTCGTGGAGGCGGTGGGCAGCGGCGTGCGCGAAGTGCCGGTGGCCACCGCGGTGTCCGGCGCGATCCTCGCGGTCGCCTACCGCGATCCGCGCGTGGACGCGGCCCGGGCCGCGTCGATCGTCGCCTACGCCCGCGCCCAGGTCGGCAAGCCCTACGACTACGCCGGCGTCGCCCGCGTCGGCTACCGCATCCTCTATCCGTTCACCGGCCGGATGCTGGACAAGGTCCGCGAGCTGACCGGCCTCGCCGACGACAGCGCGACCTCGTTCTTCTGCTCCGAACTGGTGTTCGCGGCCTACGAGGACGCCGGCGTCCCGCTGCTGGCGGCGCGCCCGGATGCGAGTTCGCCGGAAGACCTGGTCGCGCTGCGCAACGGTTTGCTGCAGTACGTCGGCCACCTGATCGCACACGAAGAATTCCTGGGGATCGCGCTGGGCCTGTCGCAGGGCGCGTCGCTGGCGCGGCCGCTCGCCTACGGTCGCGCGCTCGACAACGACGGCCCGGCCGACTATCCGGTCGCGCTGATCCCGCAGCCGGACAAGAACGCGTGCTGGGCGGCGTCGATGGCGATGCTGATCGCGCATCGCCGCCAGCAGTCGCGCTCGCCGGAGTCGCTGATCAACGAACTCGGCGCCAGCCTCGCCACGTCGTACGGCTGGGAACTGCTGAACGCGGCGCGCGATCGCTACGGCTTCCAGGTCATCCCGCAGCCGTCGAACGCGAGCATCTACCACACGCCGCGGCAGTGGGCGACGTGGCTGAACACGTTCGGCCCGCTGTGGGTGGTGATCGTCGGCGCACCTCACGCGGTGGTCGTCGCCGGCATCCGCGGCAACCTCGACGACGCCAACGCGGTGCAGGTGAAGATCCTCAATCCGTGGGACACGCGGGTCGCGTTCGACAACGATCCGGTCGCGTTCCATCCCGCCAACAACGGCTACGAGGACTGGCTGTCGTTCATGGATTTCGCCGGCGCGTTCGGCGACATGGCCGAGCCCGACTACGGCAACTGGCGCATCCTGCACCTGCCTGCCGCCGCGGCGCAGGCGCAGGCGCAGTCGCTGGGCAGCGGCGGCCGCGTGGTGCGGCTGGCGTCGCCGCCGCCGCCGATCCGCGCGCTCGAGGCCGCGGGCGAACGCGACGAGCCGATCGATCCCAGCCGCGTCGCCGGCACGCGCATGCGCCGCACGATCGGCGAGGCCGGCGCCTGCCGCTGGTCGCTGGACCAGCTCGAAGGCCTGAAGTCGCCGGCGTCGCCGTCGATGACGGTGAGTTCCGCCAACGCCGGCGACGTGCGCATCGCGCTGGACGACTGGCCGGCGATCGAAGGCGCGCCGACGCCGCTGCCGATCGCGCTCAGCTTCCGCACCTCGAATGGCAGCCTCGGCGACGTGCGGATCACGGCCGGCACGCCGGCGAACCTCGCCTACGGCGTCGAGGTGGTGGCGAAGATCGAGGACTGCGCGGACGCCGACGGCATCGCCCGGCTGCGGGTGCGCGTGGACTACCGCTTCCGCGGCCTGGCGCAGGGCAATCCCGACGCCACCGTCGACCTCACCCTGCGTGGGGACGGTCGCTACGAACGCGAGAACGGCTGGCGCAACGCCGACGCATTGAGCCCGGCGGCCTGACGGCGCGGCGATGACAGCACGGCGACCGCATCGGCCAAGGAGACGAACGTGAGCGAGCACACGCGCAACAGCGGCAGGATCTTCCAGTCCCGACCCGGGACGGCGCTGTCGCGCGCGCAGGCCGACGCGCCGGCACCGGCGTCGACGACGCCCGCGACTTCGTCCAGGCCGCCCGCCACCGAGACCATCGCGCGGCGCGCCGGCGCGATGGTCAACGAGATCGACTTCCCCGGCTTCGTCTCGCAGCTGGTGCACGGCACGTTCGACGCGATCGTCGATGCGTCGATCCGGCAGATGGAAAGCTACTCCAGCCTGGTGTCGGCGGTGGCGAAGACCGTCGACCAGTTCACCGAAGAGAACGTCACCTTCAACCAGGCGCGCGACTGGCTGGCCTCGCGCTATCCCGGCGACGTCGCGGTGAAGCTGCCCGAGGCCAACGAGACCGAGCCGCAGCTGGTGCCGCGCGTCGAGGACGCCAGCCCGGTGTGGCTGGCCGACTACGGCCTGGAAGGACAGTCGCTCAGCACCGAGTTGCTCGAACAGCAGATCCTGCCGCAGGTGCGCAACAAGGTCGGCGCCGAGCGGCAGCAACTGCTGGCGACGATGGTGATGCTGGGCCTCAACCGCGTCGCCGTGCGCGACGGCAGCATCAGCGCGAAGGTGATGTTCCGCGCCGCCGCGCGCGACGCCGCCGCCGTGCAGTACGCGACCAGCACCGACCCGCAGGCGGTCGCGAACTGGGGCGAGCGCGGCAGCCTCAGCCAGGCCGGGCAGGGCACCACGATGGTGTCGACGCTGGCGGTGAACGCGCAGAACGAATCCAGCGTGCGCGCCGACCTGTTCGGCGAGGTGAAGCTCAACTTCGTCAGCGAGACGCTGCCGCTCGATCGCCTGGCCGACGCGGCCAAGATCGCGCTGGTGCAGCAGCACTCGCCGACGATGCGCGCGGCCGCGCCGCCCGCCGCCGCGCCCGCACAGCCCGCGACGCCGCCCGCCGGCGAAGGCAGGGCGTGATGCGCCGCGAACTCTCGCAACTGCTGGATGAACTGCACGACGGCCTGCTGGCGATCGAGGCGCGCGAGGGCCTGCGCCTGTCGCAGGTCGACATGACCCTGCCGATCGAACTGCGCCCGGTGTTCCGCGACGGCGGCTGCGTGCTGCTGGCGGAATTCAGCCGCGGCCTCGGCGCCGACGACTGGACGCCGACGCCGTCGCGGCTGCGCCTGGGCTGGGCGCTGGATGGCGACGTTGTCGCGGAGGCCAGCGCATGAGCGCGCAGCTGCCACCGCTGGTGCAGGACGCGGGCATCCCGTTCGACCTGTTCATCCAGTCGCTCACCGAGCAGCTGGACAAGGCGCAGGCGTCGATGGCGATCAAGGCGCGGCTGGGCAAGCTGCCGCTGACCTTCGCGGTGAAGGAAGTGTCGCTGGACCTGCGCGCGTTCGTGCAGCTGGTCGACGACGACGTCTACCTGCGCCCGGCCGGCCCCGGCGAGACCGAGGCCAGCAGCATCAAGCTGCAGCTGACCACGATCACCAAGCCGATGATCGACGAGAACGCGGTGGACTACGCCGCCGAGGACCCGAAGTTCTCGCTGCGCGAAGCGCTCGGCGACCAGATCTCCGACGAGGAGCAGCGCCGGCTGGAGCGCATCGGCGTGCGCACCGTGCAGCAGCTCAACGAACTGAAGGAGAAGGCCGGCACCGACGTGATCGCGCGGCTGTCGCGGATGCCGGTGAACCGCCTGCAGCAGGCGCTGATGCGCGCCGCCGCGCCGCGGGTGACGAAGGTCGACCACGGCGACGGCGCCGATGCGCAGAAGCGCGTGCACCTGGCCGCGCCGGGCCTGCGCCCGGGCCGGCTGCCGCTGGTGCGCGCCGCCGGCCAGAGCGTGCCGGTGGTCGCCGCGCAGGACGACGGCATCGTGCTGGCGCCGATGGCCATGCAGCTGGGCCACGAGGCCGAGGTCGATTTCGGCGACGGCCGCGTGGCGCGGGTCGAACTCAGCGAAGGCCGGCTCGGCCACTGGAGCACGCCGTGAGCGTCGCCCGCACCGTGCTGTCCGATGCCGTCCGCGGCGGCCTGCTGGTCACGCTGAAGCTGGGCGAGATGCCGGCGCACATCCCCGGCTGGCGCGCCTGCACGCACCACGGCGCGGCCATGGCCGACCGCATCGACGGCGGCGCGCTGGACCGCCTGCTGCGCCACCACGGCGGCGCGCTGCGTGCGGTGCGCCTGCACAGCGCGCGCACGTCGCGACGCGATCGCGACGTCGCCGGCGCCTATCGCTTCGACGACGTCGAACAGATCAGCGGCGTCGCCCGCGTGCTGCGCGTGCGCGTGAGCGAGCCCGAGGGCGTGCCTGCGCTGCTGCAGGCGCTGGCGGAACTGCCGATCGTCGAGCGCGTCGCTCCCGTGCGCGTGTGCCACGTGCCGTCCGCGCAGGCGCTCGCGGCCGCGCCGGCGCACGCGGTCGAAGCGGCGGCGTGGGTGCGGCGCTGCACGCGCATCGACGAGGCGCTGCGCCTGGAAGGCGGCGATCCGGCGGTGCTGGTCGGCCTGGCCGACACCGGCGTCGCGCTGGCGCATCCGGAACTGCGCGAACGCGTCCGCGCCGGCTTCGACAGCGTGGATCTCGATCCCGCGACCGTCGGCGGCGTCACCCTGGTCGGCGATTACCGCCGCGCCGGCGAACGCCCGCAGGACGAGGTCGGCCACGGCAGCGGCTGCGCCGGCATCCTCGTCGCGCGCGGCGACGACATGCCGCCCGGCGCCGCCGGCGCCTGCGGCCTCACCCCGGTGCGCGTGCTCGGCGCGGCGCTGGGCCCGGGCGACAAGCGCGTGGGCATCGGCGCGCTGGACAACATCGATGCCGGCATGAAGCGGCTGATCGACCTCGGCGTGAAGGTCATCAACATGAGCTTCGGCACGCCCGAGTCGATGCTCACGCCCGACGCGCCGCGGCCGCACGAGGAAGTCGTGCGCTACGCGCTGGCGCGGGGCACGATCCTGGTCGCCGCCAGCGGCAACTCCGGGTTGACGGAACAATATTTCCCCGCGGCGCACGCAGGCGTGATCGCGGTCGGCGCGATCGGCGCCGACCAGCGCCCGGCATCGTTCAGCACCCGCGGCGCGCACGTCGCGCTGTGCGCGCCGGGCCGCGACATCCTCACCTGCGGCCTCGACGGCTACCAGCAGGCCAGCGGCACCAGTTTCGCCGCGCCGCACGTGGCCGCGATCTGCGCGCTGCTCGCCGCGCGCGCGCAGCGCCGCGCCTGGCCGCTCGACGGCGAGGACGCCCGCGACCTGCTGGTGTCGACGGCAAGACCCTTTTCCGAAGCCGGCGTCACCGGCTGCGGCGCCGGCGTGCTCGACGCGCTGGGCGCGCTGCAGGCGCTGGACGCCGCGATCGACCGCCGCATCCGCGACGAAGACGCATCCGACGATGTGCCACCCGCGCTCGCCGCCTGACCGGCGACGGACGCGACCCACCGCAAGAAAGGAGGCCTCTCATGGCGACCCGTAACAGTTCCAGCAAGCCCCGCAAGACGTCGGGCGCCGCGGCCTCCAAGCCTCGCGCTGCGCGTGCCGCGGCGAACGACACCGGCAAGACGACCGGCCGCCGCCGGTCCGCCGCCGCACCTTCCGGCCTTCCGGCCAACCACAAAGCAGAGACCACCATGAACCGCATCCTCCTGGTCGACCTCGGCGAGCGCGAACTGAAAGAGCGGCAGAATCTGCGCGCGCGCCGGCAGGTCCTGAAGGCCATCATCGAATCCGGTGGCAACGTGCCGAGCCCCGCGCAGATCGACGAGCAGGCGCAGATCGAGTCGCGCCTGTCGAGCGACATCGTCGCCGATCCGTTCTACCGCAAGGTCGTCGAGACCTATACCCAGCGCAACTGGGACGACCTCGCCGACGAGGCCGGCGCCGCCGCGGGCACGAAGTCGTCGCGCGGCACCGACTACGTGCACAAGTACGGCCTGATCGGCAGCCAGCGCACCCCGGGCAACCTGCTCGACCAGCTGCGTCGCGCCGAGCGCGAGATCGCCGGCATCTGCGGCCTGCTGCAGCTGGACGGCACCACCGATGCGGCCCGCCGCGGCTTCGTGCAGAAGGTCAGCGCCGCGCAGGGCGAATACCGCGAGAACCGCGAGCTGTTCGACGCCGCGTTCGAGCACCTCAGCCGCCAGTACACGGTCACGCTGCGCTCGCAGGTCGACGCCAAGCTGATCGACGCCGGCATCTTCGGCTGCATCAACATCGGCGGCGATCCGCGCAAGCGTTCGCCCGCGGACAACGACAACATCCCGTCGATCGCCGACAAGGTCTGCGTGCTGAGCGGGCGCAACGTCGCCGCCGTGGTGCGCAAGCTGGCCGCCGACGGCACCAGCGCCAACGATCCGTGGCTGGCCAGCCGCATCGAGAACGCCTACGAGATGCAGAGCGGCGCCGTGAACGGCGCGCCGCCGTCGTCGCTGGAGATCTCGCTGCCCGACCTGGAGGAATCCACCGACGTCGAGATCGTGCGCGAGAACCTGGACGCCGCGCAGGCGATCTACTTCGCCTACCAGCTGGAGGAGGCGCGCATGCCGCAGGTGGTCGAGAAGATCGTCGACCTGTTCCGCGCCGGCCTGCTGCCGCTGAGCTACGGCAAGACCGGCGACTACCTCTACGGCTACTACAAGAAGGCGTCCGAGCGCATCACCGAAGGCGAACGCCGCGACCTGTACATGCGCGCGCTGGGCGCGCCGGGCGGCGATCCGTCGATGAACCAGCCCAACCGCGAGTTCAGCGAGCTGTGGCTGCGCTTCGTCTCCGGCGTGTCGTCGTTCGGGCGCCAGCTCAACGTCGACCGCATGTTCCGCAGCCAGATCCCGCTGGCGGTCTCGCAGGAGCAGGTGCGCAAGGCCGCGCGCGACCTCGCCGCCAGCCTGTCGCGCAACTGCTACGGCATCGCCTACCAGTTCTCGAAGGAGCTGAAGACGCTGATCATCGAATACCGCGACCTGCTCAGCGACCAGGAGATCCGCGGCGCGTTCGGCGCGCGCGACATGTGGCAGGTGATCGACCAGGTCAACGCCAACTACCTCGGCGGCGCGCGGAACAGCCACCGGTATCGCACCCAGGCCCGTGCCGGCGCGGTGATCATCGCGTGGCTCAGCCAGAACCACCAGCGGCTGACCAACCGCTTCGACGAAGTCATCTCGATCAACGCGCTGACCAACCCGCAGCTGCGCGGCAGCGACAAGCCGATGGAGACCCCGACCGACTGGGACCTGCTGCAGGCGTGCGAGCAGTGGCTGGCGGTGGGCGGCGTGCAGGACCAGCGGGTCGAGGAATACGCCCAGCCGGTCGAGTCGCCGACCATCACCAGCAAGCCGATCGAGATGCCGCAGATCGCGCGCGACGTGCTGGATTCGGCCGGCATCAGCCTGCCCAGCTTCTGACCGCACGGCATCCGCCCCCGGAGAACCACCATGGCCACTGTTCCCACCCGTGCGCAGCCGATGAAGCGGCTGGTCGAGCGCTCGCTGCACTCCGCGGCGCAGGCGCTCGGCACGCGCGACCCGCTGCCGTACGTCGGCGACCTGATCGAACGCACGTTCTACCTGCCCGACGACGACGTCTCGTACGCCCGCAACGCGCTCACGCCGGGCGCGGTGCCGTACGAGCCCTCGTTCTCGGAGGCGGAGCCCAACCTGCTGCGCTTCACGATCGAACCGCTGGGGCCGGAGGCCTCGCCGGTGTCGCGCCGCGACGAGGCCACGCGCGAGATGCGCCGGCTGGTACAGCCGGTGTTCGGCCGCGACGCGCTGCGCTGGTTCGACAGCCGCAGCGAGGAATGGCGCGGCTTCGGCGGCCTGAGCTGGATGAACTTCGGCGCCTGGTTCGGCAGCGCCTTCGACGAGGACGGGCTGTACGCGGCCAAGATCTACTACGAGCTGCTGCCGACCCAGATCGAGGCGCTGCCGCCGTCGCTGCTGCGGCTGACGCGGCAGGTGATGGCCGAGATGCCGACGCTGATGCCGATCTTCACCTCGATCGGCTGCAAGCGCGACAGCGGCAGCCAGCGTGTGACCTTCCTGCACCGCGGGCCGCTGGCCATCGCCGCGCTGGGGCCGCTGATGAACCGGCTCGGCATCGGCCACCAGCTGCCCAGCCTGATGCGCATCGTCGGCGTGGCCCTGGGCGGCCGCTTCGAACTGCCGCCGGGCGGCGTGCTGGTCGGCCTGCGCGAGGCGCCGGACGGCATCGAGATGAAGCTGGAGATCCTGCTCGCGGCGATCCCCGACCTGCCGGCGCGCTTCCTCGACCTGATCAAGCTGGGCCTGGCCGAGCGCCCGCGCCAGCTGATCGCGCTCAGCCGCTGGCTGGAGGCGTTCGGCGTGGAGGACGCGTCGGAGCAGGGGCATTTCTCGGTGCTCAGCCTGCGGGTGACGCCGACCACGCAGGCGCGGATCAGCCTGTACGTGCGGCCGATCGAGTTCGAGATGCGCGATGCGATCGAGGACGCGCAGGCCCTGCAATGACGACGCCGGCGACGCGCCCGTCGCGTCGCCGTCGCCGACAGCGTTTCCCCGGCCGCATCGCGCGGCCTTCCTTCCGGAGCGACCGGTCATGTCCGCCATCTTCCCCCCGAGATCCCAGCCCGCCGCGCGCGCCGCGTCGGCGCCGGTCGCCAGCCGCGAGACCGTCGACACCGCGCGCCGCAAGGTGCGCGCGCTGCTGGAGAGCAACGACGCGTTCGGCCAGATGGCGCCCGAGAAGCGCGAGGCGCTGGCGCGCGGCATGGTCCAGATCGCGACCTACCTGGCCGAGCCCGACGGCATCCGCCTCAAGCCCGGGCAGCAGAGCCCGCAGGTGCGCGCGCTCGCCGGCGACGACGCCTCGCAGCCGCTGCCGCAGCAGGACCAGCCGAAGTTCGGGCAGGCGCTGCGCACCGGCGTGGAGCAGGCCGGCGCGCTGCTCAACGCGGTGAATTTCCCGACCTTCGTCAGCGGCCTGATCGAAGGCGTGTTCCATTCGATCGTGACCTCGTCGATCCAGCAGATGGAGGCTTACGCGAAGCTCGTCGCCGACGTGTCCAAGAGCCTCAACCAGTTCCGCGACGACAACACCACGCAGAACCAGGGCCGCGACCACCTGGTCGAGCAGTTCCCCGACCTGTTCCAGCTGCAGATGGGCGGTGGCGGCTGGGACGACTTCGGCGGCTTCGGCGACGACGGCAGCGGCGGCCAGCGCCCGGCGGAACCGCGGGTGGTGCTGCGCGACGACATCGACGAACGCAAGGCGGTGGACCGGCTCAACAGCACGCTGCCGCTGGACAAGCCGCTGACCCGGCTCGACGACGACCTGGTCGAGGCGCTGCTGGTGCCGGCCGCGCGCACCCAGATCGCGACCAGCCGGCAGCAGCTGCTGGCGACGATCGTGATGCTCGGCATCAACCGCATCGTGGTGACCGACGGCAAGATCTCGGCGAAGGTCCTGTACGACTTCCAGGCGCGCGACAACAGCCGCTACCGCTACAGCGCCACCAAGATGGACCACGAGAAGGAAAAGGGCCCCTGGGGCACGGAGACGGTCGCCAAGACCCGCAGCAACGAGGGCGAGTACGACTACAAGACCACCGGCGGCAGCGGCGAGGGCGAGAACCGCCAGGACCCCAGCTACTACTCCAAGGGCAATTACAAGTACAGCGAGCAGCCCATCATCAAGATGATGAGCACCGCGCAGATGCAGAACGACAGCTCGCTGCAGGCCAAGGCCAGCCTCGCGGGGCAGGTGGAGGTCAACTTCAAGAGCGATTACCTGCCGCTGGAGAAACTGGCGAATCCCGAATCGATCGCTGCGATCCAGATGAACGCGCAGCCGGGCATGGTCAAGACGATGGCCATGAACCGCCCGCCGGCC
>JBQCJG010000343.1:0-16307 GCA_051952955.1 Lysobacteraceae bacterium | reverse complement strand
CAGCCGCCCCACGCCCGCGCCGCGGGGCTTCGAATCCCGCTTCTGCGGGCCGCTCCGGTCGCGGCCCGGCCGCGACACGGTTGCCGCGCAGGCCGCCGCCGGGCGGCCTGCGTCGTTCCGGGACCGGCTCAGCGGACGACGGCCGGCCCCAGTTCGCGATCGTGCAGCCGCGACCACAGCAGCAGCGACAGGATCGCGCCGCACAGGCACAGGAACATGTCCCACTGCGTGTCCCACTGGTCGCCCTGGGTGGCGAGGAACGCGTCGGCATCGGCACCGTAGACCAGCGCCGACCACCATTCGATCAGCTCGAAGAACGCGCTGAAGCTCAGGCAGACCGCCAGCACGAGGTAGTTCAGCCAGCCGCCGCGGCGCAGCGGTGTGTGCCGCAGCAGCAGTTCGCGCGCCAGGATCGCCGGCACGAAACCCTGCATGAGGTGGCCCACGCGGTCCCACGGATTGCGCTGCAGGTGCCAGCCCAGCGCCGTCGCGGTGTCGCGCAGCCAGAAGCCCAGCGGCGTCTCGGCGTAGGTGTAGGCGCCGCCGTGGATCAGCACCAGCGCATGCGCGACCAGCAGCCAGCACAGCAGGCGCGTCAGCGGGAAGCGGCGCCAGTTCGCGAGGACGATCGGCAGCGCGACCATCACCCACACGGTTTCCAGCAGCCAGGTCAGCCGGTCCTTCGGCGCGATCCCGGACACGACCAGCGCGACGAGCACGATGCCCAGCTGCAGCCAGCCCTCGCGGCGGCCGGGTGGTACGGCAATGGCACGGGACACGGCAACGGACATGGCGGCATCTCCCGCGAACGATGCCGCATGGTACGTCGCCCGTGCCCGATCGGCGTTGTCGCGCTCCCGCGCCGGTGATAGCGTCCGCCATCCCCCGACCGGAACCGACGATGGCGCGTCCGCACTTCCTCGCCTTGGCCCTGCTCCTGGCCACGCCCCTCGCCGCCTGCGATCGCGGCCCCGCGGCACCCACCGCGCCCACCGTGTCCGCGCCTGCGGTCGACACCGCGGCGCCGCAGCCGAAGACCCCCGCCGAGCGCCGCATCGCCGAGGACGTGCGCACGCTGGCCGACGACCGCTTCGAGGGCCGCGAGGCCGGCACCCGCGGCTACGACCTCGCCGCCGACTACGTGGCGAAGCGCTTCGCCGCGATCGGGCTGGCACCGGCCGGCGACGACGGCACCTACTTCCAGCGCGTGCCGCTGCTGAAGGCGACGCGCGAGGCCGAAGGCGCGGCGCTGGTGATCAAGCGCAACGGCCGCGAGATCGCGCTGCGCTTCCGCGAGCAGTTCCTGCCCGGGCAGGACTTCGACGCCACGGAGCACGACCTCGAAGCGCCGGCGGTGTTCGTCGGCCAGGGCGTGCATGCGCCCGAGCTGGGCCACGACGACTTCGCCGGGCTCGACCTGCGCGGCAGGATCGCGATCGTCTTCGGCGGCGCGCCGGCGAGCTTCGGCAACGACCAGCGCGCGTTCCACAGCTCGACCCGCGAGAAGCTGCACCTGCTGGCGGAGCGCGGCGCGGTCGGCGTGGTGTTCGTGAACACGCCGAACGACGAGGCCGACGCGCCGTGGGCACGCACCGCCGACAACTGGCAGCGCCCGGCGATGCGCCTGCGCGGCGCCGACGGCAAGAGCCTCGGCACGTTCCCGCAGCTGCGCGGCATGGCCGTGGTCAGCGCGTCCGCCGCCGACCTGCTGTTCGCGGACGGCCCGCGCACCGCGGCGCAGCTGTTCACCGCCGCCGATGCCGGCACGCTCAAGGGCTTCGCGCTGCCGGGCACGCTGCGACTGGCCGCGCGCACGACGATCGAGCCGGTCGAATCGCGCAACGTCGTCGCGAAGCTGCCGGGCAGCGACGCCGCGCTGGCGGCCGAACACGTCGCCTACACCGCGCACCTCGACCACCTCGGCATCGGCGCGCCGGTGAAACGCGAGGACGGCAGGGAAGACCGCATCTGCAACGGTGCGCTCGACAACGCGCTGGGCGTGGCGATCCTGCTGGAGACCGCGCACGCGCTGAAGGCCGAAGCGAAGGCGCCGAAGCGCTCGATGCTGTTCGTCGCGCTCACCGCCGAGGAGAAGGGCCTGCTCGGCGCGGAATGGTTCGCCACGCATCCGACCGTGCCGGCCGACGGCCTCGTCGCCGACCTCAACGTCGACATGCCGGTGCTGCTGGCGCCGAGCAAGGACGTGGTGCCGATCGGCGCCGAGCATTCGACGCTGAAGACCGCGCTGGAGGCGGCGGCGAAGGAGGTCGGCGTGATGCTGTCGCCGGATCCGTTCCCGGAGGAAGTGGTGTTCGTGCGCAGCGACCAGTACGCCTTCATCCGCGCCGGCGTGCCGTCGCTGTACCTCGACGGCGGCACGCTGTCGGCCGACGGCGTGCGCGACCCGAAGCTGGCGCTGCGCAAGTTCCTGCGCGACCACTACCACCAGCCCAGCGACGACGCCTCGCTGCCGATCTTCTGGCCCGATGCGGTGCGGCTGGCGACGCTGGAAGCGCGCATCGGCCGCCTCGTCGGCGACGCCGCGGAACGCCCGCGCTGGAACGAGGGCGACTTCTTCGGCGAGCGCTTCGCGCCGAAGCGCTGACGCGGGGTCAGGACGCCGACGTCTCGTCGCCGGCATGCGCCGGGTCGGGCGCGACGTCGGCCTCGAACAGCTGCTCCAGTTCGCTGCGCGCGCGACGGGCGCTTTCGAGCAGCGCGGCTTCGTCGTCGTAGATCAGGTGCTGTTTCGCGAGCAGGGTTTCGTCGTGCGCGCGGAAGCGGTGCATGCGGTCATCGGCCTGCTCGCGCGGGATGCCCAGCGCGACCAGCACGTCGCGGCCCATTTCCAGGCCCGAGGCGAAGGTCTCGCGGGTGACGTCGGCGCCCAGGTCCATCAGCTGCCACGCATGCCGGCGGTCGTGCGCGCGCGCGAACAGCCGCAGGTGCGGATACAGGCGCTTCACCACGCGCGTGGTGCGCAGGCTGGCGGCGGGATCCTCCAGCGCGTTGATGAACACCTTCGCGTTGGCCGCACCCGCCGCGCGCAGCAGGTCGGGGCGCGAGGGATCGCCGAAGTACACCTTGTTGCCGAAGCGGCGCATCACGTCGAGCTGCTCGCTGTCGGTCTCCAGCGCGATGAAGCGGATCTTCTGCGCCAGCAGCAGGCGCGCGACGATCTGCCCGAAGCGGCCGAACCCGGCGAGGATGACCTGCGAGTCGTGGTCGGGGATCGCGTCGAACGCGCGTTCCGGCCTGCGCTCGGGATGCGCGCCGAGCCAGCGCGCGACCGCGATCATCGACAGCGGCGTCAGCGCCATCGACAGGCCGACGATCGCGACCAGCCGGTTCTGCACGGCGGTGTCGATCAGCTGCGCCTTCACCGCTTCGGACAGCACCACGAACGCGAACTCGCCGCCCAGCGCCAGCACCGCGCCCAGCTGCAGCGCCTCGCGCCAGCCCAGGCGCCCCGGGCGCAGGCCGATGCCGAACAGCACCACCGACTTCACCGCCAGCAGCGCCAGCGTGCCCAGCGCGATGGTCGCCGGTTCGGCCGCGATCCGCTGCAGGTCGATGCTCATGCCCACCGACATGAAGAACAGGCCCAGCAGCAGGCCCTTGAACGGCTCGATCTGCGATTCGATCTCGTGGCGGTATTCCGAATCCGCCAGCAGCACGCCGGCGAGGAACGCGCCCAGGCCCATGCTCAGCCCGGCCAGCGACATGATCCACGCCGCGCCAAGCACCGCGAACAGGGCGCTGGCGGTGAGCATCTCCGGCACGCCGATGCGCGCGGCGATGCGGAACAGCTGGCGCAGCAGGAAGCGGCCGCCGATGACCACGACGACGATCGCCCCGACCGCCTTCAGCGCGCCGGTGCCGGGATCGCCGTGGCGCGCGGCCGCGCCGAGCAGCGGGATCGATGCGATCAGCGGGATCGCCGCCAGGTCCTGGAACAGCAGCACCGCGAAGGCCGTGCGGCCGTGCGGGGAATTCAGCGCCTTGCGCTCGGACAGCAGCTGCAGGCTGACCGCGGTCGACGACAGCGACAGCGCGAGGCCCGTCACCAGCGCGGCCTTCCAGCCCAGCCCCAGCGCCAGCGCGATCCCGCCCAGCGCCGCGCCCGACAGCAGGACCTGCAGCGCGCCGAGCCCGAACACCGGCCGCCGCATCACCCACAGCCGCGACGGCGACAGCTCCAGGCCGATGACGAACAGCATCATCACCACGCCGATCTCGCTGGCGGCCATCACCGGCTCGGCGTCGCGGATGACCTTCAGCCCGAACGGACCCAGCGCGACGCCCGCGGCGAGGTAGCCCAGCACCGCGCCGAGGCCGAACCGCTTGAACAGCGGCACGGCCACGACGGCGGCGAGCAGGAAGACGAGGGCGAGCTGGAGACCGTTGCCGTGCATGACCGCGCACGTTACCGACCGCGGACCGCGGCGGCAACGCATGCGTGCCGATCGCCGCGTTCCGTCGCTGCGACGCTGCCGATCGGACGCGGTGTCAGCGCAGCAGCGCCTGCCGCTCCGGCGCCTCGAACCACGCCAGCGCGAAGCTGCGGAACGCCTGCTGCAGGCGCGTGGGATGGCGGCGCTGCGGATGCACCAGCGCCATCGGCAGCTGCGCGATCTCCCAGTCGGGCAACAGTCGCAGCAGGCGGCCGTCGGCCAGCGCATCGTGCACCAGGTAGTACGGCAGCCGGGCCATGCCGACGCCGCGCTCGGCCGCACGCTGCAGCGCCGCGAAATTGTTGATCGCGAGCCGGCCGCGCGGGCGCACCGTGCCGCTGTCGCCGCCGCGCAGGAACACCCAGTCGGCCTCGTCGCGGAAATGGCTGTTGCGCAGCGCCGGCAGCGCGGCGAGATCGGCCGGGCGCCGCGGCGGTTCGCGCCCGGCCAGCAGCGCCCGCGAAGCGACCACGATCTCGCGCACCACGCCCACCGTGCGCGCGACCAGGCGCTCGTCGATCACGCGGGTGATGCGGAACGCGAAGTCCCAGTGGCCGTCGAACAGATCGCGGACCACGATGCTGGTGTCGATCTCCACGTCGACCTGCGGATGCCGCGCCATGAAGTCGCGCACGAGGTCGACCAGGAACACTTCGCCGAACGTGGTCGCGGTGGTGATGCGCAGCACGCCGCGCACCTCGTCGCGCTCGGCGGCGACGCGCTGGCGGGCCTCGTCGTAGGCCGCGCGCAGGCGGCCCACGTCCTCGGCATGGCGATGGCCCAGCGCGGTCAGCGATAGTCGCCGCGTCGTGCGCAGCAGCAGCTGCGCGCCCAGCGCCTGCTCCAGCTCGGCCACCTGCCGGCTGACGTGCGCCTTGGAGCAGCCCAGCGCCGCCGCGGCGGCGGTGAAGCTGCCGGGCTCGGCGACCGCGGCGAAGCAGAGCATCCGGTCGATGTCCGACGACATTGTCTTCATGCGGAAACAGTATTTCCGCACCCGGCCAGCTAATCAAGGCGAATCCCGCGGCGCAGACTGTCGCCACTCCGCCGATTGTCGGCTCACCGCAACAAAGGAATCGCCATGAAACTGCTCCTCGTCGGTGCCCACGGCACCCTGGGCCGCGCCGTCGCCGCCGAACTCGGCGCGCGCCACGAACTCGTCACCGCCGGCCGCTCCGCCGGCGACGTCCGCCTCGACCTGACCGATCGCGACGGCATCGCCGCGGCGCTCGACCGCATCGGCCCGCTGGACGGCGTCATCGCCGCCGCCGGCAACGTCGCCTTCGGTCCGCTGCTGGAACTCACCCCGGACCAGTGGGCGCTGGGCCTGCAGGACAAGCTGATGGGCCAGGTCCAGTTGGCGCTGCTGGCCGCGACCCGACTCAACGACGGCGGCTCGATCACGCTGACCACCGGCGTGCTGGCGCAGGACCCGATCCGCTACGGCGCCTCGGCGTCGCTGGTGAACGGCGCGATCGAGGGCTTCGTCCGCTCGGCGGCGCTGGAACTGCCGCGCGGCCTGCGCATCAACGCGGTCAGCCCCGGCGTGCTGGTCGAATCGATGCCGGGCTACGCGCCGTATTTCCGCGGCTTCGAGCCGGTGCCGGCCGCGCGCGCCGCGCTGGGTTTCAGCCGCAGCGTGGAAGGCGCGCAGACCGGGCAGGTGTACCGCATCGGTTGAGGCGTGCGGGGCGCTCAGCCGCACATCGCGGTCGCGGGATCGAGGCGGCCGCGGAAACGGCGCTCGAACCTGCGGCCGTCGGCGGCCTTCAACCGCAGCGTGCCTTCGATGCTGCCGTCGGCGGCCTGCCGGAACGTCGCTTCGCCGGTGAGCGGCGTCGCGCGGTCCACGGTCTCGGCGTACAGCGCCATGCCGGTGCGATCGTCGCCTTCGGCGAATACCACCGTGCGCTCGCCGTCGAACTGCGGCGCCGACCACACGGACAGCCGCAGCGCCGGCAGCGCCGCGGGATCGACGCCATCGCCGGTCGCGGGCACGGACACCGTGAACGCCGCGCCGTCCCACGGCGCGCAGCTGCGCGCGATCTGCGCGGTCGCGGCCGCCTCCGGACGCGTCGGCGGCACCGCGCCGCAGGCCGTACACGCCAGCACCAGTCCCGTTCCCATCCACGCGCGCCACGACGTCATGTCCGCCTTCTCCCGGAGACGACCCGCGGGGCCGGTCGCCGGCGGTGTCGATGCCGCGATTGTGCACCGGACCAGCGCCGCGGTCCGATGCGATCGCGACACAAACGAGTACACCGCGTCGGCGAACGCGATCCCCGACGCCACTGTCGAAGGATTGATGCAGGAACGCGATCGCATTCAAGGCCATGGATCGGATTGGTCGATCGCGATCGCCCCGCTCGTCGGGATGGACCGCGCATCCACCGCAGCGTCGCTTCGCGCGATGGAACGCGCGCGACGTTCGTGATACACAGCACATCCACGGTGTCACACAAGGAGCAGTGCCATGACCCATGAAGCGTCGAAGGAATCGTCGGACATCGTCATCCGGATCGGCATGCCGCAGGTGCGCGTCCTGTCCCTGCTGTTGCTGCTGGGGATCATGTACGACGGACAGCAGCACATCGACGATTTCTTCCGCGGTGTCTTCGAAGGCTACGAGCAGGGACAGGCCCGGCACGCGCAGGTGCAGGGCGGTTTCGTCGACAGCGCGATCGAGGCCTACGACGAGACGCAGAAGGCGCATCGCTGACCCCGTGCGGGCCCGAACGCGGGCCCGCCGGTTTTCGCGACGATGACGATGACGTTCGCGCGATGCTTCGTCGCGAACGACGAGGCGATCCGGCCGTCGTCATGACGCAGGATCGATGCCCCCGGCGACGGGCGCGACGCACGCCGCTTCCCACGCCTCGTTGCTGCGGTTAGCGACCCAGACCGAGCGCGTCGAATTCGTCTTCGCCCGCCGCGGCGACCACGCCGATGCGGCGCAGCGCGCGACTGATCGGCGAATCGGGCCACGCGGCCCTGTCGTCCTCGTCCTCGACGATCTCCAGCACGACCTCGCCGTCGCGCCAGACGACGGCCTGCTGGCCGCCCGTGCCGCCGAAGAAGCAGGTCGCGGCACGGACGATCGGGCCGCACATCCACAGCGCCGATGCGAGCGCGGCCACGCCCGCGGCCATGTCGTGCGCCTTCGCCGGCAGCACGTCGGCCGTTGCGTGCGCGTCGTTGTCCAGCGCGTCGGCGAGCCGATCGGTGATCGGCACGAGCGCGAACCCCTGCGGCAACGGACACACCACCGCGGCCGGCAGGCGCTCCCGCATCGGCGCGATGACGTCGATGGCTCCGATGAGGGCCTGGATGCAGTGCATGGCGCGCTCGGCAGGATGTGCCGGCACACCGTGCACGCGACCGCGCGCCATGGCAAGCATCGTCGTGACGGTTGACAGTAGATAGTTAGGCATCCTACATTTATCGCATGACGACGCCCGACCCCCGACGCGAGCAGGCCGCCGGCGGCCTCGAACAGCTGGCCGCGCTGGTGCGCGCGCAGGCGTGGCGCGCCGGCGGCGGCGTGTCGCTGCCGCCCACGCAGGCCGCGATCCTGCGCATGCTGCTGGCCGATTCCGCCTTGCGCGCGCGGCAGATCGCCGATCGCCTGGACGTGTCCGCGGCGAGCCTCAGCGATTCGCTCAAGGCGATGGAAGCGAAGGACTGGATCCGGCGCACGCCCGATCCGCTCGACGGCCGCGCCTGGGTCATCGCGCTGACCCGCGGCGGACGCGCGACGGCACGGCAGCTCGGCCATCCGTCGCAGGGCATGGCCGCGCTGCTGCGGGGCCTCGACGAACGGGACGTCGGCGCGCTGCTGCGGATCACGCAGCTGCTGGTCCGCGAAGCGCAGCGCCAGGGGCTCGCGACCGGCGCGCGGACCTGCCTCGGCTGCGCGCATTTCCGGCCGAACGCGAGCGACGATCCCCGCCATCCGCATTTCTGCGCGTTCGTGCAGCGGCCGTTCGGCGATCCCGAACTGCGCGCCGACTGCCCCGAGCACGCCCCCGCCACGGAAGCGCAACTGGCGACGAACGCCGAGCGCTTCCGCCCGACCTTTCCGTCCTAGACGGAAAAAACGTGGGCGGCGCCCGACTGCCAGCGGACGCCGCCCGTTTCTCCCGCCCACCCCGCAAAGAGCAAGCAAGAGGAGCACGAGTATGCGCCCGAACGCCGTTTTATATCACGCCGGTTGCAGCGTCTGCCAGGACGCGGAACGCCAGCTCGGCCACGCGCTGGACCCCCAGCGCTTCGACGTCGAGATCGTCCACCTGGGCGAACGGCCCGACCGCATCGCCACGGCGGAAGCCGAAGGCGTCCAATCCGTCCCCGCGCTGGTGCTCGGCGGCCTGCCGCTGCACATCAACTTCGGTGCCGCCCTCGCGGACCTGCGCTGAGGGCGATGCCATGAAGACACTCGCATTCGCCCTGGGCCTGGCCCTGGGCGCGGGCGGCGCGCACGCGCACGCCCACGAGGCAGCACCGGCGCCCGGCGGCCTGCATCCGAAGGCCGACGCGAAGGTGCAGGCGGACTTCGACATCGTCCACGCGCGCATCGCGGTCGAAGGCCACGTCGCCACGTTCCGCATGTCGGTGTCGGGCAAGGCCGGCAGGACCCGCCCGACCGCGACCGGCAAGCTCGCCGGCAGCCGCGTGTTCTCCTACGTCTGGCCGACCACGCTCGATCCCTACGAGGTCGGCTTCGAGCACGGCGCGGGCATCCTCGCGCTGGCGGTCACCGCGCATCCGGACTTCGACGACACGCCGCTGTACGACGAGAACGCCGATGGCCAGCGCGGCAACGACGGCAACCTGTGGCACAGCCACTGGGTCGTGCTGAAGCCGAACGACGCCTGCGGCCCGAAGGCGCTGTCGGTCGTGGACATCCCCGACGGCACGAAGCCGCGGCTGCCGAAGACCTGGCCGGGACTGCCGCTGCTGCTCGACAGCCCCGGCTGGAACCCGACGTTCGACGGCGGCACGGTCGAGGTGAAGGTCGCGTTCGATGACATCGGCGCACTCGCGGCGTCGCACTTCGACGGCGTCACCGCCGGGCTTCGCGTCAACCAGAGCGTGCACGCGCCGCTGCTGTGCGTCGCGAACGTCTTCAAGGTCGCGTCCGGCGACCTGAGCCTGCCCGGCACGCCCGGCCAGTGATCCTCCACGCCGGACGCCCGCGCGGCGTCCGGCCTTCCCCGGGAGATTTCCCATGCGCACACCCCGACACCCGGCCCCGCCGTGGGACGTCGAACGCTGGTTCAACACCGACGTCCCCCTGTCCCTGCTGACGCTGCGGGGCAAGGTCATCGTGCTCGAAGCCTTCCAGATGCTCTGCCCCGGCTGCGTGTCGCACGGCCTGCCGCAGGTCCGGCGCGTCCGCGATGCGTTCCCGCCCGGTCGCGTGGCCGTGATCGGCCTGCACACCGTGTTCGAGCACCACCATGCGATGACGCCGGACGCGCTCGCCGCGTTCCTGCACGAATACCGCATCGATTTCCCCGTCGCCGTGGATCGCCACGACGGCCGCTCGCCGATCCCCGCGACGATGCACGCCTACGGCCTGCGCGGCACGCCGTCGCTGGTGGTGATCGATGCGCACGGCGACGTGCGCCACCATGCGTTCGGCCAGATCGGCGACGTCGAACTCGGCGCGCGCATCGGCGCACGGCTGGCGGAAGACGCTGCCGCGCCGGCGCGGCGGTGTCGCGACGGTGCGTGCGAGATCGACGCGACGGCCTCGTCGGCCGCGATAGGTCAGCCGCACGCGGCGGTTGCGCTCATGCCCTGAGTCTTCCGCAGGCCGGGTGCCTCGCACCCGGCGATGGAAGCGGAAGACGATGCCGGATCGATGACCTGAGGTATCCCCGCTTCTTGTCCCGGCAGATCATCGAGTCGGGTGACTTCAACCGCTCTTGTGTCATCCCGAGTCGCAGGCGAGGGATCTGCTTCATCCCGCACCACCATTCCCCGTCATCCCGGCGGTTTTCAACAGCCGAATGGCTGGTCACGCCGGGATCCCACCTTGAAGGCTCTGCCGTTGTTCTTCTGTTTCGCTCGCTGCCGCGAGCGTGCCGATCGCGAACGGCATCCGCGGCAACGATCGCGCTGCAGCGTGGGTCGAAGCCGCGCATGCCGTCGTTCGCGTCGAACGGACGACACGGTCCGCATGAACATTGGCGACGCCTGCCGGGACATGCGACCATCCTCGGCCTGCGGCAAGCAGCGCCGTGCCGGCGCGCGCCCCCTCCGAGATGACGTGAAGACTCCCCCAGGCTTGCAGGCGCTGATCGACGACGGCGTCATCGATGAAGTGCTGCGACCGCTGAAGAGCGGCAAGGAAGCGGCGGTGTACGTCGTCCGAAGCGGCGACGACGTGCGTTGCGCCAAGGTCTACAAGGACATGGCGCAGCGCAGCTTCCAGCAGCGCGTGCAGTACCAGGAAGGCCGCAAGGTGCGCGGCAGCCGCGAAGCGCGCGCGATCGGCAAGGCCAGCAAGTACGGGCGCAAGCAGCAGGAAACCGCCTGGAAGAACACCGAGGTCGATGCGCTCTACCAGCTGCGCGACGCCGGCGTGCGCGTGCCCGAACCCTTCGGCTATTACCACGGCGTGCTGGTGATGGCGCTGGTCACCGATGGCGAAGGCCGCGCCGCACCGCGCTTGGGCGAGATCGAACTCGATGCCGGACAGGCCCGCGACTTCCATCGCATCCTGATCCGCCAGGTCGTGCGGATGCTGTGCTGCGGGCTGATCCACGGCGATCTGTCGCCCTACAACGTGCTGGTCGATGCGGACGGGCCGGTGGTGATCGATTTCCCGCAGGTCGTGAGCGCCGCCGGCAACAACGCCGCGCGCACCATGCTGCTGCGCGACGTCAACAACCTGACCGCCCATCTCGGACGCTGGGCGCCGGAGCTGCTGGACACCTGGTACGGCGAAGAGATGTGGGCCCTGTTCGAGGCCGGCGAACTGCGGCCGGACACCGAACTGACCGGCGCGTTCACCGCGGACGAAGGCAGCGTCGACCTCGACGGCGTGCGCGATGCGATCCGCGATGCGCGCGAGGAAGCGCTGATCCGCCAGCAAGGTCGCGAAGCGGCGGAACAGGACGACTGAGGCGACCGGCGGCCGAGGCCGCGCGGGTTCAGAACTTCTCGCCGACCGGCAGGTAACGCCATGCGCCGGGCGGCATCGGGCCATTCGGGCCCTTGCCCAGTCCGACCTTGCCGATGCGCAGGCGGCGGATCGACAGCACGTTCAATCGGACCTGCGCGCACATCGCCCGCAGTTGCCCGTCCCGCACGCCCTTGATCGCGAAGCGCAGCCGCGTCTCGCTCTGCCAGCTCACCTTGCACGGCGGCAGCTCGCGGCCCTCGAAGCTCAGGCCGTGGTTGAGCTTCCGCAGGCCGTAGGGCGCGATGTCGCCGGCGATTTCGACGATGTACTCGTGCTCGATCTGGTCGGCGTCCTCGGTCAGGCGACGCCAGACCCGGCCATCCTGCGTCAGCACCATCAGGCCGCTGGCCTCGGGGTCCATCGACACCAGCGGCGTCAGTCGATGCAGATGGCGACGCAGCATGCGCACGCCGCTGGCATCGTCGGCCCAGCGCGTGTCGGAGCGCACCAGCACGCTGGCCGGGCTGCGACCCTCGATCGCATCGAACCCGGACGGCTTGTGCAGCAGGATCGTCGACGGCTCCACCGCCTCCAGCCGCGCCTCGGGATCGAGCGCCACGCGCTCGGTGGTCACCTTGTATTGCGGCGCCTCGATCACGTCGCCCTCCACCGTCACCCAGCCATTGCGGATGTACTGCTCGGCCTCGGCACGCGAACAGCCGAACAGTTCGCTGACGCGATGGGCGAGACGAACGGGGAGGGACATGGCGGGCGCCGGAAAACGGGGCGTGCAGTGTAACGGCCGGGGAGGTGCCAACGCGGGAAGATCGTTCGCAAGCGGACGTTCGATGTGGCCCGTAGTCCGGGTAAGGCCGAAGGCCGCACCCGGGAATCCCAGGTCATTCATCCCGGGTGCGCTTCGCTTGCCCCGGGCGACTTGCTTCGCTCATGCGCCCTCGTCGCATGCATCTGCGGCCTCGGCAGAGCAGGCTTCAGACACGCCCTCGTCGTCATCCCGGCGCAGGCCGGGATCCCGCCTGTCGATCGCGTCGACAATCACCGCAAGGTTTGCGGGAGCGAGAGCGATGACCGGGCTGGGTCGATGACCCAGCCTACGCCACGGACAGGTTCATCAGGATCGACGCCGCGACGCATCCGAGCACGATCCACAGCGCCGACACGCGCGCGAAGGCCAACGCGGCGAAGCCGATCACGGCGATGGCGATGTCGCCGGCCGAGCGCACGCCTTCGGTCCAGACCGGGTCATGGAACGCCGCCGCCAGCAGGCCGACCACCGCGGCGTTGATGCCCGCCATGGCCCGCGCGGCGAGTGGATGCCGTGCGAACCGGGACCAGACCGGCAGCGCCGCGGACAGCAGCAGGAACCCCGGCAGGAACACGGCCAGCAGCGCGAGCGTGGCGCCCGCGGCGGGCGGCCATCCCGATGGCACCTGCGCGCCGAGGAACGCCGCCAGCGAGAACATCGGCCCGGGCACGGCCTGCGCGGCGCCGTAGCCGGCGAGGAACGCCTCCTGGCGCACCCAGCCGGGATCGACCACGGCCTGCTGCAACAGCGGCAACACGACGTGGCCGCCGCCGAACACCAGCGCGCCGGCGCGGTAGAACGCGCTCGCCAGCGCCGCGGGCGTTGGCGCGGGCGAGGCCGGCAGCCACAGCGCGGCGCCCGATCCGACGAGGAACAGCACCAGGCACGCGACGGCCACGCGGCGGTCGTCGCGCACGGGCAAGGTCGCGACCTCGGCAGCGCGTACACGGCGGCAAAGCCACAGGCCCAGCACGCCGCCGCCCGCGATCGCGAACAGCTGTGCCCAGGCCTGTGCGCTCATCGCGACGAAGATCGCCGCCGTCACGGCGATCGCGGCGCGCGGAAGATCCGGCATCCATTGCCGCGCCATGCCGAGCAGGCCGTGGGCGACCACGACCACCGCCACCAGCTTCAGGCCGTGCACGGCCGCGGCGCCCATGCCGGCGCCGAGCGATGGCGCGACGAGAGCGAAGCCGAACATCAGCAGCGCCGACGGCAGCGTGAACCCGACGAACGCGGCCAGTGCGCCGAACCACCCGCCCCGGTGCAGACCGATCGCGAACCCCAGCTGGCTGCTGGCCGGCCCGGGCAGGAACTGGCACACCGCCAGCAACTGCGCGAAGTGCGCCTCGTCGAGCCAGCCGCGCCGCCGCACGAACTCTTCGCGGAAGTAACCGATATGCGCGATCGGACCGCCGAACGCGGTCAGCCCCATTCGGAGGAAGGCGCGAAAGACCTCGAGACCGGCCCCGGCCGGGCGTGCGGCGTTCATGGCATCACCGTGCGACAGCGAACTGCAGGCCCATTGTGCAGGACCGGACGGTGTGGCGATCGATTCGCGGATGGATCGCCGCGCGGAGAATCCGCAAGCGGCGGTGCGGCGAGTCATGTGCGCAGATGGCGCATTGCGTCCAGCAAGCGGGTCGATGATCGAGCCGGGTCTATGGTCTGGCCTGCGCCATTGGCCGCGCTGCGCCCGTCGATCGCATCGAAGCCGAAGGGCTTGTGCAGCAGCATCATCGCCGGCTTCACCGCCTCCAGCCGCGCTTCGGGATCGAATTCCAAGCGCTCGGCCGTCACCTTGTGCTGCGGCGCCTCGATCATGTCGTCCTCCACCATCACCCGGCCATTGCAGATGTACTGCTCGGCTTCGGCGCGCGAACAACCGAACAGTTCGTTGACGCGACGGGCGAGACGAACGGGAGGCGACAGGAAGAAGGCGGAAAATGGGGCGTGCAGTGTAACGGCCGCGGAGGCAGCGACCCGCGGGAAGATCGGACATGTAGTCGCGTAGCATCGGGTGAAAGCGGAGCTGCTGCGGATAGATACCCTTGACGCTTCCAGCACGAAAGTCTGCTGTCGGCCAAGAGGGCCATTCCGAAAGGCGCTGCCCTCTTGATCAAACAATCGCCGACGCTGAACGCAGATCTGCTCAGCTCAGCCGTCAATTTTTCGTCAAAGGCAACTCGGACAGAACCTCGTCAGCTGCGAACCACTCGTTTGCGATGACGTGCGCCCGAACTGCACCAGGGTCCGGAGAATAGACCACAAGAGCCAAGCTAGATCGAGCACGACTGCAGGTCACATAGAACAGACGCCTCGTGCGATCGACGGAGGTATCCTTGCCCTCCTTGGCGTTCTTAATGTCAGCGGCAGTATGCGCTTTAGCGCCTAGGAGCTTGTCGTAGCCGAACAGGAAGCCTCGGGCCTCCCCATCGTCCATGAGGACCATGACGCGCTCGAACTCCAACCCCTTCACCCCTTGATGAGTATCGAATGGAGCTTCATGCGCCACGTAAGCGGCATATGGTGAAATTTCCGAGAATGCGCACTCAAGGAAAGCAACGAGTGCCGCGGTCTGATCGTTGACAGGATCGACCTCCTCATCGTCGGGCGTCTCTGCCGGCGCAACTAACGTGGTGGCCAAGGCGGCCTTGAGACTGCCAGGAATCGCGAAGAGATTGGTTTTAGCAATGTTTGCTGCGATCGCACCACAGGTGGGTTCGCCATTATTCCAAAGAGCCATCAGGCTATCGATGGCCGCCTGGGCGGTACGGAGCTGTTCTATTGGCTTGTCGTTGCCCTTCAAGGTTTCCTTGCTGAGCAGCGGAGAACTTTCCCGCACCAGCCTAGCCGCCGCGAATTTATCGCCATTCTGCTGTGCCCTAACCAGCGGTAGGACGTAGTGAGTGAAGAACCGGGTCGGCGCAAAGCTGCCATCAAGAAAGCTCGTCCGGTAATCATCCACTGAAGCCAGCGCCTCGAACATTTGTAGGAAGCCCATCCGACGGGCTGCCATGTGATGTTCCAAAGTCAGGATTTTGCATTTTCTAGCGTCGGTCCAATCCTGATCCCCGGTCAAGTCTGCCATATAGTTTCGAACTCTTTGCTCCAGCGCAGGCTTGTCTGGCGCGTCGACCGGAAACATAAAGAGCCGCACCCAGCCTTCCGGCCGGTCGTCGCGCGCCTCCTGCTTGTGATTGTCGGCGCCGCCGCGAACTTGGTTGATTAGTCTTACAATACGCTGAGGGCTACGATGGTTTAGCTTCTTCTCCGGCGTCGCCCAGCTTTGTGGTATTTCGCTCTCTATCCGCTCTTTGCCGTCCGGGTAAATGCGCTGCATCGTGTCACCGATCAGGCCTAGGCAAAAGCGATCGGCATGCGTACTTTGTAAAAAGAGCAGCGCATCAATAAGCGCGCGGCTAGTGTCCTGACTCTCGTCGATCAGCAGGAAGGGGAACCTCTCGACGAAGATCCGCTGCATGAGCGGCTTCGTGAGCAGGAACGCCGAGAAGATCTTGATGACTTCGCTGTGGTTCAGCGAGTTGCGTTCCCGATTGTCGCCATTGGGGTTGTAGGTGAAGCTCTTGAAGTTGGCGAGCCATTCCAACCGGCGCTGCTTGGATTCAATTTGGGATTGGCGGGCCGCCGAAGCCTTGGTGCCAGCTCGGCCTTTCGCCTCTTCCTCTTGGAGGTCGGCGATCTCGCGCTGCAGGTTATCCTTCAGCCAAGCGCGAATGTCGGAATTGAACCCTTGAATTTGCAACCAGGCGAAGCTGTGGATGGTGCGCACGACGAACAGCGGATCATATTCGGTGCGCCGGATTATCTCGTCGCAGGCGGCATTAGTGTACGTGATGACGGCGACCTGCCGGCCACGCAGGAGGAGAACCTC
>JBQCJG010000342.1:0-2211 GCA_051952955.1 Lysobacteraceae bacterium | reverse complement strand
TCGCGACTTCCGTCGCTCCCACAGGACAGGTTCCCGGTGACTGTTGCGGTGCATGCCTCCTGGTTGTCGATGAGTGATCCTTCGCGACGACCTCTCCCGTGGGAGCGACGGAAATCGCGACTCCAGTCCGCTTGCAGATTCAGCTTGCCTGCCATTCCCGAGCCAAGAGGCACGATCCGGAAGACGCCGGCGCAAAAAAGACGACAGAGGATGTCTGTCGTCGCGCAGTCACGCCTGCGTGCCGGACCGCCATCGGCGGCCCGGCGGTGCTGGCCTCACTCCTCCTGCATCGCCCGCCGGTTCGAGGCTTCGGCTTCGCCGCGCTGCTGGCGGATCTGGGCGTCGACGGCGGCGATCGCGGTCATGTTGACCACGCGGCGCGGGGTGGAGGCAGGGGTGAGGATGTGCGCGGGCTGGTCCAGGCCCATCAGGATCGGGCCGATGGCGACGCCGTCGGTCATCACCCGCACCATGTTGTAGGTGATGTTGGCCGCGTCGAGGTTCGGCATCACGAACAGGTTGGGGCGGCCGGCCAGCGTGGTGTTGGGGAACATGCGCCGGCGCAGGCCTTCGTCCCACGCGGTGTCGGCCATCATCTCGCCGTCGATCTCCAGCTTCGGCGCGCGGCGGCGGACGATCTGGTAGACCTGCCGCATCTTCGCCGCGCTGGGATTGTCGTGGCTGCCGTAGTTGGAGTGCGACAGCAGCGCGACGCGCGGTTCGATGCCGAACAGCTTGAGGCGGTAGCTCGCCATCAGCGTGGCCTCGGCGATCTGCTCGGCGCTGGGGTCGACCTGCACGTGGGTGTCGAGGAAGAACCACACGCCCTGGCTGTTGATCACGCCGGTCATCGCCGCGGTGCCGGTGACGCCGCGGTCGCAGTTGAAGATGCTGCGCAGGTAGCCGAGCTTCTTGTGGAAACGCCCGACCAGGCCGCAGATCATCGCGTCCGCTTCGCCGCGTTCGACCATCAGCGCGGCGATCAGCGTCGAGCGCGAACGGATGAGGTTCTTCGCCGCGGCCGGGGTCACGCCGCGGCGTTCGGTCAGCGCGTGGTACTGCTGCCAGTACTCGTTGAAGCGCGGATCGTCGTGGATGTTGGTGAGGTCGAAGTCGACGCCCGGGCGCATGCGCAGGCTCAGGCGCTGGATGCGCGCGTCGATGACGTCCGGGCGGCCGATCAGGATCGGCCGCGCCAGGCCTTCGTCGATCACGGTCTGCACCGCGAGCAGCACGGTCTCTTCCTCGCCTTCGGCGTAGACCACGCGCTTGGGATCGCGGCGGGCGCGGTCGTACACCGGCTTCATCAGCAGGCCGGTGCGGTAGATGAACTGCGCCAGCTTCTCCTCGTACGCCGACATGTCGAGGATCGGCCGCTGCGCGATGCCGGAGTCCATCGCCGCGTTCGCCACCGCCGGCGCCAGCACCGTCAGCAGGCGCGGGTCGAACGGGCGCGGGATGATGTAGTCGGCGCCGAAGCGCGGCACTACGCCGCCGTAGGCGCTGCCGAGGTCGGACGCTTCCATCCGCGCGAGCTTCGCGATCGCGCGCACGCAGGCGAGCTTCATCGCCTCGTTGATCTCCGTCGCGCCCACGTCCAGCGCGCCGCGGAAGATGTACGGGAAGCACAGCGCGTTGTTGACCTGGTTCGGGTAGTCGCTGCGGCCGGTGGCGATGATGCAGTCCGGGCGCACGCGCTTCGCGTCGACGGGCAGGATCTCGGGGTTCGGGTTGGCCAGCGCAAGGATGATCGGCCGCTCGGCCATCGTCGCGACCATCTCGGCCTTGAGGATGCCGCCGGCGGACAGGCCCAGGAAGATGTCGGCGCCGGCGACGATGTCGGCCAGCGTGCGCTTGTCGGTGTCGCGGGCGTAGCGCGCCTTGTCGGGGTCGAGGTGGGGGCGGCCGGTGTAGAGCACGCCGTCGCGGTCGACCGCGAGGATGTGCTCCGGCTTCATGCCCAGCGCCACCAGCATGTCGAGGCAGGCGATGCCCGCGGCGCCGGCGCCGGAGGTGGCGAGCTTCACGTCGCCGATCTTCTTGCCGACGATCTCCAGCGCGTTGAGCACGGCGGCGCCGACGATGATCGCGGTGCCGTGCTGGTCGTCGTGGAAGACCGGGATGTTCATCCGCTCGCGCAGCTTGCGCTCGACGATGAAGCACTCCGGCGCCTTGATGTCCTCGAGGTTGATGCCGCCGAAGGTCGGCTCC
>JBQCJG010000341.1:0-42217 GCA_051952955.1 Lysobacteraceae bacterium | reverse complement strand
GGGCCGCAATGCGGAGGCGAACCGGCGCTGGGTGTCCGCAGCCGGCGTGAAGTCGCGGGGATCCTGCTGCAGCACTGCCTCGATCGGCGCCTGCACATCGATGGCCGCATCCAGCGCGGGATTCACGCCGCGCTGATGCGCCCCGAGTTCGATCAGGTCGCGCGAAGCCGCGTACACCGCCATCTGTTTGCGGACATCGCGGGCCACGGCCTGCGTCTGCGGCGACGCGACCTGCCCCATCAGGCGGCTCGCGCTGTGGAGGACGTCGATCGCGGGGAAATGACCGCGGGACGCCAGCGTGCGGTCGAGCACGATGTGCCCGTCGAGGATCGCCCGCATGTGGTCGGCGACTGGCTCGTTCATGTCGTCGCCTTCGACGAGCACGCTGTAGACACCGGTGATCGCACCGCCTGAACGCAACCGCCCGCAGCGTTCGAGCAGCGTCGGCAGGCGGCTGAACACGGAGGGGGTGTAGCCGCGGAACGTGGGAGGTTCGCCGATCGCCAGGCCGATTTCACGCTGCGCCATGGCGAAGCGGGTCATCGAATCGACCACGAGCAGCACGGAGCGACCGCGATCGCGGAAGTATTCGGCGATCGCATTCGCCGCATGCGCCGCATGCGTCCGCACCAGCGCCTGCGCATCGGAGGTCGCGACCACCACCACCGACCGCTTCCGGCCCTCCGGTCCGAGGGCGTGTTCGAGGAATTCGCCGACCTCGCGCCCGCGCTCGCCGACCAGCGCGAGCACGGTCACGTCGGCGACGACCTGGCGCGCCAGCATGCCCAGCAAGGTGCTCTTGCCCACGCCGCTGCCTGCGAGGATGCCGACACGCTGGCCGATGCCCAGCGTCAGCAATCCGTCGATCGCGCGCACGCCGGTGTCCAGCGCGGTGTCGATCGGTGCGCGGTCGAGCGGATTGATCGGCACACGATGCAGCGGATATTGCGCATCGAATGCGATCGCGGGACCTTCGTCGAGGGGACGGCAGAAGGCATCGACCACCCGGCCCAGCAGGGCATCGCCCACGGGCACCGCGAGCGGTCGACCGGTCGGACGGATGAGGCTGCGCGTGGAGATCCCGGCGAGATGCGCATACGGCATCAGCAGCACGTGTTCGCGTCGGTAACCGACGACCTCCGCCGGGAAAGTCGCTCCGGAACCGTCCGCGGCTTCAATCTCGCACAGCTCGCCCAGACGCGCGTCGGGACCCGCGGCCTCGATCACCAGGCCGTTGCAGGAGACGATCCGACCCAGCGCCCGTCCCGCGGGAACGCGTGCGATGCCGGCCTGCATTCGATCGGCGAACGTCATGATGCGCGCTCCGTACCGTCCTTCGGCGCGAGCGCGTCGAGCAAGGCTTGTTTCAAAGCGTCCAGCCGCTGCTCCAGCGCGCTTTCGTACACGCCGGAGGCGCTCTCGATCCGGCAATGCAGGGGGCCGAGCCGGGTATCGCCTTCGATGCGCAGCGCGTCCGCGGACGCCTCGGGCAAGGCATCACGCACGGCAGCCAGCGCGTCGGGCCTGACGCGCAGCACGGCGGGCCGAGTCTGGTGCGCGACGAGCGCGGCCCGGCAGGCATCGACCACGCGCGCGTCGTCGCAGGCGATCTCGCCCACCAATCGCGCCGTGGCAGCGAACACCGCCGCCACGACGAGAGGCTCGTTGCGGCGGTCCAGTGCGGCGATCTCGCCGGGCAGGGCCGCAACCAGCGCTTCGAGCCGCTGCACGGCAACGGCGAGGCGCTCGGTCTCGCGACGATGCGCATCCCGCGCCGCCGCCTCGGCGGCGCGGGCACGCGTCTCGATGCAGGTCTCGGCCTCGCGAAGCCCCGCGGCGAGCCCTTCTTCGCGCGCTGCGTCGAGCACGCGCTTGCGCTCCGCTTCCAGCAACTGGCGCGGATCGGGTGCGGGCGATGCCGCTTGCGGGGCGGGCACGGCCGGCTGCGGACGCAGCAATTCGCCGAGACCGACGATCCGCGCGGCGGCGTCGACGCGTTCGAAGCGTGCGCCACTCATGCGGCCTCCCGGTCGTCGAGCAATGCCATGGCCTCGGCCTTGAACGCGTCGGCCAGCCGCGGCGGCAACGGCGGCAACGTGGTCAACTCGCGTCGCACGTCGCGCGCGACCGCCGGATCGAGCAGGGCGAGGCAGAAGTTGCGATCAAGCCCCGGCCATGCGGCGAGCGCGCGTGCGAACCACGCTGGCGACAGACGCTGCGACAAGGCCACGAGCCGTTCGAGATCGGGGGAATTGCGCGCGGTCAGGCCCAGCACCTCCTCCGCGAGCAGTTCGTCCGCCAGTTCGGCCACGGGCCACCGCATGGCCTCGAGTTCGGCGATCAACCGGCGCAGCGTCGCGGCGGCGGTGCGCGGCAGCCGCGCGAGCAGCCGGCGGCGATCGTCGTCCCGGAGCGTGCACAGCAGCAGCGCCGCCTTGCGCTGCGCAGGCGTGGTCGCGGTCGACGTCATGGCAGCGTGCCCTCCGCCAGCCATGCACGGAGCTTGCCGAGCACGGCTTCGCGCTCCGCGGCCGCGAGCCGCGCAGGACGGCGCTGGAATCCCAAACCCAGGATCAACCCCGAAAGCACACCGACCGCCACGAGCAACACCATCTTCGTCCAGGCCGGCCATGCAGCGGCCTCGAACCCGATCCGGACCGGCGTACGCGCATCGTCGCGCGCGGCGTTCGCGGCCGCGGCACCCGCCGCCTCGACACGCTCCGCATCGCGACCGAGCCGCGAAATCTCGAGCCGATCGCCACGCGCTTCGTCCAGGCCCGCCGCAGCGGACACCAGCGATTCGATCCGCTGCAGTTCACTGTCGTCGATACCGACGGGCAACGCCACCGCGACCGAAATCCGCTCGATCCTGCCCGGCGCTGCGGCGGTTTCCTCGCGCACCGTGCCATGGCGGTATTCGACGTCCTCGCCACCGCCCGCAGCCTCCGCCGTCGCGTCCTCGCGCGGGCCGACCCGCTTGCGCACGACGACCGCATCGTCGGTCATCGGCCGCTCGTCGACCCGGCGAACGGCATCGAAGTTCATGCGCACGTCCACCGACACGCGGTAGTCGTCGCGATCCAGCGCCTGTCCCAGCAGCTCGGAGACGCGCGCCTGGATCCGCGCTTCCACCCGCGCGGCTTCGTCATCCCGGGCCTCGAAACTCTGCGCGGCGGCACTCTCCCCGCCCGCGACGAGATTGCCCGCAGCATCGACGATGCTCACCTGCTCCATGGCCAGCCCCTCGACCGCGCCGGCCACCAGGCTGCGGATGCCGCGGACCTGCCTGGGCGTCAACCGTTCTCCCGGGCGCAGGCTGAGCGCCACGGAAGCCTTCGACTGCTCCCGGTCGCCGACGAACAGTCCGGGCCGGCGAATGCTCAGGTGGACCCGGGCGTTCTCCACACCGGGCAAGGCGTCGATGGTGCGCTCGATCTCGCCCTGCAGCGCACGCTGGAAGTTCACCCGCTGGGCGAATTCGGTGACCCCGAAATCGGAGTCGTCGAACAGCTCGAAGCCGACCGCGCCGCCGCGCGGAATGCCGGCCGATACGAGGCGCATGCGGGTTTCGTACAGCACGTCCTCGGGCACCTGGATACCCGCGCCGCCATCGACGATCACGTGCGGCACCTTCCATTCGTCGAGCGCCTTCACGATCTCGGCGGCGTCGGTTTCCTTGAGTCCGCCGAACAGCAACTGCTGTCGCGGCGTGGCGAGCCACCACACCGCCACGGCGGAGAACGCGAGGATCGCGATGATGCCGGCGACGAGGCCGATCCGCGCGCCGCGTTCAAGCGAATGAAACAATTTGATGAGCGTCATGTTTCCATATCCTGGATGCGCGAAAGCACCGCCGTGGGGCGGCGACCGTCACGGCCGTCACAACTGCATGCGGTTGAGTTCCTGGTACGCCTCGACCAGCCGGTTCCTGACCTCGACCGCCAGCATCAGGTCCAGGCGCGCGCGCTCCATCGCGATCATCACGTCGTGCAGGGCCACGTTCTCGCCGGCCGCCAGTGCGCGCACGGCGTCGTCCGCCGTGCGCAGACTGGTGTCGACGCGCTGCAGGCCCTGACCGATCGTCGACAGGAAATCGATGCCGCCGACACCCGTCGGGGCGATGCGATCCGGCGCAATGCGGTCGAGAGCGGCGACATCGCCGGACGGCGACAGGCCACCGAGCGCCGCGATCGGTTCGATGGCCATCACTTGCCCCCGATCTCGAGCGCGCGCGCTTGCATGCCGCGCAGGAAATTGAATGCCCGTACGTCGGCTTCGTAGCCGCGACCGGCGGTCATCAGCGTGGTCATTTCCTGGACGAGATCGACGGCGGGGTAGCGGACCATGCCATCGGCGCCCGCCATCGGATGGCCGGGATCGTAGACCTGGCGGACCTCGGCCTCGCCGGCGTCCAGCGCCGCACCGGCGAAATCCGGAGCGCCCCGGACGCGCCAGAGCGTGCCGGGCGCACCAGGCGCGATCGGCGCATTGGCATTGGCGATGTTGCGGCTCGCGGCCTCCAGCCGAAGCCGTTCGTAATCCATGCCGCCGCGGGCGGCTTCCAGTGCGGATGCGGTCGGCATGGTCAGACCCTCCCGGCGATGGCGATGCGCATCAGCCCGAACTGCCGGCCGATCGCCTCGGTCAGCGACTGGTAGTCCATCGAGGCCGCGGCGATCTCCGCCATTTCGGCATCGAGCCGGATCTCGCCCCCTGGCGTCGGGCGCAGGTCGTGCAGTGCGGTCCCGGCCGCCTGCAGCCAATGCGCCTCTTCCACGCCGTCGTCCGCATGCGCGGCGCCGCGCAGTGCGGCCTCGACATCGGCGAAGTCGTAGCGCTGCGCGATCGCGTCCGGTCGCCCCGCGCCAGCGACGTTGGCCGTCGCCGCCTGTGCACGGAGGGTTTGCAGTCCCAGCGCCAGCCGGACCGCGTCGATGGTGTTGTCCATGCCTCTGTTTCCCCTTACTGGATGATGAGTTCGCCGTCGAGCGCACCGGCGGCCTTGATCGACTGCATGACCGCGATCACGTCGCGGGTCCCGAGCCGGATGGCACGAAGCGCAGCGACCAGGTCGGCGACGGAAGCGCCTTCGGGCACGCGCACCAGCGGCGCGTCGCCTTCGTCGACGCGGATCGTGGTCTTCGGCACCACCGCGGTCCCGATACCGCTTGCCGGGCGAACGAGCACGCCGTTCGGGTTCGACACGGCGTAATCGGTGCGGACCTCGACCTTCAGGTTGCCGTGCGAGATGCTGACCGCGCCGAGGCGCACGTCGCCGCCGGCGACGATCGTCCCGGTGCGCTCGTTCACCACCACGCGGGCACGACGCTCGGGCACCACGCCGAGGTTCTCGATCCGCGCGATCTCGGCGACGAGACTGGAAGGCGGCGCCGCATATTCGACGACGACCTTGCCTGCATGTTCGGCATGCACCGAGGCGGCAGGAACGGCTTCGCGGATGACGGCGGCGATGCGGTTGGCGGTGGTGAAATCCGGCTCGTCCAGCAGCACGCTCAGGGCGCGACCATCGCCGGCGACGCGCAGCGGCGACGCCTGTTCGATCACCGCACCCGCGGGAATCCGGCCCACGGTCGGATGGTTCTTCTGCACCGAAGCGGTCTCGCCCTCGAACTGGTAGCCGCCGCTGAGCAGCGCGCCTTGCGCGAGCGCGTAGAGACGCCCGTCCGGGCCCTGCAGCGGCGTCTGCATCAGGGTGCCGCCGGTGAGGCTGCGCGCATCGCCCGCGGACGCCACCTGCACGTCGATGCTCTGGCCGGGTTCGGCAAAGGCGGGCAGCCGCGCGGTGACGATCACCGCGGCGACGTTGCGCCCGGCGATGTCGCCTTCGGTCACGTTCACGCCGAAATTGCGCAGCGTGTTCGCGATCGACTGGAGCGTGGCGCGATTGCGCGAGGAATCGCCCGATCCGGACAGGCCGAATACCAGTCCGTAACCGGTCAGCGGGTTGTCGCGCACGCCGGCGATGCGCGCGATGTCGCGGATCTTCGCTTCGGCGGCGCAGGCGGGCATCGCAGGCGCACAGGCCAGCGACAGCGCACAGCACAGCGTCGCGAACACGCCGCGAACGGACGACGCGCGCATCACAGCACCCCCAGCCATTGCAGCGCGCGGTAGACCACGCTCCTGCGCTGCGAAGCGCTGACCGTGCCCACGCCGACCAACTCGATGTCGGCCTCCGCGATGCGGTGCGACCAGATGGCGTTGTCGGCATCGATGTCCGCGGGCCGGACGAGGCCGGCGATGCGGATCCGCTGGCGCTCGCCGTTGACCATCAGCGACTGTTCGCCGGCGATGCGCAGGTTGCCGTCGGCATCGACGCCGACGACCCGCGCGGAGATCTGCGTGCGCAGTTCCCCGACACGCGTTGTCTGCGCACCGGCGCTGTCGCCGCCGCCGTAACCCAAGCTGCCGTCGAACGACGCTGTCGGGGAATGCACGTGGGCCTGCAGCGCCACATCGCGGCCGGCCTCGGTGGCCGCCTGCGATTTCGCGCGGGTCGTTTCCTGCACGTAGATCGTGAGCAGATCGCCCGTGCGATAGGCCCGGTGGTCTGCGGCAAGGCTTCGATACCGCGCCGGGTCGATCAGACTGTCCGCAGGCGCGACGGAACGGGCCGGGGGCACCGCGGCATCGGAAGCCGCCCGTGCGGGTGTCGTCGGCAGGCTCGCCCCCATGCACGAGAGCAGCACCGCGCACAGCGCCATGGCCGAGCGGCTGCGAAGCCGGGATACGCCGCGGAGCGCGCATCCTTCACTGCGGAAATGCATCATCGATCCTCACCTTGCCTGTTGCGATCACGCGCGCGGTCACGACCGACTGCGCACCTTCGGGACGGACCGGCACGGACGCGCCCAGGCTGCCATCGGCCAATGCGATGCCCTGCGTGCGCAAGCGCACCGCACCCTGCTCCACTTCGATTTCGACCTGCGCGCGCGCTGCGACCGCCGGCATCGGTTCGAAATCCGACGCCAGCACCGGTTCGCCCGCACGCACCGCGCGCCGCAGACGCAGCGCGGCGATTTCTGCCGTGTCCTGCACCGCCGGAGAGGCGCAGCAGGTCATGTCGACCTCGCCGGGCGCCAACCGCAGCGCCGTGGCCGGCGTGCGTGCGGCATTGGTCGCCGCGTAGGTCAGCACCCTGCGCATGTCGTCAAGCAAAACCCATGCCGTCAATGTCCGCACCGTGCGTCCGTCGACCGAAAGGCGCACCGGCACGCCGGCCCTGGCTCGCGGCCAGCGGCCGGCGATCGCGCCTACCTCGATCGTGGCGCGTCCGGCAGGTAACGACTGATCGCGCAATCCATCGATCGCGACGATCCTTGCGGTGCTCTGTGTCGTGCGCAGACGCCCGGCGATCGCCGCGGCCACCGCGTCGCGCTGGCGTTCGGCCGACAGCGTCGCCGTCGTCGCTGCGGCGAGCATCAAGGCGAACAGACCGGGGATCGGCATCGTCATCCCGTTCAGCGACGCAGGTTGTTGATGGTCTCGAGGATCTGGTCGGCCGCCTGGAGCACGCGCGCGTTGAGCTGGTAGCTCCGCTGCGCCAGCACCAGCGACGACATCTCGTCGACGAGCTCGACGTTCGCCATCTCCACGAAGCCGGACTGGACGTGGCCGAAGCCGACGTCGCCCGGCCGGCCGTAGCTGGCCGCGCCTGCGGCATCGCTCGCCCGGAAGCGGTTGTCGCCGACCGCGACCAGCGCGTCGGGCGCGGCGAATGTCGCCAGTTCCAGCGTCCCCAGCAGGCTGCGCTCGCTCGTGCCGCCGAGTTCCGCGGTGACGTCGCCGTTCGCGGCGATCTCGATCTTCGCGGCATCGGGCGGAATCTGGATCGGATGGGTCGGTCGCAAGCCCTGCACGTTCACCAGATAACCTTCGGCATCGATCCGGAACTGGCCGTCGCGGCTGTACACGGGCTCACCGGTTTCCGATTCGAACTCGAAGAAACCCGGGCCGTCGATCGCCAGATCGAGCGGATTGCGCGTCGCACGCAGGTCGCCCGGATCGAACAGCGTGGAGGTCGACTGCACGCGCGTGCCGTCGCCGATGGCATCGAGGGAGCCGCTGCCGCCGACGGTGGCGGACGCGACCTCGACGAAATTCACGCGACTGCGCTTGAAGCCCGGGGTATGCAGGTTCGCGACATTGTTGGAGATGACATCGATCTGTTTCTGGTCGCTGCGCAGGCCGCTGGCGGAAATGTAGAGGGCATCGATCATGGGAGGGGTTCCTGTCTGGGGGCGGCTCAATTGCCGCCGATCTGGTTGATGCCGGTCTCAATCGCATTGTCGTAGGCGGAGATCGCGCGCTGGATGGATTCGGCGTGGCGGGTCAGTTCCATGAGGCGCACGGTTTCGTCTGCCGCATCGACGTTGCCGCGCTCCAACGCCCCCTGCACCACGGTGCCGCGCCATTCGGCCAGAGCGCCGTCGTAGGCATAGGCGCCGTCGCCGGCAGGATGCAGGCGCGCAGGCTCACCGACTGCGACGATCTGCAACTGGCCGACGGCCGTTGCGCCGACGGACACTTGCCCGTCGCGCCCGATGCGCACCTCGCCCGCAGGCAGGCGCAGCTCGCCGGAATAGCCCATCACCGCATCGCCGGCCGCGGTCACGAGCCGACCGTCGTCGTCGGTGCGGAAGGCGCCCGAGCGTGCGAGCAGCGCACGGCCATCGCGTTCGATCACGAAGAAGCCGGGGCCGCGCAGGGCCACGTCGAGCGGACGGGCCGTCTGGGCGAGCACGCCGTCGCGCTGGTCGAACGCGGTGGAGACGGCGGATGCAGTGTGCTCGGCGGCCATATCGGGCCGGAACACGGGCGCCGCACGCACGGCGCGATAACCGGGCGTATGCATGTTGGCCACGTTCTGGCTGACCGACGACAGCATCCGGACATCGGCGCCAAGGCTGCGGGAGAGGGTCTGCACGGGATCGGTCATGGGCGACTCAGGCGGCGGACGGGAGGGAGGCGAACGAGCGCACGGACTGGCTGGGAGGCACTTCGTTGATGCCGATCACGGCCACGTAGGGCATCGAGCGCTGGAGCAGATTGCGCAGCGGGCGCCGCACCGGCGAAGGACACAGCACCACCGGCGAGAGATTGCGCGCCATCATCGCTTCGGCCTGCCTCACCAACGTCTTCATGAAGGCGTCGAGCTGTCCTGCCTCTGCAAACGGCGAGCCGCGCGATTCGCCGCTGCCGCGCACGCTGGCGAGCAGCGCGCGCTCGAACTCGGGCGACAGCGTCAGCACATGCAGGTCGCCGCCCGGATCGCGATGCGTCTGGCAGATCGCGGCACCGAGCCGTTCGCGGACTCGCTCCGCGAGATCCTCGGCGCCCTTCACGGTCTTGCCGGCATCGACCAGGGTCTCGAGGATCGCTTCGAGATTGCGAATGCCGACCTGCTCGCGAAGCAGCAGCTGCAGCACCTTCTGCACATCGGAATAGCTCATCACGCCAGGCACCAGCTCATCGACCAGGGAGGCATGCGTCTCGCGCATCCGATGCAGCATGCGTTCGACGCCGGCGCGCGTGAGCAGCTCCGCCGACTGGCGCTTCATCAGTTCCCCGAGATGCGTCACCAGTACCGTGTCGGGATCGACGACGGTGTAGCCGGCCTGTCGCGCAGACTGGCGCTGGGATTTCGCGATCCACTGCGCCGGCAACCCGTACGCCGGATCACGCGTCTCGGGCCCGTCGAGCTTCGTTCTCGGACCGCCGGGGTTGATCGCCAGCAGATGATCGAGCAGCAACTCCCCGCCGCCGACCCGGCCACCGTGGAACAGGATCTCGTAAGCGTTGGCCGCGAGTTCGGCGCGCAGGCCGACGTGCAGTTTCGGCATCACGAAACCCGAGTCCTGGACGATCTGCCGGCGCAACGTCCCCACGCGTTCCTGGAAGTCGCCGTCGTCGCCGAAGAGGGCCGCAAGACCGGCGCCATGGCGCAGTTCCAGCGGCTCGATGCGCAACCATTGCTGGAGCTCGTCGCCCGGCTTGCCGCCTTCGATCGCAGGATGACCGGTATCGTCGCGGCCGTCCTCTGCCTCTTCGCGGGCCATGCGAAGACTCAACCAGACGAGGCCTGCAAGCACGCAAAGCGCGATCGCCACCGGCAACTTCGGAAATCCGGGCATCAGCAACGCCAGCGTCAGCGATGCGCCGACGATCAGCAGCGCCCGCGGATTGGCGAGGATCTGACGCGGAATCTCGGTGCCGAGCTGCGCGTCCGCGGCAGCCCGGGTGATGATGACGCCAGTGGCCACGGAGATCACCAGCGACGGGATCTGGGTGACGATGCCGTCACCGATCGTCAACAGCGTGAAGCGGCGCACCGCCTCGGCCCAGGGCAGAGCGAGCTGCGCGATGCCGATCGCCAGTCCCCCGACGATGTTGATCAGGATGATGATGATGCCGGCGATGGCGTCGCCCTTGACGAACTTCGTCGCACCGTCCATCGCACCGTAGAAATTGGCTTCCTTCTCGATCATGGCGCGACGGCGACGCGCTTCGTGCTCGTCGATCAGCCCCATGTTCATGTCGGCATCGATGCTCATCTGCTTGCCGGGCATGCTGTCGAGGGTGAATCGCGCGGCGACTTCGGCGACGCGCTGTGCGCCACTGGTCACGACCACGTACTGGACCACGACCAGGATCAGGAACACGACCGCGCCCACCACGTAATTGCCGCCGACCACGAATTCGCCGATCGCGTTGATCACGCGCCCGGCATCCTTGCCTTCGAGGATCAGGCGCGTCGCCGACACGTTGAGCGCAAGCCGGAACAGGGTCGACAGCAGCAGGATCGTGGGGAAGGTCGAGAAGCGCAGCGGCGTGTCGGTGAAGAAGGTCACCAGCAGGATCAACAGCGCCATGCTGATGTTGGCGACCAGGAACAGGTCGAGGACCGGCGAGGGAATCGGCACGAAGAGCACGGCGAGCACGCCGAGGACGAGCATGATCAACGCCAGATCGCGCTTGCCGGACCACAGTTGGGCGAACAGTTGCCTCATGCCTTCGTCTCCGCACGCGCTTCCCAGAGGGCGCGATAGATCGGCGCGAGCTGGAGGTAGCGCTCCGCAGGCACCATGCCGTCGATATCGCATTCGGCGTACAGCGCGCGCGCCAATGCGGGCGAACGCACGATCGGTACGCCGTGACGACCGGCGAGCAACCGGATGCGCGCACTGATCAGGTCCGCCCCCTTGGCCAGCACGACAGGCGCCAGGGTTTCGCCAGGGCGATAACGCAGCGCCACGGCAACGTGGGTCGGGTTGGTGAGCACCACATCCGCATCGCGGACGCGCCCAAGCGCACGCGTCTTCTTCAGCAGTTCGAGAATCTGCTGCCGCTGCTTCGATTTCACCGCAGGGTCGCCGTCGCGTCGCTTGATCTCATCCCTGAGCTCACGGCGGCTCATGCGCATCTTCCTCGTGAATTCGCGGCGCGCGAACAGAAGATCGACCGCGGCGACCGCAGCGAGCACGACGAGCGTGTAAAGCGAGGCCGACACGAAGGTGTTCCCCAGCAGGCCGCCATACCGCCACGGCGAGGTGGTCACCACCGATTCCGCGAATGCAGCGAGCTTCCGCAGCAATGGCAAGGACACCGCCACGAGCAACAATATCCTCGCCGCCAGCTTGCCCAGTTCCCACAAGGTGCGGAACGAAAAGACGCGACGGAGCGCCTGGAGTGGATTCATCCGCTTGAAATCAGGCTTCAGCGGATGCGTCGTGAACATCGGGCCGGTCTGGAACAGGTGCCCGACGACGGCCGCAACCAGCACGCCAAGCACCAGCGGCACGGCGGCACGGAACACCGGCGCGTAGACATCGCCGACGCGGGCGAGGAACGCGGCATCGATCGCAACGCCCTCGCCTGCGACGGCAATCATGCGTCGGCTGGCATCGGCGAGACGGAACGCGATGTCGTCGCCCGTGAGACCGACGATCGTTGCGGCCACCGCCATCAGCACAACGCCCGCGACATCGATGCTCTTCGCCGCTTCGCCACGCTTGCGGGCTTCCTCGAGGCGATGGCGCGTCGGTTCTTCGGTCTTGTCCTGGTCTGCCTGCGACATCGGCGATCAACCTCCGATCAGCCCGGGCACGCGACTGAATGCGTCCCGATAGAGTCTCGACAACAGTTCCGGTGCGAAACGCAGCGAAGCCGCGAACAGCAACAGGGCCACGAGCACCTTGAGCGGCAGCACGAGGAAATAGACGTTCGCCTGCGGCATGGAGCGCGTGGCATAAGCGACGGAGACGTCCAGAGCGAAAAGACCGAGCATGACCGGCGCGATCACCGACAAGGCCAGCAGGAAACCATTGCCCAGCAAGCCGAAGAACGCTTCCACGTCGGGCCGGGCCGCTGCCGCCCCCAACGGCAGCCACTGCACACTGGCAACAAGACCGCGGTAGAGGTCCAGATGCAGGTCGAGTGCGAAAAAGAGCACGATCGCGACCAGCGACACCGCAGTACCGAGCAGCGACTGCGGATCGCCTTCCATGCCGGGATTGAAGAGGGTGGCCGATCCCAGGCCGGCCTGGACATCGAGCAACCATCCGGCGCTGTGCAGTGCCGCCTGCGGAATCATGAGTGCGAGCCCGAAGACGATGCCGATCATGCATTCGCCCAGACCGGCACGAATCCAGCCGCCGATGTCATGGGGCATGCTTCGCAGCGCATCTTCTCCGGCCGACAGGACGGTCAGCCACGCCAGCCCCGTCGCCAGCACGATGCGCACCATTCCCGGCGCCCAGCGCAAAGGGGTGTACGCCGGCAGCACGATCGCCGGGGCGTAGCGAATGAACGACAGCGCGAGCCCACCGGCAAGGAGTTCCAGCGACGACGTTTGCGACATCGTCACAGCCCCCCCGCGATCTCGAACATCCGACGCGCCATTTCCACCGCGACCGACAGCATCCAGTTCCCGAAGCCAAGGCACACCGCGATCACGACGATCAGCTTGGGCACGAACGTCAAGGTCATTTCCTGGATCTGCGTGGCGACCTGGACGATCGAAATCACCAGGCCGACGGCGAGTGTCGCCAGCAGCAACGGGGCCGAAAGCTTTGCGGCCGACATCAGCATGTCGGTCATGAGGCGGAGGGCGAGGTCGGCGTCCATGATCGTCCGCCTCAGCGCCCGGCACCGGTCAACAGGACTTTGAGTCTCTGCGCGAAATCGGCGACGCTCATCCCGGGCGCGTGCCGGTCCGGCAGCAGCGCCGCGATCCTCGCCTCGTATGCAGCATGGTCACCACGCACCTCCAGCAGCAGTGCCTGCGCGTAGCGCGCGGTCTGCGCATCCGGGTCCAGGCGCAATGCGCGACGCGACGCGTGTTCGGCTTCGTCCAGGTCACCGCGGAGCACTGCGACCAGCGCGAGCCCGCCGTGGGTATCGCCGAAATTGCGATCGATGTCGTATGCCCGCCGATAGCATCGTTCGGCTTCATCGATCCTGCCCTGCAGCAGGCAGGCCCATGCCAGCGCATGCCATGTGCCGATGTGGCCGGGCATCGCGATCACGGCGCGCTCGAGGATATCCTTGGCCCGCGCCAGATCGTTGCGGAGCATCAGCAACTGCCCGAGTCCGGACAGCGCGCGACCTGATCCCGGGTGTCCTTCGAGCGCGCGTTCGAGCAGTGCATTTGCGTTGTCGAGATCCATGCGCCACAGGGAGAGCGTCGACATCACGAGCAAGGCTTCGTGCTGTGCCGGATCGCGCGCCAGCGCGGCTCGGGCGGCCTTTTCCGCCGCTCCTTCGTCCGCCCTGTCGAGTTGCGCGAGCGCCAGGACACCGAAGGCGGCGGCATCCTCGGGATCGAGGGCCAGCGCATCCGTCGCCGCCGATACGGCAAGCGGAAATTCGCCGCGAACGGACGAGATCCTCGCGCGCAGGACGAGCAACTGCGGCGATGCCCCGAAGCGATCGATCGCGGACGCGAGCGTCGCCGTCGCATCCTCCATCCTGCGCATGCACAGCTGCGCGAACGCGAGATCGTGGCGTACTGCGGCTCCGTCCTCGCCGTCAGCGATCATCGCGAAAAGGATCGCCTCGGCTTCCGCATATTCGCCGCCGATCAGGGCGGCACGTGCGCGCCGGAAGCGTACGCCCGGCGCATCGGAAACGCATTGCGCGAACGAGGCGAACAACGCACGGGCACCAGCGGCGTCGCCAGCCGCCCAGTGGGCATCGACCAGAGCGCAGGCGAGATCCGGATTTTCGGGATCGCGCTCGAAATGGCCGCGCAGGCGCGCGACCGACGACATGTCGGTTGTCATGCGAATGGTTTCTCCGTGAGGCACGGCCCGGCGACCTTCTTTGCAGGCAGAAAGCCGGTCGGGTCTTCGAATCAGAAACGGAACCTGCGAAGCGGTCCGTTGCGTGGAGCGATGTCTTTCCGTTTTTATTTTGCTTCGCTTTCGATCAAGCTACGAAGCACTTTCGATTTTGTCAACGGGGTTTGTTATTGAATTTGTATCCGGAAAACTCATCGATCATGCGATTGAATGCATCGGAAATCCGCTCGTCGGAATCCACGACGCGAATAATCGTTTCCACCATCGACTGCCATTCCGGATGTTCGCGCAACGTCGGCCCGAACTCCCACAGCAAAATCGCTTTCACGACGCGCGACCGAACCGCATTCTTTTCGGTGACGCCATCGGACTTTGCGTTGCGGACGATATCCGCCACCGTCGACCGCAGCGCACGTGCATCGGGTCGCACGCGCGCGGACTCGTCGGTCGCCGACTCCGATGCGACGTCCTCGCTTTCTTCGACGGGATTTTTCTTGCGTGGCTTTCCGTTTCGCTCCGCCAGCTCGGCCCGCAGTCGGGCAAGTTGCGCGGAAAGTGGCGAAAGCGGGTCGACGCTCACTCGACGACGCCCGCCCGCCCGTAACCGTAACCGGCGAGGAACGCGGGCGCAGCCGGCGTGCGTTCGACCTCGGCACCGCGGAGTGTCTGCGCCAAGCGCCGCATGTCGGCAGCGAGCGCCGGGATGCTCTGAGGAGCGTCGAGCCCCTCCTCGATGGCGCGCAGACCGGCATCGACCTCATCCCGGGCGAGCGCGATCACGGCGCGCGCATAGGCGGCAAGCGAAACGTCGCCGGCGTCGGCGAGCGGCGCAAGCACGACGCTGGCTTCGTCGACCCGACCCGACAGCGCCATCAGTTGACCCAACTGGAACCGTGCGGGGGCAAGTTCCGGCGCGAGCGCCAACGTTTGGCGGAAACCGGCTTCGGCACGATCGAACAGGCCGATTTGCGCATGCTGCGCGGCGAGCAGATAGATCGCCTGCACGTGGTCGGGGCGCCGCGCAAGGATCTCCTTGAGCATGGACATGGCGTCCGCATCGCGATCGGCATCGATCGCGGACAGCGAAAGACGAAGCAGTTCCTCGTTGTCGAGGTGTTCGAAGGTCATCGATCGATCCTTGGCGTCTCAGGCCGCCCGCACGCGATCCGACCACGTCGCGATCCCCGGAGGGACGCGCGGGAGGTCGCGGCGGGAGCGCAGGGGTGGAGGATTGGCGGCGGCGCTGAAGACGAACCACCGCATCGGACGACGAGGCCGTGGCGGACCACCGGCCGGCCGATGCATCGGGGGCGCGTTCGCCTCCTCGAGGGATCCGGAATCGCCGGGGTTGCGGTCGTCGTACACCACCATATCCACTGTCTGGCAGAGGAGTTTAGGGGGAATTTACGGCCGGCAGGCGCTTTCGCGATCGGCATGGCTATTTCGCCGACGCGGCGATCGGTACGAGTCACTGGGCGCCCACCCATCAGGCCGGGGATGACGACAACGTTCCCCAGTTGCCTGCATGTCTGCTCTCGGCTCCCTATGTAGCGCCTGCCCAACACCCGCGCCAGGTGTTCCACCGTCAGCACGAGCTTCCCCGGGGGCATCAGCAGCGGTATGCCGCTCACCTACGTGTGAACGGCCTGGGAAAACCATCGTCGAGAACCGCGTCTGCGCTTGTTCTGAACGGCGAGGGATTGGAGCGATTTTCTATCCAACCCTTTGTTTTCAATAAATTTTTTTGACTTGAACAGGAGTCGGCCCAGCGATCTGCGCAAAGCGGATGCGGCTACAGTCCCGGTAGCGCTCAAGGGCTCTTCGGGAAAACGCGGCATGTGGTGATCGCAGCCATCTACACGCTACAATGCAGCGTCACAGAACAGGACACGCTCCTGACTTGTGCCTTGTCGGAAAATCAAGGACTTAGGGTCGGAGTCGATCCGATTCCCCTCTCTCCGCCAGTTTCAGCAAAGCCAGTGATGCGTCGCAACAGACGCAACGTCCATGGTGGCCCCGTCGGCCCCTCGCGACGCTAGGTCGAAAACCCCGCCAGGGCCGGAAGGCAGCAACGGTATCGACTGATGCGGGTGCCGAGGTCAGCCGGCGGGGCCATCGCCATTCACGGCGATCGCATTCCACGCCCGGCGCTCTCACCCTGCCATCGTGCCGCGGTGCATCCCGCCGACGCCGCGCCTTCGCCATCGCTGCGCACGGCGATCAGGCCTACGGTGCATTCCCCTGCGACCAACACCTCGACGCGGTCGCCGCACTCCTCACGCCCTATGGCACCGCGGCGCAGGTCATCGGCTACCTGCACGACACCATCGAGGACACCGCGGTCACGCGCGACGAGGTCGAAGCCCGATTCGATACGCACGTGGCCGACTGGGTGGCGATCCTGACCGACGAACCCGGCCCGAACCGCAAGGCGCGCAAGCAGCTGACCTACGCGAAGATGGCACGGGTCGGCGACGCGCATGCGCTGGCGCTCGTCGCCAAGGTCGCGGACCGCCTCGCCAACGTCCGCGCCTGCATCCCCTCCGGCAACACCGGCATGCGGTCGATGTACCGCGACGAACATGCGACGTTCCGTCCAGCGGTGTTCCGCGAAGATCTGTGTGACTCGCTGTGGGATGAACTCGACGGACTGCTGACGGCCTGATCGCCGGAATCGACCGACGCGTCAGGGATGCAGCCACGCCGCATCGCCCTCGACGTAGCGTTCGTGCTTCCAGATCGGGACCCGCGACTTGGTTTCGTCGATGATCCAGCGGCAGGCGGCGAACGCCGCATCGCGGTGCGCGGCGCTGACGCCGACCCACACCGCGAGGTCGCCGACGTCGAGATCGCCGACGCGATGCACGCAGGCCGCGTCGGCGATGGCGAAGCGTGACAGCGCCTCGTCGACGATACGCGTGCCTTCGGCTTCGGCGAGCGCGGCATAGGCTTCGTAGCGCAGGCCCGACGCGCGCCGGCCTTCGTTGTGGTCGCGCACCCAGCCTTCGAAGCTCGCGTAGGCGCCCGCCTCCGCGCGCAGCAGGCGCGCGCGCAGCGGCGCGATCTCGAACGGGGCATCGGCGAGGGCGAAACGGCTCATGCCTCAGCCTCCCGACACGGGCGGGATGAACGCGATCTCGGCGCCGTCGCGCGGCACGTCGTGCCATTGCGCGAACGCGCCGTCGACGGCCACGCGCAGGCGTTCGACCGGCAGCGCGAATCCGTGCCGTTCCCGCAGCGCGGCGTAGAGCGCGCGCAGGTCGCCGTCGAACGCGACGCTTTCGCGATCGATGCCCGCGGCATCGCGCAGGCTCGCGAAATACAGCACCGTCGCAGCGGTCATGCGCCCTCCCCCGCGATCGTGCCGATGTCGCGCTTGCCGCCGCGCTTGCCGCGCAGCTTCGCCGGGCCCAGCACGATCGCGTGCGACAGCGCCTTGCACATGTCGTAGACGGTGAGCGCGGCGATGGTGGCACCGGTCAGCGCTTCCATCTCGACGCCGGTGCGGTGCACGGTCTTCACGGTGCAGACGATCTCCAGCGAGCGCGCATCGCGCCAGTCGATCGCGAAGCGGATGCCGTCGATCGGCAGCGGATGGCAGAACGGGATCAGCTCGTGCGTGCGCTTCACCGCCAGCGTGCCGGCGACGATCGCGGTGTCGACCACCCCGCCCTTCGCGCTCTTGAGACCGTTCTCGCGCAGCTGCGCGGCGACCGCCGCGGGAAACATCACCCGGCATTCCGCCGTCGCGACGCGCGCGGTCGAGACCTTGGCGGAGACGTCGACCATCGCGGGATGGCCGTCGGGATCGAGGTGGGTCAATCGCTTCGCTGCGGACTTCGCCATGCTCAGCCTCCGACGAGGAACATCTCGACCCGCTTGCGAGGCGTTTGCAGGCCCGCGCGCAGTTCGCTGTAGCGGTCGCCGCGGGCCTGCCAGAGATCGGCGAGACGACGATCGAAGCCGGCATCGTCGCCGAGCCACGGGCGCAGCTCGGTGCCGTCCGCGGCGAACAGGCAGGTGAACAGGCGGCCGTCGGCGGAGACGCGGGCGCGGTGGCAGTCGCCGCAGAACGGCGCGCTGATCGAACTGACGAAGCCGACCTCGCCGGCGCCGTCGTCGAAGCCGTAGCGCGCGGCCACTTCGCCGCGATACGTCGGCGCCAGTGGATGCAGCGGCCAGCGCGCGTGGATCGCGTCGCGCACCTCGGCCGACGTCACGACGCGCGCGGCGTCCCAGGCGTTGCAGGTACCGACGTCCATGTATTCGATGAAGCGCATCGTATGGCCGCGGCCGCGCGCGAACGCGACCAGCGTCGGCACTTCGTCGTCGTTGACGCCGCGCTGGACCACGCAGTTGAACTTGATTCGCGCGAAACCGGCGGCCTGCGCCGCGTCGATGCCGCGCAGGACGCCGTCGAGGCGACCACGACCGCCCGACAGCGCCGCGAAGCGCGCGGGATCGAGCGTGTCGAGGCTGATCGTGAGCCGGTGCAGCCCTGCGTCGCGCAAGGCCTGCGCGTGCGTCGCGAGCAGGCTGCCGTTGGTGGTCAGCGCGATGTCGTCGAGGCCATCGATCAAGGCCAGCCGCGCGATCAGATCCGGCAATCCGCGCCGCAGGAGCGGTTCGCCGCCGGTGATCCGCAGCTTGCGCACGCCCGCGCGCGCGAACCCGCGCACGAGCCGCTCGATCTCGTCGAACGACAGCCGCGAGGCGGCGTCGAGGCCATGGTCCTCCGGCACGCGATCGGCCGGCATGCAGTACGGACATCGGAAATTGCAGGCCTCGATCACCGACAGGCGCAGGTCGCGCAGCGGGCGCCCGAGGACATCCAGCGGGGGATCGGCGAGGCGCGGCAGGGCATTCATCGACAGGAAGATACGCGGTTCACGCCGGAACGGAGGCGCCGTCGGCGGCATCGGTTGCGTCGAACGGCTGCGCACGCGCGGCCGTGGGTTCGGCCAGCGGCAGACACTCGCCCGGATCGGCGACGCGATACCCGCGCGCCTTCAGCGCCTGGCCTTCGCCGGCGCCGACGTAGTGGTACAGCACGCAGCGCGACAGCAGCTCGGCGTCGTATTCGCGTTCGAGGTCGGCGATGCCGCTGTGCGAGGGATTGCCGCGCAGCGCGCAGTCGTGGGCGACGATTTCGCCGGCGTCGGCCATCTTCGCCAGCGTCTCGGGGATCGGCCGGGTATCGCCGGTCCACACCACGCTGCCGCGCAGGCGCAGGCCCCAGGCGGTGCGCGGCCAGTGATGTCGCGCCTCGAACGTCTCCAGGCGCACGCCGTCGTGCCAGAAGGCATCGCCGACCGGGATCACCTGGAACGCGTCCCAGAAGTTCGCGCCGCCTTCGGCCAGCACGTTCGGGTAGTCGCCGACACGCTGGTGCAGCAGCGGCACCAGCGGCGCGGGCACGTAGATCCGGGGGCGTTCATCGTGGCCGCCGAACATCGCGTCGACGAACAGGCGCTCGAAGCCGGCGACATGGTCGAGGTGGGTGTGGGTGACGAACAGCGCGCGCGGCGCCTCGCCGTAGTGCGCGAGGTAGGCGCTGAGCCCTTCCGCGCCGCAGTCGATGGTGAGCCACGGGCGGCCGTGGCGCTCGATCGTCGCCATCGCCGAACCCAATTCGACCGCCGACGCATTGCCGACGCCCTGGAACCGCAAAGCCCACGTCATGCCTGATTCGTCCGTGCGGCCTAGGTGCCGCGTTGCCACTGCGCATCGTACGCGGCGCGGAGCACGGCGTAATCCCGGTGGACCTCGGCCTCGCTGCGCGCACCGCGCAGCTTCCGCAGCGAGCGATGCAGCCGCGCCAGGTTCTTCTCGCGCCACGCGGTGGCGGGAATGCGCAGCGCGCCGCGGTCGAGGTCGATCGCCCAGCCGGTGCCGCCTGCGTCGAACAGCAGGTTGTGGGCGTTGAGATCGGCGTGGTCCAGCCCGCCACGATGCAGCCGCGCGACCAGTTGCCCCGCCTGCGCCCACGGCGCGTCTGCGCCGCGGCTCGCGGCCAGGTCGGCCAGTGAGGTCACGCCCTGCAGGCGTTCGAGCAGGATGCCGGCGTAGTACCACGGCCCGTCGCGCCAATAGATCGCGGCGATCGGCCGCGGCACCGGCAAGCGGCGACGCACGAGTTCGCGCAGCAGGCGGAATTCGGCGAAGCTGCGGGTGCGGTTCGCGCCGCGCCAGAGGTAGCGGGCGCGGGTGAGCTTCGCGACCAGGCCGCCGCGGAGGTACAGGCGCAGCACCGCCGGTCCGAAGCCGCCGGCCTCGGGACCGCCGTCGACGAACCAGGCGCCGCCACGGCCACCGCTGCCGACCCGCGTCGCGCGCGCCCCCCACCAGTCGGGATCGAACCAGCCGGGAACGGCCTGCTTCGCGCCTGCTTGCCGCAGCAGCGAGGCGTCGAACAGAATCGCACCTCCCGCCCCCGAGCCGTCGGCACGACGGAAAGGCGTCAGGCTCTCGCTGGCGTCGAAGGCGACCATCCGCCGAGTCTATCAATTGCGCGAGACAAGCCCCTCATCGATCTGCCTGCTGCGTCTCTCCGCCCTGGGAGATGTGACGCACGTCCTGCCGCTGGTCCGCACCCTGCGCCGGGCATGGCCCGAAGTCGCGCTGACGTGGGTGATCGGCACGGGCGAGCAGAAATTGCTCGATGGCCTGCCCGGCGTCGAATTCCTTGTCTACGACAAGAAGAGCGGGCTGGCCGGGATGCGTGCTTTGCGCCGCGAGCTGGCCGGACGCCGCTTCGATGCGCTGCTGCATATGCAGGTGGCAGCGCGGGCCAACCTGCTGTCGGCATTCCTGCCGGCGCGGCGGCGGATCGGCTACGACCGGTCGCGCTCGAAGGACCTGCACGGGCTGTTCATCAACGAACGCATCCCGGACCGGCCGGGCATCCATGTGCTGGACGCGCTCGGCAGCTTCTGCGAACCGCTCGGCCTGCGTCAGACCGAGGCGGTCTGGGAGATGCCGGTGCCCGACGACGCCCACGCCTGGGCCCGCGCCCAGTGGCCGGACGACGGCGTGCCGACGCTGGCGATCTCGCCCTGCTCCAGCCACGTCCTGCGCAACTGGCGCGCCGATCGCTACGCCGCGGTCGCCGACCATGCCCGCGCGCGGGGCTGGCGGGTGGCGCTGCTCGGTGGCCGCAGCACGCTCGAGCGCGACACAACCGACGCCATCCTCGCCGCCATGCGGCCTGCCGAGGGAGACGGCGATGCGCGCGACGTGCTCGACCTCGTCGGCAAGGACACGCTCAAGCAGTTGCCTGCCCTGCTCGCCCGCGCCGACCTGCTGATGACGCCCGATTCCGGCCCGATGCACATCGCAAACGCGATGGGGACGAAGGTGCTGGGCCTGCATGCCGCCAGCAACCCGCGCCGCAGCGGCCCGTATTCCGACGTGCGCTTCTGCGTCGACCGCTACGACGACGCGGCGCGCAAGTACCGCGGCCGGCCGGCGGCGGAACTCAAGTGGGGCGCGAAGATCGAACACGACGGCGTGATGGACCTGGTGACGGTCGAGGACGGGATCGCCGCGTTCGAACGCTACCGGGCGTTCCGCGAAGGCCCATGAAAAAACCCCCGCGGCTGGCGCACCGCGGGGTTGGGTCCTGGTCGTCGAGGCGGGTTTCCATCCGTGGTCGCCGCGCTTCGACCGTGTCCTGCCCATCGGTTCCGTCCGACGTCGGGTCCTTCCAGGCTGTTGGCACGTCCTGTGCCGAACGTACGCGACCCTGGTCCGGGGGATCGCGCTGCCCCTTGCGGGGCTGCACGCGGCATGTCCTTATGCCTGCGGCGACTTCCGTCGAGCGGAAGGTCCGGGATCCGGAGCCGCCTTTCGGTGGCCGACGCGATCCGTCTCGTGCGGGGCCTAAGTTAGGCGCGGATGATGACGTTGTGAAGACGCCTCCGGAGGCCTTTTCGGCCAATCCCGGTCACCTTCATCGAAAAAGCCCGGGATTCCTGCCATGCAATTCGCAACCCGCTACCAGAAGTGAACGGGCTGATGTGAATCTCGCTGTCCAGGTGACGGAAGTTGTCGGTTAGCAAATAAGACGCAAACGGGATGCCGATCACAGTGTGACAACCCGTTCCGCTCCGCGCAGTCGCAGGCTCAGGCCGCCTCGTGCAGGCCCCGTTCGATGCACAGGCGCCGCCACAGCGAGAGCTGCGTCCGCTGGCGCCGGCGCTCGCGATAGGCGGCCGCGACCACGCCCGCCGCGAGCGCGCAGGCTCCCAGCGCGATGTTGGAACCGCGCCAGTCCGGTGCGTGGCCGGCGAGGACGTCGACGGCGATGAAGACGACCGTTGCGGCCAGCGCGGTGCAGGCCCGGCTGCACAGCACCTTCAGCCGGTGCATCACGCTCCGCGCCTGTGGATCGAGCGCCTCGATGTACTCGCGCAGGCGGCGATCGACGTCGTGGAATGCGCCGCTGCCCATGCGCGCGGGATCGCCGAGAGCCAGGCCCTCTCTGCGCTCGGGACGGGCCGCGAGGAAACGGATCGCCGGCGCCCAGGCGTCACGCAGCAGCGGCCACACGATCGCCTGCGACAATCCGTAGGCGAGCCGCCCGAGCGGACTGAGCGCCACGCCCAGGACGTAGGCGCCGGCGAACCAGGTCGGCAGCGTCAGTTCGGGGGCGATCGCGCGCAGCGCGCGCAGGCCGGCCGGGAAGCGCAGCATGAGCGCGGTCAGCAGCAGGCCGCCCGGGCTCAGCCAGACGAGCAGATCATCGTGGAGCCAGCTCTCGCGGCGCATGCGCGGGACGACCGGTGGCGGGACTCAGGGCGCGGCGGCGCCGGCGCGGTAGTCCTGGTAGGACTTCTCCTCGACGTAGGCCGAGCCCAGCGCGAGGTTGATGTCCTTCTTGATCCGGGCGCGTTCGTCGTTCTCGAAGTACACGCTGCGGGCCAGGCGCACGAATTCGTCGTCGAACGCCTGCGCCTTCTCCTTCAGGCGGATGTCGTCCTCGATCACCCACAGCCGCTCGTTCACGGTCTTCAGCGCGGCGCGCAGATCGGCGATGTCCTGCGCCGCGGCCGGGTGCGCGTTCCAGGTCGCGTCCAGCGCCGCCAGTTCGTTGCGGACGTTGGCGAGCTTGGCCGGATCGGACATGCGCTCGGACTTGATCTGCAGGATCGCGATCTTGTCGAGCAGTTCGCCGAAGGAGACGGGGACGAGGATTTCGGACATGGCGGGACGTGCGGATCGCGGCGGGACGGGCGGCCAGTGTACGCGCCTTGTCGCCGGGCGCCCCGCCTCGTATGATGGCGCCCCCGCAGCACGAGACCGGCGACGGCCCGCGCGGCAGCCCCTTCGGAGAGGTGGCAGAGCGGTTGAATGTACCTGACTCGAAATCAGGCGTACGTGACTAGCGTACCGAGGGTTCGAATCCCTCCCTCTCCGCCAGACAGACGAAACGCCCCCTCGCGGGGCGTTTCGTTTATCCGGGACCGGGCGACGCGCCGAGGCGGGACAGGATGGCGGCGCGAACAGGGACGCGTCGGCGTCCGCTTTGTCGACGGGATTCCGTATACCCTCCAGGAATATGGCTGACTCACTTCCCCATGGCCCACGCATGATCGAGTTCGGGCACCTGACCCACGCCGGGCTCCGCCGCGAGCTCAACGAGGACACCTACTACGGTGACAGCGACCTCGGGCTGTGGCTGGTGGCCGACGGCATGGGCGGGCACGAATACGGAGAAGTGGCCAGCGCGCTGGCGCGCGAGACCATCGTCCGCGAGATCCGCCAGGGCGCGTCGCTGGCGCAGGCCATCCGCACCGCCGACGAGGACATCATCCGCGCCTCGCGCCAGCGCAGCGACGCGCTGCCGATGGGCACCACGGTGGTCGCGCTGCGCATCACCGGCAACCGCTTCGAAGTGGCCTGGGTCGGCGACAGCCGCGCCTATCTGTGGCGCGACGGCACGCTCGCCCAGCTCTCGCACGACCACAGCTACGTGCAGGAACTCATTTCCCAGGGCGCGATCACCGTCGACCAGGCGCGCACGCATCCGCATCGCAACGTCGTCACCCAGGCGCTGGGCGTGACCGAGCCGCAGAACCTCAACGTCGAGACCCTGGCCGGCGACCTGCGCCCCGGCATGCAGTTGCTGCTGTGCAGCGACGGCCTGACCGAGGAAGTCGAGGACGCCGGCATTTCGCAGGTGCTCGGCCACACCGAATGCAGCGCGCAGGAATGCGTGGACGGGCTGGTGGCCGCCGCGCTCGACGGCGGCGGTTCCGACAACATCACCGTGGTGCTGGTGCGCCGCCACTGAGCGGCCCGGTGCGGCGTCCCGACGACGTCGCCCTGTCTTCACGAACGCTCAGCTGCAGCGCGGGAGCGTCTTCTTCAGGTCCGGTGCGCCGCGCACTTCGCAGTGCCAATCGATCGTGCCGGTGGCGTCGTTCGCGGTGGGCCGCAGCACGAAGGCGCCGTCGCGACCGAAGCGGCGATCCAGCCGGACCGTCACCACCCCGCTTCGATCCACCTCCACCGCCTGCACGGCACCGCCGCGGGCCTCGGCCGGCGACGGCAGGCCGGCTTCGTCGGCATCGAGCGGCCAGCGGCCGTTGGTCTGGTAGTACTCGGTCAGCGCCACCCGGTACATCGTCGCCCGGCGCGCGGCATCAATGACCAAGGCGGCGCGTTCGCTGTCGGAGATCGCGATGTCGGCCAGCGGCGGCAGGTCGGTCGTCGACGGCCCGGGTGCGACCTGCGGTGTCGGGGCGGCAGGTGCCCCGGTCGACGCGACCGCTGGCGCGGCGTCCGTCGCCTCCGGCGGGCGCGCGGTCTGGCGCGGCGTCACGATGAAGCGGTCGTAGGCCAGCAGGGCGAGGAAACCGCCGACCAGCACGGCCAGCAGGGTGACGACGAACTGTTTCATGCGCGGAAGACGGGTTGGACCGGCGCCGAGCATAGAGCATCCGCCCGGCCTGCCGGCAGACGCGGCCCGGACTCGACCGAAACGCGGTCCGTCGCCCGCGACGGCCGCTGCGGATGCGCGAGGCCGTCTATCCTGTCGGCACGATACGGCGGAGGACGACATGGACGGCGACACCCATTCTCTGGGCACCCATTCGGGAAGCACGGTGCTGGACGTGGTCCTGGCGGTGCTGGCCGCGGTCGGCGGCGGCGGTGCGCTGGTGGTGGCGCTCGGCGCGTGGCTGGGCCGGGTCTGGGGCGACCGCATCGCGCAATCGCAGAAGTACGCGGGCGAGATCGACCTCGACCTGCGCAAGCGGCGGATCGAGGTCTATGCGCCGCTGTGGCAGGCCACGTCGCTGCTGCCGAAATGGCCGCGCGACGACGCGGTCACCTACGAACAGCTGGCGCAGCTCGGCCGCGACCTGCGCCGCTGGTATTACGACGTCGGCGGCATGTACCTGTCGCGCACCACCCACGACGAAGGCTACGGGCCGCTGCAGGGCGCGATCGCCTCGGCCGTCGGCGAAGGCCGCACCGGGCCGCTGTCGCCCGGCGACTACGAAGCGGTGCGCAAGCGCTGCAGCACGCTGCGTTCGCTGCTGGCGGCCGACGTGGAATCGCGGCGCGACAGCCCGCTCTGAGGGCCGCGTCGCCCCCGGATCAGATCCGCGAGTACGACCAGGACACCATCCTGCCATCGCGGTACGGCATCACGCCGTGGAAGGCGCGCGGGTCGTCGTCGAACACCAGCGGCAGGAATTGCCGGTCGCCGTCCCACAGCGGCAGGTCGAGGATGCGGTCCACCGGCACCCACTCGAGCGCGCCCTCCGGATTCGACGCGAACGGCGTGCCGCTGTAGCGCGTGATCACGAACACGAAGCCCAGCCAGTCTTCGCCGGCCTTGCCGAAGCCCGGCCAGCTGATCGTGCCGCGCAGCGCCAGTTCGTCGCAGGCGATGCCCGCTTCCTCGAGGATCTCGCGGCGCATCCCGGCGACGACGTCCTCGTCGGGTTCGAGCTTGCCGCCGAGGCCGTTGTACTTGCCCAGGTGCTGGTCGTCGGGGCGCGCGTTGCGATGGATCAGCAGCACCCGGGTGCGATCGGGCGAGAGCACGTAGCCGAGCGTGGCGACGATGGGCATATAGGGCATGAGCGGCGGGAGCGTCCGTGGCGGAGCCGGCAGTGTAGGCGCGACGGCGCTACCGCCGCCGTGCGCGCCGCTCAGGCCGCGCGCGCCGCGAGCAGCCGCCGCAGCATCGACTTCAGCGCCAGCGCCTTCACCGGCTTCGGCAGCAGCCCCAGCCCGTGTTCGAGCGTGACCCGGCGCACATCGCCGCTGTCGTCGGCGCTGAGGATCAGCGTCGGCCGCGCGCCGAAGCGCTGGGCCAGCCGCGCCTGCAGCGCGACGCCGGTGTCGCCGCCGTCCGGGCCACCGTCGTCCAGGCCGCCGTCGTCCAGGTGGTAGTCGAACAGCCACAGCGCCGGATCCGCACCGGCCGCGAGCAGGGCTTCGGCGCCGCCGCCGTCGGCGAAGGCATCGACCCGGCACCCCCAGCCTTCCAGCACGCTGCGCAGCGCCGCCAGCGCCTGCGGGTCGTTGTCGACGATCAGGATGCGCAGGCCGTCGAGCCCGCCGCCCGCGGTCGGCGCCGCGTCCTGCCGCGGCGGCGCGATCGTCGGCAGCGACAGGGCGAACACGGTGCCGCGGTCCATGCGGCTGCGCAGCCGCAGCGGCGCGTCGATCAGCCGCGCGATGCGGTCGGCGATCGCGAGCCCGAGGCCCAGCCCCTGCCCGGCCGCGCCTTCGCCCCGCCGGAATTCCTCGAAGATCGCCTGCTGCTGCGACACCGGGATGCCCGGTCCGGTGTCGTGCACTTCGATGCGCACGCCGTCGCCTTCGCGGCGCACGCCCAGCAGTACGCCGCCCTGCGCGGTGTAGCGCACGGCGTTGGCGAGGAAGTTCTGCAGCACGCGCCGCAGCAACTGCGGATCGGTCTGGACCCAGACGCGCGTCGGCCGGCAACGGAAGCGCAGTCCACGTTCGGCGGCGAGCGCACGGAACTCCGACGCCAGCGGATCGAGCACGTCGGCCAGCGGGAATGGCCGCGGCTGCGGCACCAGGCCGCCGGCCTCCAGTCGCGACATGTCGAGCAGCCCGGCCAGCAGGTCGCCGGTGGAATCCAGCGCGCCGCGGATCTGCTGCGCCACCGCGCGCTGCCCCGACGCCGGCAACTGCTCGACCAGCGCATCGGTGAACAGCTGCGCGGCGTGCAGCGGCTGCAGCAGGTCGTGGCCGATCGCGGCGAGGAAGCGGCTCTTGGCGTCGTTGGCGCGCTCGGCGTCGGCGCGCGCCTGGTCGAGCCGCGCGGTGCGGTCGGCGACCCGCTGCTCCAGCGTCTCGTTGCTGCGGATCAGCTCGGCCTCGGCGCGGCGGAACGCGGTCACGTCGGTGAACGTGGCGACGAAGCCGCCGCCGGGCATCGGGTTGCCGCGGATCTCGATCACCGGCCCGTCGCCGCCCTGCCCGTCCGGGAACGTGCGCTCGCTGACGTACGGCGTGCCGGCCTGCATGTGGCGCAGGCGCTTCGCGACTTCCGGTTCGATGTCGGTCCAGCCGTGGCGCAGGTTGTGGCGGACGAGGTCGGCCACCGGCACGCCGACGCGCAGCAGCGATTCGGGATAGCCGAACAGCTCGGCGTAGCGCCGGTTCCACGCCACCAGCCGCAGGTCGCGGTCGACGACGCTGATGCCCTGGCTCATGTTCTCCAGCGCGGCCTCCAGCAGCCGCTGGTTGAAGCGCAGGTCCTGCGAGGCCTCGCCGACGATCGCGGCGACGGTGTCGAAATCGCGGCCGGCCTCGCGGCGCGCGGCGTCCAGCAGCAGCCGCGCCGACGCCGCGCCCAGCACCGCGGCGAGTTCGCGTTCGAGCCGGCCTTCCTGCAGCGCCGGCACCGCGCCGGTCGGCGGTGCGCCGCGCAGCGCGGCTTCGACGGTGTCGTGCGGCAGGAAGCGGCGGCCGGCCTCGCGCAGGCTGTCGATCGTGAGCCCGCGCGCACCGGCGCGACGCGGCACCGCCTGCCACCACGCGGCGCGCCAGCCGGACGCGATCCACGTGGTCGCCAGCCCCGCGAGCAGGCAAAGGACGACGGCGCGGCCGAGCCGGCTCCAGCCGATGAGCCCGCAGAAGGCGTCCGGCGCGATCAGCGACCAGCCGCCGGGGCCGTCGCGCAGCCACTGCGTGTCCAGCCCGCGGGCCTCGACCAGCACCGGCACCAGCAGCAGCCAGACCCACAGCAGCGCGCCGGCGCCGATGCCCAGCAGCACCGCGCGCGGCGGCGTCTGCGGCCGCCACACTGCGAAACCCAGCGCCGGCGCCAGCGCCGCCAGCGCCGAGAACGACAGCGCGCCGACGTCGGCCAGCGCATCGCTGCCCACCAGCAGGCGGTTGTAGGCCCACGCCAGCAGCACGATCAGCAGGATGCCCACGCGCCGCTGCACCAGCACCGCGCGGCGCAGGTCGGGCTGCGCGGTCGCGGCGTCGGCCGGCGACGGTCGGCGCGGCGCCCACGGGCCGCGCAGCCACAGCGGCGTGAGCCAGTGGTTGCCGATCATCAGGCTGAGCGTGAGCGTGCTGACGATGACCATGCCGGTGCCCGCGCTGAGACCGCCGAGGAACGCCAGCATCGCCAGCCCCTCGCGCCCGTGCGCCAGCGGCAGCGCCAATACGTACAGGTCCGAGGGCACCCCGCGCGCGGCCAGCAGCGCGTCGCCGGCGCGCGCCAGCGGCAGCACCGGCAATGCGATCAGCAGCAGGTACAGCGGGAACAGCCAGCGCGCGCGCAGCAGGTGGCGCTCGTCGCGGCAGTCCACCGCGCCGACGTGGAACTGGTGCGGCAGCGTGAACATCGCCAGCACGCCGAGCAGCACCAGCGGCGCGAAGCCGGACAGGTCGCCGCGCCCCGGCGGCAGCGGCGCATCGGGCACCGACGGCAGCGGCAGCGACAGCGCGAACGCGCCGAGCACCAGCATCGCCGCGAGCTTGAGCAGCGCCTCGAACGCCATCGCCAGCACCAGGCCACGGTTGTGCTCGGCGGCGCTGGCGCTGCGGGTGCCGAACAGCATCGCGAACGCGGCCATCGCCAGCGCCACGTACAGCGCGCTGTCGCGCCACGCCGGCATCTGCCCGTCGTCGTCGCGCACCAGCAGCGCGAAGCTCATCGCCACCGCCTTCAGCTGCAGCGCGATGTACGGGACGATGCCGAGCACCGCGACGAAGGTGACCGCCGCGGCCAGCCAGCCGTCCTGGCCCAGGCGGCTGGCGATGAAATCCGCGATCGAGGTGCTGTTGCTCTCGCGCACCTGCCGCACCAGCCGCACCAGCAGGCCGATGCCCAGCGCGTAGAGCAGGATCGTGCCGATGAAGGTCGGCGGCAGCGGCCAGTCGTAGCGCGCGGCCTGGGTGACGGTGCCGAAGAACGTCCACGACGTGCAGTAGACCGCGAGCGACAGCGCGTAGATGTTGTTCCAGCGGCCGGCGAACGCCTGCGGCCGGCGTTCGCCGTGCACCGCGACGGCGAACATCACGCCCAGCCACGCCAGCGCGGCGAGGATGACCCAGCCTGCGCTCAGCATCTGCGCGTGATCCCGACGAGATTGCCGCCGAGATTCCCGCCGACATTGCCGCTGCGAATCCCCTGCCCGCCCGTCACGTCGTCGCCCTCGCCCCGATGCGACGGAGGATAACGCGGAAGCGGCGCGCTTTCGCGCACCGCTTCCGGTTCCGCATGAAGAAGCGGGCCCGACGGAGTGGCGGGCCCGCAAACCGCTGGCGACCGATCAGAAATCGTAGCGGGCGGTCAGCGTGTACTGGCGCGGCGGGCCGTAGAAGCCGGTCAGCACGCCCAGCGACGAGACCAGGTTGTAGCCCGTGGTCAGGTATTCCTCGTCGGCCAGGTTGCTGCCCTGCAGCGAGAAGCTCCACGCATCGTTGAGCTTCCAGATCGCGCCGGCGTTGATCAGGCCGTAACCGTCCTGGCTGATCGGCGTGGCGCGCGCGCCGGTGACCGGATCGCGCACGACTTCGGTCGTCGCGACGACGCGGCTCTGGTAGCTGTAGCCGACGCGGGCCGACAGACTGCCCAGGCTGCCCAGCTCGGTGCGGTATTCGACGTTCAGCGCACCCGAGAAATCCGGGGCGTTGGTGAACTCCTGCTGCTTCGCGATGTTGACGTTCTTGAAGAGGTACTCGTCGTACTTCGCGTCCAGCCAGGCGAGGTTGCCGGAGATCGCCCAGTGCGAGGTCGGCAGCCACTGGTACTCGACTTCCAGGCCGTTCACGGTGCCGCGGCCGGCGTTGGTGAAGTCGCCGAAGAACGCGTCGTCGGTGCCGTCGCCGTTGCTGTCGTAGGCGGTGAACACCGACAGCTGGATGTCCTTGTACTTGTTGTGGAACGCGGACACGTTCAGGAACAGGCGGCTGTCGAGGAACGACATCTTGCTGCCCACTTCGTAGCTGTCGACCGACTCGTCCTGGAACGGCTCGGCCGAGCGCGGCACCGCGGTCGCCTGGGCGCGGATGTTGTAGCCGCCCGACTTGAAGCCGCGGCTGGCCAGGCCGTAGACCATGATGTTGTCGTTGACCTGGTAGTCCAGCGAGATCTTCGGCGACGTGTTCTTGAAGTTGATGGTCTTGTCGAAGTTCGCGACCACGCTGATCGGGCGGGTGAAGGTCGCGTCCGAATAGCCGCGGTTGAGGACGGCGGCGTGCTTGTCCTCGTCCGTGTAGCGCGCGCCGACGTCGAGCTTCAGGCGGTCGGTCAGGTCGAACGTCCAGTCGGCGTAGACCGCGGTGCTCTTGGTGTAGACGTTGCCCTGGGTGTCGCCGAACAGCAGGTTGAAGAAGTTGTTCAGCACGCGGCCGCCGGCACGGCCGTCGAAGGTGTAGACGCCGAACACGCCGCGGGCGCGACCGCCGCCGTCGTAGTTGGCCTGCACTTCGTTCGAGGTCTGCTCGTCGCTGTACAGCGCGTGCACGTCGGCGATCTTGTTCGGCAGGGTGTCGAAGTCGATGTTGGTGTCGGTGTCGGACTCGCGGCGGGCGCCGACGTACTTGAACGCCCACGCGTCGTTCGGACGCCAGTTGACCGTGATCGACCCGCCCTTCATCTCGGTGTCGTTGGTGTTGGGCATGCCGTTGCGCACGTCGTAGCGGCTGTCCAGCGGCGCCAGCGTCGGGGCGAAGCGGTTCGCGGCCAGCATCCGCGCGCCGCGGACGCCGGAGTTGTCCTTCATCCAGTCGAAGGCGAACTGCACGTCGAAGTCGTCCTGCGAGAACGCGCCGAGAGTGAAGCGGACGGCGTCGATGTCCTTGTCGCTGACCTGGGCGCCGGTGCTGCGGTTGCGGCCGAAGCCGTCGCGATTGAGGCTGGCGACCGACAGGCGCGCGCGCAGGCCGCTGTCGTGGCCGAACAGCGGGCCGCCGATCGCGGCCTTGCCGTCCAGCTGGTTGTAATTGCCCAGCGTGACCGAAGCGAAGCCCTCGAAATCCGTCGGCAGCGGCTTGGACACGTACTTGATGGCGCCGCCGATGGTGTTCTTGCCGTACAGCGTGCCCTGCGGGCCGCGCAGCACTTCGACGCGGCCGACGTCGAACACGTCGAGCAGCGCGCCCTGCGGGCGGGCGACGTAGACGTCGTCCAGGTACAGACCGACGCCCGGGTCGACGCCCCACAGCGGATCGGACTGGCCGACGCCGCGGATGTAGGCGGTCAGCGTGCTGCTGGAGCCGCGCGCGGCGTACACGGTCAGGTTCGGCACCTGCGCATCGAGGTCGCTGAGGTCTTCGACGTTGAGCTTGTCGAGCGATTCGGCCGTGAACGCGGTGACCGCGACCGGCACGTCCTGGATGGTTTCCTCGCGCTTGCGCGCGGTGACGGTGATGGCGTCGAGGGTGTCGCGCTCCGCCTGGGCGCCGGCGGGGGCGTCCTGGGCGAACGCGGCCGGGGCGCAGAGGCCCAGCGCGATGGCCAGGCTCAGCGACGAATGCTGCAGGGCGACGCGACGAAGCGCGGCGGGGACGACAAGAACGGGCGTGATGCGGCGCATCGGTCGATTCCTCGGAGAGATCAGACGCAGGACCGCCCGCCGGACGCGGCGAGCGGGATGCGGCAAGCCTAGGCATCGGGCCGGAGGGCGGCACTTGTACCTTCGGACAATGGGCCGGGACGCGGCGCCTGCGGACACTGCCGGCCGTCCCTCGCGTTCGCCGCGGCGGCGTCCCGTGCGCACGCACGCCGCCGTCTCGCCGCCCTCCCGCATCTTCCGGCGCTTCCTCCATGTCCTTCCTGATCGTCCTGGCCGCGCTGTGCTTCCTGATGTTCGTGGCCTACCGCGGCTACAGCGTGATCCTGTTCGCGCCGATCGCCGCGCTCGGCGCGGTGCTGCTGACCGATCCGTCGCTGGTCGCGCCGATGTTCACCGGCCTGTTCATGGACAAGATGGTCGGCTTCCTCAAGCTGTATTTCCCGGTGTTCCTGCTCGGCGCGATCTTCGGCAAGCTGATCGAACTGTCAGGCTTCTCGAAGTCGATCGTGAAGGCCGTGATCCGGCTGTTCGGCGCCGAGCGCGCGATGCTGTCGATCGTGGTCGTGTGCGCGCTGCTGACCTACGGCGGCGTGTCGCTGTTCGTGGTGGTGTTCGCGGTGTATCCGTTCGCGGCCGAACTGTTCCGCCAGGGCGACATCCCCAAGCGGCTGATCCCGGGCACGATCGCGCTGGGCGCCTTCACCTTCACCATGGACGCGCTGCCGGGGACGCCGCAGATCCAGAACATCATCCCGACCTCGTTCTTCGGCACCACCGCGTGGGCGGCGCCGTGGCTGGGCACGATCGGCGCGGTGTTCATCCTGATCGTGGGCAGCCTCTACCTCGAATCGCGCCGCCGCGCGGCGAAGCGCAAGGGCGAAGGCTACGGCGATCCCGCGGCGCTGCTCAACGAACCCGCCGCGTACGCCGACGATCGTCTCGCGCATCCACTGCTGGCGCTGCTGCCGCTGGTGCTGGTGGGCGTGGTCAACAAGCTGCTGACGGTGCAGATCCCGCTGGCCTACGGCAGCAGCCACGAGTTCATCCCGGCGGTGATCGGCAAGGCCACGCCGGTCGTGCAGGAAGTGTCGAAGGTCGCGGCGGTGTGGGCCGTGCAGGGCGCGCTGCTGGTCGGCATCGCCAGCGTGCTGCTGCTGGCGTGGAAGCCGGTGAAGGCGGGCTTCGCCGACGGCACCAGGGCGGCGATCGGCGGCGCCATGCTCGCGGCGATGAACACCGCCTCCGAATACGGCTTCGGCGCAGTGATCGCCGCGCTGCCGGGCTTCCTCGTCGTGGCGAACGCACTGCACGCGATCCCGAATCCGCTGGTCAACGAGGCGATCACGGTGACCTCGCTGGCCGGCATCACCGGTTCGGCGTCGGGCGGCATGAGCATCGCCCTCGGCGCGATGGCCGAGACCTTCATCGCGAACGCGACCGCGGCCGGCATCCCGATGGACGTGCTGCACCGCGTGGCGGCGATGGCCTCCGGCGGCATGGACACCCTGCCCCACAACGGTGCGGTGATCACGCTGCTGGCCGTCACCGGCCTGACCCATCGCCAGGCGTACAAGGACATTTTCGCGATCACCCTGATCAAGACGATGGCGGTGTTCGTGGCGATCGGCGCGTTCTACGCGACCGGGCTGGTGTAAGCCTCCGGTCGCGCAGTCTCCGCGGCAGGCGATCGCGCGCCATGCCGCGCCCCAACCGCGTCGTCGTTTCCCGTTCGCCGCCTCGCCGCGGCTTTCTCCACATCGACGGAGCCCCCGATGTCCGACCGATTCCTCGCGTCCCGCACCGCCCTCGTCACCGGCAGCACCTCCGGCATCGGCCTGGCCATCGCCCGCGCCCTCGCCGCCGCCGGCGCGAAGGTCGCGATCAACGGCCTCGGCTCGCCCGGGCAGATCGACGACGCCCTCCAGACCGTGCGCGACGCCGGCGCGACCGACGTCCGCCACTTCGGCGCAGACCTGCGCGACCCCGACGCGATCGAGGCGATGATGGCCGCGATCGACGCGTGGTCGCCGCTCGACATCGTGGTCAACAACGCCGGCATCCAGCACGCGGTGCCGCTGGCGGAGATGCCGGTGCAGAAATGGAACGACATCCTCGCGATCAACCTGAGTTCGGCGTTCCACACCATGCGCCTGGCGATGCCGGGCATGGCCGCGCGCGGCTACGGCCGCGTCGTGAACATCGCCTCGGTGCACGGCCTGGTGGCCTCCGCGAACAAGGCGCCGTACGTCGCCAGCAAGTTCGGCATCGTCGGCCTGAGCAAGGTCGCGGCGCTGGAATACGCCGCGGCCGGCAGTCGCGACAGCGGCGGTGTCACCGCCAACTGCATCTGCCCGGGCTGGGTGGAGACGCCGCTGATCGAGCCGCAGATCGAGGCCCGCCGCAGCGCCCTCGGCGGGACCGCCAGCCGCGACGACGGCGTGCGCGCGCTGCTGGCCGAGAAGCAGCCCAGCCTGCGCATGTCGCTGCCCGACGACATCGCTTCCATGGTGCTGTGGCTGTGCCGCCGCGAGGCGCACAACGTGACCGGCGCCTCGTTCCCGATCGACGGCGGCTGGACCGCGCAGTAGGCCGCGAAAAGCCTGCGCGGACGGGCTTTCCGGAGCGAGGCCTCCGTCACGGTTCTCAGGCGTTCAGGCCATATTTTGGTTCGGGGTTCCGGCTTATAGTGCGCTCGATCCCCACGGTCGCCTCGAGACGGAGCCCGCATGCCCAGACTCTTCCCGCAACTCCGCCGCAAGGCGGTGTACGCCCGGATCGCGCTTCGCAACGGCATCCGCGGTCCGCTGGTGTTCCAGGCACCGCCGCCGCGGCTGGACGAGTTCGGCCAGCCGATCGCCAACGGGCTGCCGACCGCGATCGGCAGCACGCCCGCGACCGTGCCGGGCACGCCGTCCGGCGGCCACGGGATGTCGGGCCCGTCGACGGCGAACCGGTCCTCGGCCGACCTCGTCACCCTGCAGCGCGCGCCGTTCGCGGTGCGGGTGCTGAACCACCTCACCTTCGGCGTGACGCCGGCCTCGATCGCCGCGTTCAACGCGCTCGGCGCCAACGACAGCGCGCGGCTGACGGCGTTCCTCGACCAGCAGCTCAACCCGGCGGGGATCGACGACAGCGCGATGGACGCGCGCCTGACGGCGGCCGGCTACACCACGCTCAACAAGAGCCTGACCCAGCTGTGGGCCGACCACGTCCTGCCCGATCCCGCCTACGACGTGCGCATGCGTCCGGCCTGGGAAGCCGAGCGCGGCGCGCTCGCGCGCGCGGTGCACTCGAAGCGCCAGTTGCTGGAAGTCGTGTGCGGCTTCTGGCACGACCACTTCAACGTCACCGCCAGCGACTTCTCCGCCGGCCCGGTGTACATGCACTACCAGCGCGACGTGATCCGCGCCAACGCGCTGGGCAACTTCCGGACGATGCTCGAAGCGGTCGCGCAGAGCACGTCGATGATGTACTACCTCGACAACTCGTCGAACACGCGCTCCGGCCCGAACGAGAACTTCGCGCGCGAGCTGCTGGAACTGCACACGATGGGCGCCGAGAACTACCTCGGCTTCATGGACCCGTTCCAGGTGCCGCCCTGCCCCGAGGACCCGACCTACCCGATCGGCTACACCGACAACGACGTCTACGAGACCGCGTCGGCGTTCACCGGCTGGTCGATCAAGAACGGCCACTGGCAGTACCCGACCGAGAACGACGGCGGCTTCGTGTACCGGTCGGCATGGCACGACGCCGGTCCGAAGTACGTGCTCGGCAAGTACATCTATCCCGAACAGCCGGCGATGAAGGACGGCCGCGACATCATGGACCGGCTGGCCAGCCATCCGCGCGTCGCCAGGTTCATCTGCAAGAAGCTGATCCGCCGCTTCGTGACCGATCGCCCCGACCAGGCGCTGATCGACAGCGCCGCGGCCGTGTTCCGCGCGAACTGGCAGCAGCCGGACCAGATCGCGAAGACCCTGCGCCACATCCTCACGTCCGATGCCTTCAAGAACAGCTGGGGCATGAAGAACCGCCGGCCGTTCGAACTGATCGCCGCCGCGCTGCGCGGGCTCGGCACCGACTGGACGCCGAAGGTCGGCGACGGCCGCAGCGACGATCTCTTCTACCGGCTGTCCTCCGCTGGCCACGTGCCCTACGAATGGCCGGCGCCGAACGGCTATCCGGACACCGGGCTCGCGTGGTCGGGCTCCAGCAGCTACGCGATGACGTGGAAGGTGCTGGACTGGCTGACCGAGGCGAACGACGGCGCCGCCACGCCGGCGCCGATCGCGCCGATCCTCGACGCCACCCGCAGCGGCGTGACCAACTGGACCGCGAACAACCTCGTGGATTTCTGGTGCCAGCGCCTGCTGGGCTACCTGCCGGTCGCGAGCCGGCGCACGGTGCTGGCGGGCTTCATGGCGCAGAACGGCAATCCCGCCACCGACGTCATCACCGACACCGACGCCTGGGCCGCGAGCGATCCGAAGAAGCACTACAACCAGCAGCGCCTCCGCAGCCTCGTCGCGCTGATCCTGCTGTCGCCCGAATTCGCCACCCGCTGAGGACGCCGCCATGACCGATCTCCGTTTCGACCGGCGCGAGTTCCTCAAGGGCTGCTGCGCGACCGCCGCCATCGGCGCCGCCGGCCCGTCGATGCTGTTCTCGCAGGAAGCGGCCGCGGCCGCGAATCCCTACGACACCGTGGTGCTGGTGTTCCTGCGCGGCGGCATGGACGGCTTGAACCTGGTGCCGCCGGTCTCCGGCAACGACCGCGGCTACTACGAGGAAGCGCGGCCGTCGCTCAACATCGCCGCCACCGGCACCTACGGCGCGCTGCCGCTGACCCTCGCCGGCGGCGCGGCCACCGGCTTCGGCCTGCATCCCTCGGCCACCGGGCTGAAGACGATCTGGGACGCCGGCAAGCTCGCGATCGTGCAGGCCTGCGGCATGCCGACCGTGGTCACCCGCAGCCATTTCGACGCGCAGCTGTACCTCGACCTCGGCACGCCGGGAAGCCAGGGCGGCGGCACCGGCTGGATGAGCCGCGCCTGGGCCACCCAGACCGGCACCACCGGCAGCGAAACCCTGCCGCTGCTGGCGGTGGCCAGCCGCCAGCCGGCCAACCTGCTCGGCAACACCCAGGCGCTGGTCATGCCCAGCCCCACCGATTTCGCGCTGAACACCGGCGCCTGGCAGTGGCAGCAGTTCCGCAGCGGACTGCCCGCCGGCACCAAGGGCGTCAACGAGACCCTCGCCGCCCTGTGGGCCGGCCAGACCGGCACCGAGCTGGCGGGCCAGCGCGCCGACAACGCCCTGCGCGTGATCGGCAGTCAGGCCTACACCTCCACCCTGCCCGCCGGCTGGCCGACCAGCACCTTCGCGCGGCAGCTGTGGACCATCGCCCAGTCGGTGCGCTTCAACCTCGGCCTGCGCTTCGCCACGCTCGACCTCGGCGGCTGGGATACGCACGACGGCCAGGGCACCGCGGGCAGCGGCTACCACTACTACCAGAACAAGATCGCCGAACTCTCGGATGCGCTGACCGCGTTCTACAACGAGCTGACCACGACCGGCGAAATGGGCCGGGTAACGGTGATCGTGCAGTCGGAATTCGGCCGCCGCGTGCGCCAGAACGGCAGCGGCGGCACCGACCACGGCTACGGCAACCAGATGCTGGTGCTCGGCGGCGCGGTCAACGGCCGCAAGCTCTACGGCCAGTGGCTGGGGCTGGCGCCGGAGACGCTGTCGCCGTACTTCGGCGACGTGCCGGCGACCACCGACTACCGCCGCGTGTTCTCGGAAATCCTCATCCGGCGCATGGGCAACAACAAGCTGGGCACGATTTTCCCCGGCTACACCGGCTACACGCCGCTGGGCATCGTGCAGGGCACCGACATCGCGCCGCAGTACACCGCCGGCCTCGCGGTGCCCGCGATGGCGAACCTGCCGGCGAACCCGCAGCCGGCCTACGGCGAATCCCTGGGCGAATCCTCGCGCGCGCTGCGCGCCGCCGCACGCGATCGCGAGACCTGGTACCACCGCCTGCTGGCGGCGCTCGGCCTGGTCTGAGCGATCGGCCATCGACGGCGACGGGACAGACGTCCCGCCGCCGTCGCTGCCGTCAGGTGAGTGCGGCGATGCCGTCCACGATCGCCGATGCGTACGCGGAGACGGGATTGCCGCTCTGCTGCACCTCGCCGTCGTTCCAGACGAAGCCGCCGATGATCCCCGGCGTCATCTGCGTGTTGTCGGCGAACGTGCCCTGCAGTGCCTGCGGCGGGGTCTGCCGCGCGTTGTAACCCGGCACCACGAACGCCGGGATGTTCGCGATGCCCAGCGGCGACGTCGCTTGCGACAGCAGCCCGACCCACTGCGCCTGGGTGTTGCCGCCACCGCCGTCGTAGCACTGCAGGTTCATCGTGGTCACCAGCTGGCGACTGCCGTTCGCGGCGCAGATCTTCGCCAGGCAGTCGATCCAGAAACCGGAATCCGTGTACGGACAGAACGTGATCGTCATGCCCAGACCGTCGAGCATCGCCGCCAGCGACACCAGCGTGTCGGTGTAGTCGCCGTACGGATGCGCATACGGCGCCGGCGACGAATCGGCCTCCAGGTCGATGTCGATGCCGTCGATCGACAGCGCGGCCTTCAGCGCCCGGAAGTTCGCGTACAGCGGATTTGCGCTGCCGGTGCCGTACTGGTCGATCATCGCTTTGATGTTGACGAAGTCGCTCTCGCAGCTCCAGCCGCCGACCGAGAACAGCAGCTGCGTCAGCAGGCCGCGCGCCTTCATCTCCGCGATCAGCGCCGGCAGGTGCGCGAAGCCCGGCTGCAGCTGGCCGCCGGAGACGATCGGATCGCCGTCGTTGTGCGAAGTCCCCGTTCGCGCGGACGTGCAGCGCCCAACACGCCGACGGTGAAGCCGGAGTTGCCGATGTCGCGGGCCATCAGGCCGAGTTCCTCGATGCTCGGCTGGCTGGTGGGGCTCGGGTTCTGGACGTCGAAGTTGTTGAGGTAGATCGTGATCTTCTGCGTACCGCGCATGGTCTCCTGGACGTTGGCTGCCCGGCTTCCGGATTGCCGCATGGGACGCCGGCGACCTCTGCAGCCGGCGCGGCGCGCTCACGATTGTCCTTCCCGGTCCGCGCCGTGATCCAGGCCCGACGACCGGCCGCCGGAAACGACGAAGCCCGCCGTTTTCACGGCGGGCTTCGGGGAAGCGCGGGAGCGTCGGGCGGCTTATTCGCCGGACAGGCCTTCGCCGTCGGCCACGGCCTTCATCGACAGGCGGATGCGGCCCTGCTTGTCGACTTCCAGCACCTTGACCTTGACCACGTCGCCTTCCTTCAGCTTGTCGCTGACCTTCTCCACGCGTTCGCTGGAGATCTGCGAGACGTGGACCAGGCCGTCCTTGCCCGGCAGGATGGTGACGAACGCGCCGAAGTCCATGATCTTCGCGACCTTGCCTTCGTAGATCCGGCCCGGCTCGACGTCCGAGGTGATCTGCTCGATGCGCGCCTTCGCGGCCTGCGCGGCAGCGGCATTGACCGAGGCGATGACGATGGTGCCGTCGTCCTGGATGTCGATCTGCGTGCCGGTTTCCTTGGTGATCGCCTGGATCGTGGCACCGCCCTTGCCGATCACTTCGCGGATCTTGTCCGGATGGATCTTCATGGTCAGCAGGCGCGGCGCGAACTCGCTCAGCTCGGCGCGCGGCGTGGTGATGGCGTTCGCCATCTCGCCGAGGATGTGCAGGCGGCCGTTCTTCGCCTGGGCCAGCGCGACCTTCATGATCTCTTCGGTGATGCCCTGGATCTTGATGTCCATCTGCAGGGCGGAAATGCCCTGGTCGGTGCCGGCGACCTTGAAATCCATGTCGCCGAGATGGTCTTCGTCACCCAGGATGTCGGACAGCACGACGAAGTCGTCGCCTTCCTTCACCAGGCCCATCGCGATGCCCGCGACCGGCGACTTGATCGGCACGCCGGCATCCATCAGCGCCAGCGAGCTGCCGCAGACCGAGGCCATCGACGACGAGCCGTTCGATTCGGTGATTTCCGAGACGACGCGGATCGTGTACGGGAACGCTTCCATCGTCGGCATGACCGCGAGCACGCCGCGCTTGGCGAGGCGGCCGTGGCCGATCTCGCGACGCTTCGGGCCCATCATGCGGCCGGCTTCGCCGACCGAATACGGCGGGAAGTTGTAGTGGAACAGGAAGTGTTCCTTGTATTCGCCGGCGACGGCATCGATCACCTGGCCGTCGCGGGCGGTGCCCAGCGTGACCGCGACGATCGCCTGGGTCTCGCCGCGGGTGAACAGCGAGGAGCCGTGGACGCGCGGCAGCACCGTGACCTTCGAGGTGATCGGGCGGACGGTGTCCAGCGCGCGGCCGTCGATGCGGACCTTGGTGGTCAGCACCGAGTTGCGCATCGTCTGGTATTCGAGTTCGCCGAATTCCTTCGAGGCTTCGGCGGTGCTCCAGCCGTTGGCTTCGATCTGCGCGGCGAGGCCGGCCAGCACGTCCTTCTTCAGCGCCGAGATCGCGTCGCGGCGCTCGAGCTTGTCGCGGATCTGGAAGGCGGCGCCGAGGCGGTCGCCGATCGCGGCCTTCAGCGCGTCGATCAGCGCGGTGTTCTTGGCCGGGGCCTGCCAGTCCCACTTCGGCTTGCCGGCTTCGGCGACCAGTTCGTTGATCGTGTCGATCGCGACCTGCATCTGCTGGTGGCCGAAGACCACCGCGCCGAGCATCACGTCTTCCGACAGCTCCTTCGCTTCGGATTCGACCATCAGCACCGCCTGCTTGGTGCCGGCGACGACCAGTTCGAGGTCGCTGTCGAGCAGTTCGGTCGTGCTCGGATTGAGCAGGTACTGGCCGTTCCTGTAACCGACCTTCGCGGCGCCGATCGGGCCGTCGAAGGGGGCGCCGGTGAGCGCGAGCGCGGCGGACGCGCCGATCAGCGCCGGGATGTCGCCGTCGACTTCCGGGTTCAGCGACATGACGGTCGCGATGATCTGGACTTCGTTGCGGAAGTCTTCCGGGAACAGCGGACGGATCGGACGGTCGATCAGGCGCGAGGTCAGCGTTTCATTTTCGGTCGCGCGGCCTTCGCGCTTGAAGAAGCCACCCGGAATGCGGCCGCCGGCGTAGAACTTCTCCTGGTAGTCGACGGTGAGCGGGAAGAAGTCCTGCCCCTCGCGCGCCGACTTGGCGGCGACGGCCGTCACCAGCACCACGGTGCCATCCACCGACACCATCACTGCGCCGCCGGCCTGGCGGGCGATTTCGCCGGTTTCGAGCACCACTTCATGCCGGCCGTACTGGAAACGCTTGGTCACTTTTGCCACGTTTGGAATTCCTCGGATCGATGTCGATGGGCGATGCTGAACCGGGACGCGGCCCCTGCCGGGCCCGGGTGGCCGCGGTCGCGGCCGGTGTTGCGCGGGACTCGCGTCCCCAAAACGACACCGCGGCGCATTGCTGCGCCGCGGCGGGTGTGAAGCTTAGCGGCGCAGACCGAGCTTCTCGATCAGGGCCTTGTAGCGCTCCGCGTCCTTGCGGTGCAGGTAGTCGAGCAGGCTGCGACGACGGTTGACCATCTTCAGCAGGCCGCGACGGCTGTGATGGTCCTGCTTGTGGGTCTTGAAGTGCTCGGTGAGCTGCGAGATGCGGGCCGACAGCAGCGCGACCTGGACTTCCGGCGAACCGGTGTCGTTGGCGCTGCGCTTGTTGGCGTCGATGATCTGGGCGGAATCGATGGACATGGAAGCCTCTTGACGCGGACATGGCAGGAACGCGGCCGGCCATGCCGGACGCCGCGCACCGCGGGTGCGGCGTGTTTGGAAGGGAAACACGACGCTGTC